>NZ_JPOO01000003.1:0-319124 GCF_000733925.1 Arenibacter algicola
CCAATTTTTAAGTCTATCTATTCCTTTTTTTGTTCAATTCCGCCCTTCTCATTGGCATGGAGTCTATGGTCCAAAAAGTTCTTCAGCGGAAAGCAATCCGTTTTTTTCAAGTTTATTGCCGCCATCCAGTCCAATCAATACTACTTTGAAATCCACATTTTTTCCAGCAAATTTATCGAATAGGGCAGAGGAGGAAACCCATTCATTTTGTTCGGGATCAACAGGATCCTTGATTAAGGTATAACGCTGAGGCAAAACATGATAGATCAGCATTTTTCTTTCCTTAAGTTCTCTTGGAAATTTATAAAATTCGGCAATTTGATCCTGATATTCCTTGGAATTCTCATTTTGGGACATGATTAGTAGGACCCTATTTTTCCATAGGTGTTTATTTAGATCTTGTCCATGGGCATAGTTTATCATCAGAATTCCTAAGAAAATAAAGCCGCTTCGTATTATATTATTTTGTGTTTCTACAACCATTTCTTCTTTCTAAAATAGATCAACATTCCAATGGCAATGACGATAATTACCCCCCACATAATAAAATAACTGTATTTATAATGAAGTTCCGGCACAACATCAAAGTTGGTCCCGTAAATACCGGCAATAAAGGTCAGCGGAATAAAAATCACGGAAAATACAGTCAGAAATTTCATGATGTCGTTCAGCTTGCTACTAATGGTGGTGTGATAGATGTTCAATGGTCGGACAGTATTTCCCTATAGCTATCCGAAGAGTCGCTGGCGTGATTTATGTTGTCCTGTAGCTCCTTAAAATGCATTTCCGTACTTTCCGTAATAAAATCCGATTCCATTTTTGCAAGGTTCAATATCACTTCCTTGGCTGGTTTGATATTCTTTCTCAGAAAATTCAATTCCCGTTTGTAGGAGTTGATTTCCCCAATAATCTCCTGCCTTGGTTCCAAGAGCAGACTTTCTTCCAGCATTTCAATTTTTTCCCCCAATACGCCAATAATGTAGATGTAGTTATCAATTACAATATCCAACAGGGCAAATAAGAGGTAATCCGTACCGCCGTTCCTAATTCTTCTTTTCTGTTTTCGGATCCGTTCCCTAACTGGTTCAAAGACGTCCCCTTTGGTTTCCTGAAAGGAAATCAAAATCGATTCGGTCAATATCAAACTCAGGTTTTCAACATTTATGGTATCGGAATTGGGGGCTTGTTGCAACATTTTTATGGAGATATAAATGCAGTTGTCGTATTCCTTAATCGTTGGTCTTGCCTGGGTGTTCATTACATCTGCCAAGACCATACGGTCAAAATTGAATTCATTAGCAATGCCCTCAATAATTTCGGTATTGTGGAGTCCGTCTATATTAAACCAGGTAACCGTGTCCTTTTCCTGATATTTTAATACCTCCTTTACCGTCTTTATGGTTTCTTCGGCCAGGCTATTGGCATCAAAATCTATTATTCTAAGCAGTACTTCATTAATTTTCTTATCTCCACGGAAGATAAGTTCATCAGGTGAAGTCCCTATTTCCTCCTTTGATTTTTTTAAGAATCTTGCCATTTTTATTTTTTTGTTGATCACATCGTTCTATGTTGATTGGGTTCATTTTTTAGAACCTGGCTGTTCATTTTTAGGGATTATTTCTGTATGGCCCGACTTAAAGTGAAGGTCCATTTGCGGAAAGGGTATTACAATCTTGTTTTCACTGAATTTCCGGTTGATGATCTTTCGGATATCACTTTTCACCTTCTCGATTCTAAATACGTTTTCGCTAAAAAACAGCACCTCAAAATCCAAGGAGGAATTGCCGAAATTTACAAAGCGTCCCTCTATCATTTTGCTATCATCAAAATCAGGATGTTCCAAAACACTTTCCTCCAGTATTCTGACAACAAGATCAACATCACTACCATAGGCCACTCCAACACCTATTTTGAAACGGGTTTTTTTCTTCTGGTGACTCCAATTGATGACCTTATTTGTAGTTATCAATGAATTTGGTATAATTATGGAAATATCGTTTCTGTTAAGTCCCCGCGAAGTTCTCAATCCAATTTCCTGTATTTCCACTATATCGCCATCTATTTCAAGGACGTCGTTGATTTTGATCGATTTCTCCGAAAGTAATATTATGCCAGAGATTACATCGTTGAAGGTTTGTTGCAGGCCCAATCCCACACCCACCAATAGTGCAGCGGAGCCGGCAATTAAAATGGTGACCTTGATGCCCACGGATTCCAATATAAAGCCAAAGGCAATTACCCATATAACATATTTAATGATTTGATATAGGGCATAAGTGTTTCCCTTATCCAGGTGCAACCCCTTATAGCGCCGAAATAGCGCCGATTTTATGAGCTTCAATATTACCCTTGTAATTAGAATTATTAATAGAATTATAACCAGGGTGTATACTTTTATTTTATAATCCCCAATACTGATCAGATTAAAGTCCAATAACTTACTTAGCGTATCCATTTCATTTTTTTAGGGCCACCGGATGCCTTGCCAAGAAGTTCAGCTTGTGCAGGGGGAGGGTAGGAGCGTTGGTTTTATTATACTGAAATATAGTGAAATCCCTTGAACTATCCTCAGGAAAATGAGCATTAGAGCGGAAAATGAACATCGCTTCCTTAGGTGGGTTCAGGACCAATTAAAAAGGGACAATGTTCTTATTATCCTTATTTTTTTTGGAAGGAATTAGGTTTTAGAAAAGTACTTATACCAATTCTTTAGTTCTTAAGTGGCATGGTCAAATTAGGGACAATGGTTTTCATGGCCTCCTCTGTGTCAATATAGGCCAGTAAATCCCTAAGGGAAACCACCTTAAAATCGTGATCTGATAAATACTGCAGATATTCTTTGAATAAGTTTGGCGGTGTATTTACCCATGGATGTTCCACATCCGGTACGCCGTGCAGGGTAAGCACTGTGATCTTGCCGTTTTTGGCTTCGCCCATAGCGGCTTTAATTTCACTTTTATTACCCGCATTGGTCGCCCAACTAGGGATTAAAAATGGATGGTCTGTTAAAGGGTCGTATGCCCTGCTGCCCCCGGCCCTGGCAAAACGGTAACTTTTTTCTTCCAAAAACTTAAGTACATCGGCATTTAGTCCGTAACCGGGATAGGCAAAGTTTTGTGGCGGGGTTATCCCCAGGGAATCACATTTATTTTCTATATATTCCAACTCTGCATTAAATTGTGATTGGGAGAGCTTGCTAACATTGGCATGGGTATGGGTATGATTGGCCACTTCAAAGCCCATTTTGTCCAATGCTTTTATCTGTCGCCAATTCATATACAGGGTGCTGTCCTTATAATTTGGAGGAAACTCGCATACAAAAAATGTAGCTCCAAAACCGTATTCCTTCAAAAGAGGGGCCACCACCGCATACTGACTCGCCGGGGCATCATCAAAAGTGAGCACCAGCAATTTATCGGGTATTTCCTTTTTCAATATTTGTGCATGGCCAAATAAAAAAAGATTAAGGGCAAATAGGACAAGGATGTTTTTTATCATGAAAAATTAGGTCTTGGTTAAATTTAGGAAATTTTGTTCAGTATCTATACCTACTCAATTATACCAGACAGCATATCGCTCCCTCCTTAATTCCAAGGCCAAGCCTTCCTCTATTTCCAAAGCTTCCGCTCTGGTCAGAACAGGATCTATATGATTGTATAGGCTAGGCCTTAGATAAAGCCCGTATTTCTCCACAATGTTGGACGATAATTTATGCCCCTTCTTGTTTCTATATCCGGTCTTGTGCTGTTCAAATCGCTCCTTGGGGGTTTTGGAGGTCATACCCACATAAAGGCATTCCAATACTCCGTTAAATTGGGGATTGGCAGCCCTAAACTTCGCATTCTCTGTAAATACACGTTTGGATAATTCCACAACATAGACTCGGTAAAGGGTTTTGGACATGGTAGAATATTGATATTTGGACGTAAACTAAGTAAAATTCAAATTAATTTAAAGGCAAATTTTCCATATTGCCCTCTAATTACCAATTTTTTTACGAATTTTAAGGAGTATAAAGTGCAAATCAAATCTATTGCAAATCCAAAAAATCAATCTTAATAATGAAAAAAGAATCAAACAAACCCTTACCAATCACACGAAGATCTTTTATTAGTAAAACAGGCGTTGCCGCTGCCGGAATTACCATTCTCCCGAGTAATGTTATTTCGGGATTAGGGCATAAAGCGCCCAGTGATAAACTGAATATAGTTGGGGTAGGAGTAGGAAGCATGGGGTTTGGCAACCTTAGAAATTTACAGGGCGAAAATATTGTTGGATTGTGTGATGTGGATTGGAAATATGCAAAGAATTGTTTTGATCACTTTCCTAAAGCGAAGAAATACAAGGATTTTAGAGTGATGTATGATGAGATGGGCAACGACTTTGATGCTGTTCTGGTAGCTACGGCCGATCATACCCATGCTATTGTGGCTGCCGATGCCATGGTCCGTGGAAAACACGTTTATGTGCAAAAACCGCTTACCCATTCCGTTTATGAATCCAGATTACTGACCAAATTGGCCAAGCAGCATAATGTGGCCACCCAGATGGGGAACCAAGGGGCATCTGGAGAGGGAGTGGCCAAAACCTGCGAATTAATTTGGAGTGGTGCCATAGGGGATATCACCAAGGTGGAATCCTTTACGGATAGGCCCATTTGGCCACAGGGAGTGAATCCCCCTGTCCAAGGACAATGGGTCCCCGATACTTTGGATTGGGACCTGTTTACAGGCCCTGCTGAGTTGATACCCTACAATCAAGTGTACCACCCATGGAACTGGCGAGGATGGTGGAATTACGGTACGGGGGCATTGGGGGATATGGCCTGCCATATTCTACATCCCGTATTTGAGGCCCTAAAATTGGGCTATCCAACCAAAGTTCAGGGAAGTTCCTCCCTACTCTTGAAGGACAGTGCCCCAACGGCTCAGTCCGTGCAAATGACCTTCCCCGAACGTGGAAGAAAAGGCAAGATAAAATTGCCGGAAGTAGAGGTGAACTGGTATGACGGGGGTATTAAACCAGATCTACCTGCCAATTGGCCTAGTGGCAAAAATCCTAATAAGTCTGGAGGTGGTACATTCTTTTATGGTACCAAAGGTATTATACATGCTGGATGTTATGGGCTGGATCCGGAAATATTGGGTAGGGACATGCCCAAAGTTGCTGAGACCGAGCGCCGTGTAGAAAAGGAGATGGGACTCGACTGGGGCAAAGGGGCACATGAAATGGATTGGGTAAGGGCCTGTAAGGAAAATCCGGATAATCGCAAACCCTGTACCTCCGATTTTTCAGAAGCCGGTCCCTTTAACGAAATGGTCGTTATGGGAGTACTAGCGGTAAGGTTGCAATCCTTGAATAAAATTTTGAACTGGGATGGGGAGAATATGAGATTTACCAATATAGGGCAGGATGAGACTATAAAGACTGTAATCCGTGACAATTTTGTAATGAAGGACGGACGTCCAAAATTTGAAAAGGAATGGACAGAACCATATTCTGCAAGCGAGTTTGCTGCCGAATTGATAAAACATACCTATAGGGACGGTTGGAAGTTACCGGATATGCCAGCATAAAAAATAAATTTTATCATATACAAAAGGGGAGAGGCAGAGGCTTCTTCCCTTTTCTACGTATTGGTATTATCCGGATTGCAGTTGGTCAAGGTAGCAGTGTACTTCTGGAAAGCATTGCACTTACCACTTTGCCGAAAGTCCTACTTCATGGAGTGTATGCCGATCATATTACCTTCGGTATCGCAAGCCAGAACCATAGCCCCATAATCGCCCAGGGAAACTTTGGACTTAACTACTTTTCCACCTGCAGCTTTAACCCTCGATTCTTCCATACTACAATCCTCGCTCATGAAATATACAATTGTACTGTTGTTGCCGGCTTTAAATCCATCCATTTTGACCAAGGCTCCGGAGGCACTGTTCTTGGATTCCATATTGGCCGGAAAAAATAGCATTTTCATACTGTCTTCGGCAGAAGCTGGCATGGGCATTTCATTAAGTTCAAGTTGAAATACGGTTTCGTAAAATTTTTTGGCCCGATCTAAGTCATCGACATAAATTTCGAACCAAACCACTGGGTTTACATTTTTCATAGTTTTATAATTTATTGTTTGATAAGACTTCCGGGCTTAATAAGGGCGTTCAAAATGAATGGGTCAAGGTTCATAGAACTTGGTTTAACTAATATATCAAAAAATCCCCAAACTTTGGATATAGAGCTATTAGCACTGCAAAAAG
Organism: Arenibacter algicola; assembly: GCF_000733925.1. Taxonomy (NCBI): domain Bacteria; kingdom Pseudomonadati; phylum Bacteroidota; class Flavobacteriia; order Flavobacteriales; family Flavobacteriaceae; genus Arenibacter; species Arenibacter algicola. The sequence continues at coordinate 6,255 of NZ_JPOO01000003.1, forward strand.
TTGGTTTGGGTTTGAAGTCTTATAGTTAGTAAGTAGTATACAGTAAACAGTAAACAGTGTTCAGTGTTCAGTGTTCAGTGTTCAAGCTAAGAGTTAGTAGTCAGTAAGCAGTTTTAAGTAGTCAGATGACAGTAATCAGTGTTCAGAGCTATGAGCCTAGACAAAAAAGAGTCCAGTTTCTAGGCTCTATTAGCAAGGGTTCTATCTCCAATACATTTATATTGCACTATCCCCTTGCTCTTAAATCTTTACAAGGATGGCCTCAACCGACATTTTGTAAGGCCATTGTGGATGATTTGCTCCTTTTTCAAATTTTATAACCAATAATTTGGTATCTTTAGGAGGCTGGTTGTCATATAAATATGACCTATGATGAGTCACTGTACGTGTACTTTTGCCCAGCGTTGACCAATTTCCCCCCCGACCTAAAACTGAGAAATTATGCCACTATTCATGGATCGACATTATATTGAAGGAGCCACTCCTGAAGAGGTGGCCAAAGCTCATCATGAAGACATGAAAATTCAATCAAGGCACCATTGCAAGGCACTGACCTATTGGCATGATGAGGAAAAGGGCGTGGCTTTTTGTCTTATTGAAGCCCCATCGGCTGCTGCCGTTCGAGGGATGCATAAAGAAGCTCACGGTCTTATACCCAACCAAATTATTGAAGTGGACAGTTCGGCCGTAGCCCAATTTCTTGGCCGGGTTATCGATCCCGAAAAAGAGGACGGTAAACCCATGACCGAGAGTCCATTTAGGGCAATTATGTTTATTGATATGGTGAGTTCCACAGATATTACCAAAGCTTTGGGCGATGCCAAGGCCCTGGACTTGGTACATAGATATCGGGATGTAGTCCGCAAGGCACTTGTAGATCACGGAGGACGCGAAGTGGATAGGGCGGGAGATGGATTTCTGACAAGTTTTAGATCGGCCTATACTGCTTCAGTCTGTGCGGTGGAAATCCAGCGACAATTATCCAAATACAATGAATCCCGAGAGGATGGGATTTTGCTCCAGGCAAGGATCGGTATTGGAGCTGGTGAACCTGTACAGGATGGTGATGCGCTTTTTGGCTCAACGGTGAATCTAGTAGCCCGTATCTGCAGTTATGGCGATTCGGGTCAAATTATAACAGCCAAGGTGGTCAAGGATCTTTGCATTGGTAAGGGTGTCTCCTTTACCTCCCTAGGTCCTAAGCTGCTGAAGGGCTTTGATGAACCTATAGATTTGGAACTTATAGAATGGTGAGATGTTTTTGAACAGTGTTTAGTATTCAGTAGGCAGGAGCCAAGAGTCTAGAAGATAGAGCCTAGACAAAAAAAGTCTAGTTTCTAGATACCAAAAGCGCAGCGGTCCAGTCTCTGATCCGTTTATCTCTCTTGGAGTCAGCTAACAATTTAGTGTTCAGTTAGTGGACAGGAGCCAATGGGCAAGAACCAAGAGCCAAGAGTCTAGAAGCTAGAGCCTAGACAAAAAAAATGTCCAATATCTTGGTTCCAATAGCGTAGCGGTCCAGTTTCTGTTCATTAAAACTGTACTATGGATGTTGCCAAAAGAAGTTACATACCCTCCACTGGTCTCGGTATTTATTTGTACTTTTTCCCTGCTAAAACAACACCCTTAAGTTGAACCTAGTTTTTAAACCACATATAATGTGGCCTAATTATTCCAAAGGCTTATCTAACTACCTCTCATTGTTGATATGTTTTGTTGGTGGGACTTTTATTTCCATGGCACAGCAAGAGATGAATATTGCTGATAGGAGTACTCTTCGCAACCAGATTGGATTACGGCACGACAATGATTTTATATTGCTGACTGATCGGTATTATACGGCTGGGCTATTTTTAACGTACAGACACCGACTTGAAATGGGCATTTTTAATTCCCAGAACGAACAGCTTAGCTTTTCCATAGGTCAGGAAATTATAACGCCCTCATATCTTATGACAGATGACGTTCAACTACTGGACCGTGCCTATGTTGGATTTTCGGCGCTTAGGTCTGGATGGTCCTATGTGGGGCGCAACCATATGATAGAGGCAAAATTACTTCTTGGAATAGCAGGCAAGGCCTCTGGAGCAGGTAGAGTACAAAGGTGGTACCACCATTATGTCATAAAAACCGAAACTCCGACCTGGGTAGGAGAAATGGAGAATAGTGTTCATTACAACCTGTACACCAAATATCTGTATGAATGGCAGTTGGCGCCAAACCCGTTTAGTATTCATATTGCGGCACAGTCCCAATTTGCATTTGGCACCAGGGATATCTACGTTCACCCGGAGTTTGTGGCTTATTTTGGAAAGAGAAACCCTTTATCCTCCAGTATAGCCCACAATCAAATTGGATCTACGGATAGTGAAGTTTTTTTTGCCCTTCGAGCTGGATATAGGGTGGTGGGACACAATGGCTTATTGGAAGGCAATGCCCTGGGCGATGATTCCGTTTTGTTGATCGACTCCAAGAATACCGTAGTATACGCTGGTTTCGATTTTCAATTCCGTTACGGGCGAAACGAATATTGGGTAGGGGTGCGCCATAATTCCCCAGAATTCGAGCACGCCAGACCCCATCAGTATGTTATACTTTCCTATACAAGGGGGTTCTAGGGCCTAGGGGCAGTTTTCAGTAATCAGTGGCTAAATCTTTAAAGTTCAAAGTTTAATGTACTAGGTATTTACGGAGATTGAGCGGAGTCCAAATCGAAGTATTGGGTTGTTAGTTATCAGTATTCAGTGGTCAGCGGCCGAAACAATGTACAGTGAACAATTTACAATTCGCAATGAACAATGCTTCAATATCTAAAAGTTGAAAGTCGTCACTTTGAGTCTAGCTGTCGTTAGACAGGCCTGCCTACCGGCAGGTAGGTAATTTTGCATAACGAACTGGAGCAAAATTGTATCGACAAGGGTTTTCAGTGAACAATTTTCAGTGAACAGTAAACAGTTTTTAGTAAGCAGTGGTCAGGAGCCATGTGTTAGGAGCAAATATACATTGGTCCAGTTTCTAGGTTCCAGAAGTGCAGCGTTCTAGATTCCTATTTCCTAATTGTTCTTGGAATTCGCTGTCAATTTAAATTATCTGGTTTTGGGAACTTTCTTATTGGGGAATATCGCTTGTAACTATCAAATACTTCGGGATCGGGACCTACAATACGTGGGTCATTGGATTTTTTGAGTTCCCCCAATAGTTCGGTTTTCAGGGCCTCTTCAATCTTTTTGAATGAGGGTGTTCCCGATAAGTTTTTTAAACAAGAAGGATCTTGCTGTACATTGTAAAGTTCATACTCTGGACGTTTATCTACGGCTAAATCGAAATAGGGCAAAATGGATTCATCCCCGTAATTTTCTATTAGATAGGCTTTTGTAGGACAATCATCTATATCGGTATAGGCACTGCCATTAATGTAGGTGTTGTTTTTATCCAGTCCGTGCATGGGAAGCAATTGTGTGGTGTCATTTTCTGTAAATTTTTGTGGAGCACCTGCTGGCCACCTGTCGGGTTTCATGTTCCAAATAAAAAGAAAATCTCCTTTTCGAATAGACCTTTGAGGGTAGCCCCAATTCAAATATCTCGACGAGGAGTGGCGTTCCCTCCCAGAATATGCCGTTCTTTCCGTTTTGGACAATACACCTCTTTCCTTTGATAGCAACAGTTCCAGTATACTTTTTCCGGTAATTGGGAGCATTCCTTTAGGGGAGGTATTGGTAACCTCAAGAATTGTCGGCGCCAAATCAATAAAACCAATGGGATCTTCCACAACCCTATTTCCTGGAAATTCCTTGGGGTACCTAACGGCAAAAGGAACATGAACACCGTACTCATAGCTATTTGCCTTGGCACGGGGAAAGGGCATGCCATTATCGGCCGTTACAATAACAATAGTATTTTCCAATTCTCCAATGTTATCCAAATATTCCAGTATTCTTTGAAGATGAAGATCAAACCATTCAATTTCAACCGCATAATCCAATAAATCTCCCCTTATCTCGTCATTATCGGGAAGAAATTCCGGGACCTCCACATCCTCCAATTTTTTGGACATGTTTTTCCAGGACCCTTTTTCATAGCTTCTATGTGGTTCATAACCGCCATACCAGAAAAAAAATGGTTTTTCCTTTTTAATATTTTCTACAAAATATCGGAAATTTCCAAAGTAATCGGTAGTGTTGATGCCTTTTGCAAATCGCTCGTCGTTTTGCTCTTCATATCTAATTTCACTATGCGAAATTCCAGCGGCATCATTTTTTCGCCAAAGCGAATCTGCTTCCGTACGGGCATATTGGAAAGGGCCAACTCCTTTTCCCGTTCTGCCTGTGGCATATCCATTTTGTTCAAGCAGATCAACAAAGGGTACATATTTATTTAACCAAGCAGAGGCATGTTGTCCGGACTGTTCATTTTGCCAATGGTGTCTGCCAGTAATAAGAGCACTTCTGGAAGGTGCACATCCAGGGGAACCGGCATAAGCGTTGGAAAAATAGACCCCCTCACGGGCTATCCTGTCAAAGGCTGGGGTTTTAACAAATTTTGATCCTTCATAACTGGTATGGAAAAATGACTGGTCATCACTTATTGCAAAAAGGATATTGGGACGCTCTTGTGCTTTGGCGTTAAAGCCCAATCCTATAATTGACGATACTGCGAAACAAAATACTATTCTTGAAATCATACTTTTCTATCGTTCAAGGCTTGCTTTATACTAGCGGCTTTGTTCATATCCGATCCCGCTAACCATATTTTTAGGGTCTTCCCCGCCAGTTTAATATTTAAATGCGTTCTGTTTCTAAATCCTGGTTCAAAGGGGACTGTCCAGAAAAACGGAATGTAACTTAGGAGAGATAGCAACCAGCCTTTGTTTAATTGGACCGACTTTAAACTGCCATAGTCATAGCTGCCATTGTTCTTTGGAGTTAGCTGGTCAACTATTTCGAACATATCTTTTTGAAGGCTAATATCCAGTTTTGGGCTATTCCTTAAAGTAATTGTTTCGTTCATGTTCTTACTGGAATTTAATTTATTTACGTGTCTTTTGCTAATAAGCTTAATAATGTGGATGTCCCAATTTTACAGGCTGCAATGGGATCCTACAGTTCCTTTTTTAATGTGAAACAATTTAAAATTAAATACAAATAATTATAGATCAATTAATTAAAGCTACAGTTTCTATCCCATCAAGCCTGCCTGGTCGGACAGACAGGCGCAGTCGAGAGGTTTTCGGCAGTTTAGTTTTAATTGAGGTCTCGACAGCGCTCGACCGGACAATCTTAACCTAAACAACTCATGAACAATTAAAAATCAATCAAACTCACCTTACTTAATAAAATACCCGGAAACCTTCCATTGGTTATCATCTATCATCTGGGTAACCGTTTCCACACTTTCATTTTTATTCTCAAACGATGTTTTAAATTGGATAACTATATACTCCCCATCAGGTGCACCAGGAAGTTCCGTATGGTATTCCGCCGAAATTACCTCCCTACTGATTACTTTACCTAAAGGCGGCACAATACCACTCAGTTGTTGCGTCCATTGTTCTTTTGTAACCGCTTTTTGAAATAGGGAAGCGGCATTATCCCAACATTGGGAGTAATTATTATCATAAATCAATCCCAGCCATTCTTTGGCATCATTAACTACTTCAGCTTTTGTTTCATTGGAAACAGTTGGCACTGATTGGGCACTTTCAATTTTTTCATTTTTCTGGTTGGATTTACAGGATAATAGCCCGGTAAAAACTAAAAGAACTAGGTATTTGTACATTGTTTTTTTCATGAATATATTATTTTTTAATGGGATACAATTCAACAGCTCAAGATTTAAATTATGGATAGATAAAAAATTTACTTTAATGTCGTAATAATTATTTGGATGCATAAGTGTTTTTCCCTGGATATGGTTTTGCAGCAAGTCATTGGTTGTTTTTATATAGTTCAATTGCCTTTAAATATTTCAACCCCCCTGTCTTTGTTTGGTCGTATAGAAACCCATTCAATTCAGGATGATTTTCTTCAATCCAGTTGACTAGTCTATCTCTGTTTTTAACAAATATAGAATCATTGAAGATAACGTATACTGTTGTTTCAAGACCGATAATTTTATCATTATCAAATCGGATAATTTGATTAGTGACAATCGGTTCTTGGTGAAGAAATGAAATTCTTTTATCGATTTTCGAAATTTTTGCTTTGACAATTTCATCTTCTTGCTCTATCTGAAGGATTTTGTATGTTGTGTCAAATATTGAATCCCATTTCAACCATTGAACGTATTCGTTAAGAGTAAATGTCTTTTCATAGTTATATTCGGTTTCTTTGGTCACTAGGCTATCAGCCAACAAAAGAGCCATTTCTGAATGATTGGAACTATCCAAAGCCTTATAATATTTTCTAGCAATTCCAAGTTTGTCAATTTCCTTTCCAGAATTTTTACAGGATAAAAATCCGACTATTAACAGTAATGAAAGTATAACGCTTTTGTTCATTCGTATTGTTTATGGGTAATGTGCTGTGACGGTCTTGATAAAATTCGCTTTAATGTATATTATCTATAGTTAGTTGCTTTAATAAATGGGTTTTCGTACCAAATTACACCTAAACCTTCACTATTCGTCCCATAGTTTTCCTCACAAGTGAGAACATCCAGGTCGCCATCTCCATCTAAATCCAGTAGCTCTATCCTATCAAACTTAATACCTTTTGGCCCACTGAGTTCATGCCAATCCCATATGGGATCATTTGGATTATCTCTGTACGATAACCAATATATTCCTGATTTATTTGGATCGTTCAATGTATTTGTGGAGTGTACAATATCAGGATTTCCATCCCCATCAATATCACCAACTTTGACGGCCTTTGCTCTTCCAGTGATATTTGGAATATCAATATTATAACTATTCCATTCCAAACCATTTTTGTTTAACCGCTTCATGTAAACAATTTTTTGGTGGGTATATTCAGTAACAATGGCATCTTCAAGTCCATCACCATCCATATCGGCCATGTCCATGAACATAACCTCTAAACCCTGACAACCAATAAAATGATTATCCCACTCTTTTTTTTGATTTTCAATTTTACCAGGATTCTCCAACCATCGAACCCCTTTGGTTGCACCTGGTTTGCGATCGGAGGTAACTATATCCAAGTCCCCATCATTATCCATATCCCTGATAATGATGGACATAATCCATGTTGCTGAACCAATGGGATACCATTTCCAGTCAGAAAGATTTCTAGAATTTCTTGGTGCTTGAAACCAACCGATTTTCGCATCTTTGTTTTTTGAACCGACCACTAAATCAATTCCATTTTTCCCATCTATTTGGGCAGGGAAGGCAAACATCCATTGCATAAGACCATCAGATGCTGGGAGGGTCTGGGTATTCCATTTTGAGGAATCCAGATAGTTAAGGGGATCGGTGGGAGCCCAGTTGAAATAGATTTTTCTATTTTTCCCTTCTGTACTACTTACCACATCCATCCTTCCATCATCATCAATGTCAACAAAAACGGCATCTTCAACATCAGGAGTCTTGCCCACTATGACCGCTGGCCATTTTTGCTTTGCTAAATTGTAGCCTGGATGAACATAAACCTTAGTATATCCACCTTCTTCCCAGCCAGTAGTAATATCCATCAGGTTGTCATTATTTACGTCGGCTAATCTTACTCCGTCAGCCCCACTTAATGTAGAATCGATCACATGCCTATTCCAAATGTTGTCTTGAGCCTGTAGGGACAAAGTCATAATGGTTACTAAAAACAAGAAAAGTAAAAATCTGTCCATATTTTCAAATTAGGTTAGTAGTGGCAACCCGCCAGACCAGCTTGTCGGGCTGGTTACTTATAGCTATTATTGTGTTGCGTATTTTACCATTCTCTTATTTTTCCTTGATGCCAAAAGTTTCCACTTTTAGGCATTTTATCCAATAAATTTTTAATGTCATGAGCAACTTCAGAGGGTTTTCTTGAAGCTTCCCTTCCACCCATATCGGTTTTAGTCCATCCAGGATCAATAGACGAAACAATTATATTATGTTTTTCAAGTCTTTTTGCCAGTAGTTTTGTATACATATTCAAGGCAGATTTTGACATTTTATAATGTGGTTGAAATTCATCAAAATTCTTTTCGCTGAACGAACCCCAATCTGAAGTAACATTAATTATGTGTCCGCTTTTGTTAATATTAGAAATCAGTTTTTCAGTTAATTCAATTGTTCCGAATAGATTTACATTAAATGTCTGTTTTAATTGTTCGAAGTTGATTGCTGATTCATCCCATTTTTCTGTAGCCTTCCCCTTTTTGTAGGCTTCCCTAAAAATAGGACAGTATAAAATTCGAATTTATTAATTTTAAATTTTAACTGTCACATGAAAAGAACAAAATTTACGGAAAGCCAGATTGTCAAGGCACTAAGGGAAAACGAACAGGGAAGATCCGTTGGCGATATTTCCAGGGAACTGGGTATCGACAAAAGTACATTTTACTACTGGCGCAAGAAATACGGAGGTATGGAGCAGCAGCAACTGAAACGTCTAAAGGAGCTCGAAGAAGAGAACAATAGGCTAAAACAAATGTATGCGGATGTTAGTCTGGACAATAAAATGTTAAAGGACGTTTTGTCAAAAAAGTTCTAAGGCCTTCCGACAAGAGAGTTCGAGCAAAATATCTCATCAAACAATATACGGTTCCCATATTACGTGCGTGTAAACTTGTTGATTTAAGCAGATCAATGTGGTATTACCAAAGTAGACGGGATGACAGCGAAGTCATCGACAAGCTAACCGAGTTGGCCGAATCATATCCGACCCGGGGTTTTGATGAGTATTATCATAAGATCCGTCGTGAGGGCCTAAAATGGAATCGAAAGCGTGTGTTGCGTGTGTACCGCAATATGAAGCTGGGCCTTAGGCGCAAGCACAAGAAACGTTTGGTAAAACGTGTAAAGCAACCCTTGGAAGCACCTTCACAGCTCAATGAATGCTGGAGCATGGACTTTATGAGCGATGCGCTTAGCGATGGCAGAAAAGTACGCGTATTCAACGTTATTGACGACTGTAACCGTGAAGCTATCGCCATTGATGCCGGACTATCCTATCCGGCACGGGCGGTCATTGAAACATTGGAAAACCTGAAAGAAGATATAGGGACTCCCAAATATATAAGATGTGATAACGGACCGGAATTTATCTCAAAGACATTTATGAACTGGTGTAAAAAGAACTTTATAGAAATCAAATACACCCAACCTGGAAAACCGATGCAGAACGGATACATAGAACGGTTCAACCGCTTTTTTAGAGAAGACATATTGGACGCTTATTATTTTAATGACGTATATCAGCTCCAAAAGATAAGCGATAACTGGCGGGAGGACTATAATTTTAACCACCCACATAAATCTCTGGGCAATAAATCGCCCAAAGAATATATGCCCAGATTTGATGAAGAATTTAAATTCTTCATCAAATCTGACCTAAACAACAATTATTTATCGAATTTAGAGGTGTCCTAAAAAGGGGAAGGCTACACCTTGTAAGCAATATAATCATCCAAAGTAAGAGCGTTATCATTAGCGTTTTCGTTTAAGCATATTTGCTGTTTGAAATGTCTGGTAAGAAAAACATACATCTCGGTGGGTGTCATTTTGTTAAAATCAGTAGGGCTAGTAGCAAATAGGTTTTTGATGTAAGTCAAGTCTGCCTTGCTTAAATACTTCTTCCATTGTGTAATTTGGGTTCTACGGTTGATAATATCTTCTGCCATTTCTCCGGGAATATTTAGGTTTTCCTTTATCAGTAATTCACTAGCTGATAGGGCTTGTTTTGCTTTTGTTAATGAGTCAAAAAACACTTTTCCAAAAGCGTGGTGGGTTCCAAATAGATATGAAACGTGATTGTGATTGGAAGAGGTTACCTCAAATAATACCGTATTGATTGTGTCAGAATCTGTTTTGCTCTTTACTTGAGCTACCCCAAATTGAAACGTTAGCACCAAAACAAAAGCCACAGAATAAATGCGTCTTTTTATTGTGTGTTCCATATTACTCTATGATTGTTTTGTTCGTTCAGCAGGGTTAAGTGAGGTTTAGGGGTGCTTCCGTCAAAAATCAATTGCGATGAAAACAATAATTTTACTTTGTTCCATAATGCTACCCAATGAGGGGTATATGGTTCGCTTTGTTGTAGAATGATTTTGCGTTTTCCACTGGCATTAATTATATCAAAAGACCTTCTGCCCCAATATGAAAGCAGCAACTCTTCATTAGAATAGTCTGCGTCAAATACTTGATTTCTGTTCATTGGTGCATTTTCCACAGCAGGGTCAATGAGGTCACCCATTGTTTAATGATGTTTCCATTTTGTTGTACTAAATAGCAAGAGTTTTCACCCAATAAAAGGATTTTGTTATGCTCAACTGCTCGAATTTTCTTTATGGGATTGTCAAATTCGAAATACTCGGTAGGTTGTTCTCCTTTTTCCAAGCTATATATTTCAGGGTATTTTCCGAAAACCATTTGATTGTCAGAAAGCATAAAAAATCCACCCTCTCCAATCTTGTAATCGTCTTTGAACCAATCCCAAATAATCTTTGGTTGCGAACCATTTGCAGATTTTAAAACCCTTATATGAAATTCATCGGATGCTTTCAAAAACCGCCTTTCTATAATATAGATTTCATTTTGCTTAGTATAGAGCATATAGTCACTTGCAGCGTACTCGGATTGAATATATGCTTTTGGTTCATACCCTTTCGTCCAAATCATAACACAGGCAAAATGGTTTGGGTCGTTTATTGGGATTATATACGACCATAGAACATTCTCTCCAATAGTAACCATATTTCCTGTTGGGTGTGCAAATGCAAACGATGTGAGGAAAAATAGCACAGAGCCTAATATTGTTGTATTAATATTTCGTGTTTTCATTTTTTCAAATTTATGCCCACCCATGGAGATGTGGAGTTATGGGTTCTATAGCGCATAAAAGCAAACTATAATCCTATTACTAGTAAAAAATTTTTGTTGATGTAAAGCGGGGGGAATACTTCAGCCAAGCTTATGCTTACAGCATTCTAATATAGCCATAATAAGCATTTGGTTTTGCTTAATCGATGAAATACGATTTTATACGATGAATGGTGTTTCAGGTTCAAGGTTTATAATTAGTTGGCAGTAGCAGTTTGCTAAGGGCGGAATGAGTTCAAGGTTCAATGTTCAAAGTTTCCCATGTTCAAAGTCTTGACCGGAGATTGAGCCTGCCTATCGGCAGACGGGCGGAGTCGAAATCGGAGTTAGTTGAGAGTTCAAGGTTCAAATTTTTTATTGAGTTGGCAGTTGCAGTAGGCAGACTAGCTAACAAATGGGTAGGGCATGGTGGTCTAGGAAGTTTAGGGGTTTTGCATCTACCGTACTAACCATTTTTCAATAATAAATAATAATCTCTTATTTTCTTATCAAATTTTTCAATGGCGTATCTCAAGGTTACCCGTGGCATTATAGCTGCGTATTTGTCTAGAAATGCTTTTAGTCTAGCCTCATCCCTTTTTCCGGCTTCCCTAACCCAACTTCCCACTGCTTTTTGTACATACTCGTTTGTATCGGTAACAAGAATTTCTGCTATGCCAAAGGTGTCTTCTATATCATTTTTACGAATAAAATAGTATGTGCTGACAATTGCCGTTCTTCTTTGCATGGCATCTTTGGATTTGGCCATATCATACAATGGATTTCTGTCTTTATCGTACAAATAGCCTCCAACTACGTATGGGGCAGCTCTGTCTACCAATCCCCAATCGTTAATCCATTTGTGATTATTTATATATGCATTGTATATTTTTTTCTTCTCTACTAAAGTGGTCTTCTTATTTCGGGCTTTCCAATCTAAAATAGATATGGCACCAAGTCGGTGATCGTAATTATCAACTTTAAGTAATTTGACGACCTCGATCACTGGCATGGATTGAAATTCCTTTGCCAGAGAAAATATTTCCCGTTTAGGAATATTACCCGAATATTCCTGGCCAATAGTAATCAAAATGCCAATAAATTCCTTAGCGGTCATTTAATATGGTTTTGAGGATTACCCATACACTGGTTTTTAACATTATATATTGGAATCTTTAGGACTACCTAAATATAGATAAAACTTAAACATGAAACATTTCATTACAAAAGGTATAGAACATTTTAATCGTACCGTCTTTTTATGGAACAGTGGGGTTCAAGCTTCAAATTTAGTTGGCAGTTGCAGTTTGCTGTGGGCGAAATGGGTTCAAGTTTCAATGTTCAAAGTTTCCCATGTTCAAAGTCTTGACCGGAGATTGAGCCTGCCTATCGGCTGACAGGCCTGCCCGGCGGCAGACGGGCGGAGTCGAAATCGGAGTTAGTTGTGAGTTCAAGGTTCAAATTTTTTATTGAGTTGGCAGTAGCAGTTTGCAGTGGGCGGAATGAGTTCAATGTTCAAAGTTGCACATGTTCAAAGTCTTGACCGGAGATTGAGCGGAGTCGAAATCGGAGTAGGGGAGGACAGAAAGTCGGGCGCCATTTTGAGCTTATCTATCTTTAGTTCGAGTGAAATGGCCTTAGCCATTTTGTATCGAGAACGTGGCTAGAGTTAAAAACCAATAGCCAAAAGATAGTAGCCGCCCAAACAAGACTAGTTTCTTGACTCTTGTGGTCAAACGTTCTTGATTCCAGTCATTAATGACAACATATAAACCTATAGCTTTATCGGCAATCTCGTAATCCTTTTGCCGGTCGCCATAAAAATAGCATTGCAAAGTGCTGGTATAAACGGGGGAACAGGGGGTTCCCCAACTCCTGTGGGTTTTTCCTCATTTTCTACAAAATGTACCGCCGTGTTGATGGGTGCATCTGTAATACGGGCCACAAGATAGTTGTTAAAATTGTCCTCCATAACGGCCCCATTTTTCACATTTATCTCACTTTTCAAGGCCAAACTGGCACCAAAGGCAGCACCTCCCTCAAATTGGGCCCTTATCCTATCCGGATTCACCGGTACTCCACAATCGATAGCAAAATGTACCATAGGTATTTTGATATTGTTGTTGTCATCTACCTCTACTTCCACTACGCAGGCTACATAGGTCAGAAAGCTCCTATGTGCAGCAAACCCCATTCCTTGACCTTTTGGTAAACTTTTGCCCCATCCCGATTTTTCCTTTGCCAATTGTACTACCTGTTTAAAACGTTGGGTATCACAAGGGTATTCTGCCAAGGGTACGTTATAGTTGTTGAACCCTTCCACTAGTGCGGTAAAATCTATTTTGCGATCGCTCCCCAATAGGTCCAGCATATTGTCTATGGGATCCATCTGTCTGGCCTGGGCCACTTGGTCAACTATGGAACCAATGGCAAAAGCATGGTTGATATTGTGGACAGATCGTAGCCACCCAATCCTGATCTGCGCTTTTGCATCCAAGGATTCACAGGATATATTATCAATTTCGAAGGGCATGTCCAGAACTCCCATGCATAATTCGTCCGATGAAGGTCCTGTGGCTTCGGCGCTGGCCGTACCTGAAATGGATGGAAAAGCCGTGCGGTGCACCCAGGAAGTGACCTTATTGTTTTTGTCGATACCGACTTTTATATGTTGTGCACAATTGGAATGGTAAAAATCGTGCTGAATGTCGTCTTCCCTGGTCCAAAGCAATTTTATGGGCGTATTCATTTCTTTTGAGATCAAGGCTGCTTCCACTACAAAATCTGGTTTGGATTTACGGCCAAAGGCACTTCCCAATAGGGTAACGTTAATGGTAACTTCGGATTCCTCAATGCCCAAGGCTTCGGCAACGGCCTGCCGTACCCATTGTGGAGACTGAACCGGGGCCCATATTTCGCAAGTACCATCAGCATTGTACCGGGCCACCGCGCATGGGGTCTCCATTGGGGAATGCGCCAAATGCGGGACCAAAAAATCGGACTCTATCACCTTTGCAGCCTCTCTTAAAGCTTTGGATGTAGAACCTAGTTGTCTCTTTACTTGGCCTTCTTTCTGAACGGAGCGTTGCATCTGTTCCATAAAGACGTTGGAGTCATAGCCGGCATTAATGCCCTTTTCCCAAACCACTTCCACGGCATCCCTTGCCTTTAATGCTGTCCATGTATTGTTGGCGACCACTACAATTCCGCCCAAGGGTGCATTAAAACCCATAGGAAAGGCGGTAGCCTCCATTTTGTATATTTTATCTACACCTTCAATTTTAGTGGCCTTGTCACTGTTGAACGATTGCAATCCCGCCCCGGCCTCCGGATTCCTTTTTATGACCGCTACCTTTAGATCCGGGATTTGCTTATCCAGTCCATAGACTGCCTTCCCCGTTACGATATCCTCTAGGTCATAGATGACCGTTTCCTTGGAAATAAATTTAAAATCTTTCGAGTCCTTTAAAGTAACTTCACTTTCCTCAGGAATGTGCAGGGCTGCTGCTTTTTCGGCCAGATAGCCATATCCAAAACTCTTGCCAGAGCTGTGGACAATTTCATGATTTACGGCCTTGCATTCAGAAATATCTACTTGCCATTCCTGGGCCGCTGCCTGCATCAACATTAATTTCACTGTAGCACCAGCTACTCTTAAAGGTTGATAGAACATTCTTACACTATAGGAACCGTCCGTATTTTGATCGCCATATTTTATATCCCCAACCGCCTGAATTATTTTTACTTTGGTCCAATCTGCTTCCATTTCATCGGCCATGACCAAGGGTAGGCTTGTTCTAATACCAGTACCCATTTCCGAGCGGTGGGCAATGAGTTGCACCTCCCCGGTTCCCAAAATCGTGATATATACGTTAGGAGCAAAAAGAGCGTCTTCCCGCCCGGTTAAAAAGGCATTTTTATCTTGCTTGCACCCCAAAGGAACGCCAAGGATCAAACCAGTGCTTCCCAAGGCCCCAATTTTCACGAAATCTCTTCTACTAACTTTAAACAGTTTATTATTGGAAGGGTTTGGTTTCATATTACACATTGTTTTTAGCAGCGTTCTTAATGGCACTTCTAATTCGGATATAAGTTCCACAGCGACAAATATTACCGGACATTGCCTGTTCTATGTCTGCGTCTGAAGGATTTCCGTTTTGTTCCAATAATGCTATGGCCGACATGATTTGTCCACTTTGGCAAAATCCACATTGGGGAACGTTCTCAGCAATCCATGCTTTTTGTACAGGATGAAGTCCATCTTTTCCCACTCCTTCAATGGTGGTAATAGCTTTATCGTTGATTGCGGAAATTGGTAGGCTGCAAGACCTTATTGCTGTACCGTCTAAATGGACCGTACAAGATCCACATACGGCTATTCCACAACCGTATTTGGTTCCGGTCAGCCCCAATTGATCACGAAGCGCCCATAATAATGGGGTGTCGGGAGCACATTCAATTGATACCTTTTGATTATTGATGTTTAAGGTGAATTTTTCCATGGGCAATATCATTATTGATTTAATAACCATATGGCGACATGCAATAGAATAGGCTTATAAAGCCTTTTGTGTAGTTCTAAAAGGTTGATTTAGAATAGATTTGCCCCATATTAAGCATCAAGATAATAAATAAATCAATTGCTCAGGCTGCAATGCATAATTTATTCGTTACACAGTCATCTTGCTCTCGCTGGCCTATTATGGTACTATGCAGAAATAGGTTCAAGGTTCCATGTTCAAAGTCATAGCCGGAGATTGAGCCTAACAATTGGCAGACGGGCGTAGTCGAAATCGGACTTAGTTATGAGCTCAAAGTTCAAGGTTTTTATTGAGTTCGCAGTCTCAGTGGGCGGAATGGGTTCAAGGTTCAATGTTCAAAGTTTCCCATGTTCAAAGTCTTGACCGGAGATTGAGCGGAGTCGAAATCGGAGTAAGTTGTGAGTTCAAAGTTCAAGATTATTATTTAGTTGGCAGTTGCAGTTTGCAGTGGGCGGATTGGGTTCAAGGTTCAAAGTTCAAAGTCTTGACTGGAGATTGAGCCTACCTATCGGCAGACGGGCGTAGTCAAAATCGGATATAATCATATGTTCAAACTCAAAGTCTCATCGAAGATTAAATGGTGTAGAAATCGAAGTAGGGGAGAGCTGAACCCAGGGATACTTCGCGCAGCGGTGCTGCGCCCTTAATGATACAAAAAAAGCTACTTTCCTTGGACTTGAGTTGGACGGACCTCCCCCCGGCTCCCTCCCAAGGAGGGGGAGTTATCGGAAATCGACGTTCCTCACATTATATAATAATTATTACTTTTTTTAAAGGCCTCCTACTTAATTTTCGCCTAGATGTGCTAACATAAGTATTAATATTGATGAGAATAAAGTCCCCCCTCCTTGGGAGGGGGTTAGGGGGAGGACTATATGGCAGGATGTTCATATCCACATCGTTGACCAGAGTCTAGCTACCGGCAGTCAGGCCTGCCCGGCGGCAGACGGGCGTAGTCGAAATCGGACTTAGTTATGAGCTCAAAGCTCAATGTTCAAGGTTTTTATTGAGTTGGCAGTGGCAGTTTGCAGTGGGCGCAATGGGTTCAAGGTTCAATGATCAAAGTTTACCATGTTCAAAGTCTTGACCGGAGATTCAGCGTAGTCGAAATCGGAGTAAGTTGTGAGTTCAAAGTTCAAGATTATTATTTAGTTGGCAGTTGCAGTTTGCAGTGGGCGGATTGGGTTCAAGGTTTCCAATGTTCAAAGTCATAGCCGGAGATTGAGCCTAACAATCGGTAGACGCGCGTAGTCAAAATCGGATATAATCATATGTTCAAACTCAAAGTCTCATCGAAGATTATATGGTGTAGAAATCGAAGTAGGGGAGAGCTGAACCCAGGGATACTTCGCGCAGCGGTGCTGTGCCCTTAATGATACAAAAAAAGCTACTTCCCTTGGACTTGAGTTGGACGGACCTCCCCCCGGCCCCCTCCCACGGAGGGGGAGTTGTCGGAAATTGACGCTTCTCATATTATATAAATGTTATTACTTTTTTTAAAGGCCTCCTACCTAATTTTCGCCTAGATGGCCTAACATAAGTATTAATATTGATGAGAATAAAGTCCCCCTCCTTGGGAGGGGGTTAGGGGGAGGACTATATGGCAGGATGTTCATATCCACATCGTTGACCAGAGCCTAACAATCGGTAGACGGGCGTAGTCAAAATCGGATATAATCATATGTTCAAACTCAAAGTCTCATCGAAGATTATATGGTGTAGAAATCGAAGTAGGGGAGAGCTGAACCCAGGGATACTTCGCGCAGCGGTGCTGCGCCCTTAATGATACAAAAAAAGCTACTTTCCTTGGACTTGAGTTGGACGGACCTCCCCCCGGCTCCCTCCCAAGGAGGGGGAGTTATCGGAAATCGACGTTCCTCACATTATATAATAATTATTACTTTTTTTAAAGGCCTCCTACTTAATTTTCGCCTAGATGTGCTAACATAAGTATTAATATTGATGAGAATAAAGTCCCCCTCCTTGGGAGGGGGTTAGGGGGAGGACTATATGGCAGGATGTTCATATCCACAAAGTTGACCCGAGTCTAGCTACCGGCAGTCAGGCCTGCCTGGCGGCAGACGGGCGGAGTCGAAATCGGAGTAAGTTGTGAGTTCATAGTTCAAGATTATTATTTAGTTGGCAGTTTGCAGTGGGCGGATTGGGTTCAAGGTTCAAAGTTCAAAGTCCTGACCGGAGATTGAGCCTAATAATCGGCAGACGGGCATCATACTCGTGCCAGTAAAGGGGCATTGTTTGCCCGATGCATTTTTTATTCAGAAGTTTTTCCCTTATCCTCAGAATACACTTTCTTCATCACCTCGATTTTACCTTCATCCTCTGCTATGGCATGGGTGGTAAACATCATTACTCCGGTCGATTTCCCTGCTAAACCGCCACGCAATACCGTTTCAAAGGCTTCTTTGGTAACAATGCCAGGTTCATTGTAGGCCTGGACAATGGGCCATATTTTGGGGTAGGTACCATCTTCATCATCTATCTTTTTGCTAAACCATTCTATGTTCTCCTGCACCCAACTGGGGGCTCTTCCCATTCTTTGGTGGTAGACCATTGGAGAAAAAACATCTACGGTTTTCTTTAAAAGATCATAATCCAAACCCAGAATACGTTCCCTGGCGCCATTAAATTCTTCGTCGTCCCAAGGACAATGATAAAGGCCAAGTAGGGCATTGGGTTTAATTTCGGTCATAATACTCTTCATATTGGCAGTCCAATCATAAATAACTTCGCAACGCCATTTTCGCCATACAGTATTGTGGTTTTTAAGGATATATTCTGCCTTTTCAGGAGTGGTGGCATCTGGCAAACGGATATTGTTATCCTTTGAAAAGCTATTTAGACAATGCCTACAAAAGCAAGTTTCTGGCAAAATGGGTTCCGGGTCCTCAAATTGGGCGTGCCAGTGCACATAATCCATCCAGACCCCATCCAGATCATATTCCAGAAGTAAGTCGCGCAGCTGGTCGAAACGATATTTTCTAAAACCGGGTTCGGTAGGGCAGGCCCCCATAAACCAGGTGGCGGCTTCAACTCTTTCTCCTTTCTCATTTACGGCCCAAGCCTCTGGATGGGTATCCACATAACCTTTTCCGTTCAAAGTGGCAAATTCGGCATAAACCCGTGCTCCTTCAGCCCTTGCGCGGATAATCATATCCTCATTAAGGGATCCACTGTGAACAAATATGGCATTTACCCCAAGGTCGTTGAGCTTATACCCTTTGTCCCATAGAGGTTTGGGATTCCCATAGACACCCTTTATCTCTATGTTTTTAGTGGAGGATGACCCACAGGAGACAAGTCCGATCACGGAGAAAAGCAATAGGTATATACATCGGAATTTTAAGTTGGAGGTCATACCGTTTAATTTTGGACAATCAATTTACAACTTCCCGCAAAATATTGTTGCATAAATTGACGCGATAAAAATGCGATTCAACCTAAAATAGATGTATTTCGTCGGCAAAGGAGCAGAAAACCTATTTTATGCCCCCAAAAGCCCCAAAACACATATTCTTATGCAATATCTCCACCTTGCTGAAGCCTAGCTTTTTCATAAGGTCTAGCTGATAGTTCATGGATCTTGGGGAATCCTCTTTGTCCACATAATCCAGCACTTTTTTTCTGTAGTCCTCTCCGCCCAATTCCTCTAAATAGTCCCCATATCTTTCCCAGGTATAGTCATTGAGTATTTCGGTGTCCTGGGTAATCAGGTCAGAAATCATAAAGCAGCCTCCTGGCTTTAGCAGGCCATATATCTTTTTAAAGGTTGTCTCCCAATCTTGATCGTCCCTTAAATGATGCAGTACGGCCCCTGCCAAAATAATATCGAAATGGTTTTGTTTTAGAGGTACCTCCCTAATATCTCCCTTTACCACATGTACATTTTTATTGGTCTGTTCAGATACCCTTTCGTAGGCCTTGTCCAACATAGGATCACTTAGGTCTACCAAGGTACATTCCAAGTTGGGGAGCTTGGAGAGCATTTTTAGGGAATAGTTTCCCGCGCCACATCCAATGTCCAATAATTGCTCCGCATTGGGAACTATTCTTCTGGCCGCTTCGGTAATCAACTCCAAGGAAATTTTGGCGTCGATAGTAGTAAGTTGCCCAGTATCCACATTGGAGAAGCGCTCCACATCCTTGTCGAACCGTTCCCTGATTTCCGCTACGCTGGATTTTTTCATTCTTGTAAAGTATATTTTTCCCTAATTTGTTATGATTCGGACAGGGTCATTATCTTCTCCCAAACACTTTCGCTAACGGGCATCCCGTTCTTTAAATTTTCTTCCCTGGTAAGGGCACTCCTTTCCCCGGGAAAATATATCTTATCTCCGGCCTGCATGGGTTCCACGTCATGGGTATAGTCGATAATTTCGTTTAACAGTTTTTCCTGCAGTGCCTTGTCGTGAAATACTTCTTGGTAAATGCAGAGGTATACCTGGGAAATCCCGGTTTCAAAATCTTTTTGCCCAACCTTATAGGTAGAATTTCCGGCGGACAAAAGGGTGGCCAACATATCCAAAATTATGGACAGGGCGGAACCTTTCCAATAGCCTATAGGGAGACCACGTTCCTTTACCGTAATTTTCTCCGGATCGTTGGACAGTTCGTCATTGGCATCCCAGCCTCCTGGAAAGGGAAGTTTTTTGCCCCTAAGTTTATAGTCGTTGATCTTCCCAAAAGCGAACTGGGAAATGGCCATATCCAATACTACATTTCCTCCTTTCCTTGGTATGGATACAATGAACGGGTTGTTGCCAATTCGACTGTCCTTACCGCCCCAAGGTGGCATATTGGGTTGAGTGTTGGTAAATAGAATGGAAATGCAACCGGCATCCGCAGCCAGTTGTCCGTAGGTGCCGCCGCGCATCCAGTGATTGGTGTTGCGCAATGCAACTAGGCCCATTCCGTGTGTTTTGGCCAGTTCTACGGCGCGCTTGGCGCACTTGGTAGCATTGATGATGCCCGGACCATAATTCCCGTCCCAACGTTCTATACTGCCAAAGGATTCGACTTTTTCTGCTTCTGCATTAATTTTAACGCTACCGTTTTTCACATATTCCAAAAATAGGGGCACACGGTTTATGCCATGGGAATTTACCCCGGCCAAGGTACTCTCGGTATAGGTTTGGGCCAATAATTGGGCCTTTTCCTGGGTGAACTTATATTTTAAGAACAGTTTGTAGAGTACATCCTGCATGTGTTGGGAGGTAATTTGCATGGTATTTTTCATTTGTTTTAAGGTTGATTAAAGTAGGGATAACATCCCGCTTGCTACTGTTATTTCATGTGTATTATTAGCTTTGGCCTATTTTTCAATGAGTAAGTATTCCAAGTATCTAAGCCCTGAGGCCATTAAGTTCTTCCTTTTCCTAGCCATTTCTTTATACTTTTGGAGGGTATTTCTATTTATTTTCCTTCCCTTTACAAAAACAGATGAAGGATTTTCCAGCGTTGATAGTTCCAATAAAGGGTTACTATCCAGGAGCAACAAGTTGGCAACCTTCCCCGTTTCAATGCTTCCCAGTTGGTTCATAATAGAATGTGTTTGGGCAGCATTTACCGTAGCTGTTTTCAAAACCTCGTAATTGGAAAGTCCAGCCTCCTTATAAAATGCCAGTTCCTTATGAATTGAAAAGCCAGGTATGGTAACTCCTATTCCGGCATCTGTTCCACAGATAATTGGCACTCCATTCTTGTGGAGTTCAGTAATGATCCGTAAATGAAAATCATGTTGATTTTTTATTCTGTCCACTACGCCAGAATCTTCCTGCTTGGCATTGTGCCAGCGGTCAAATTGATTTTTGCTGTCTACTTTTTTGATAAGCGGATTCATATAGGACAAGGATTCAGAATCCAAAATAGAATCGTTCAACATCATCTGATAGATATTATTAAATACGGTGATGGTGGGGCAAAAACTGCTGTGCTTGGCATTCGAAATTGAATCGATTATAGGTCGTAGTTGAACGGTGTCCAAATTGAATTGTAAAGGTTGTTGCACAATTTCTTCAGCATGCTCAATAGATTTTATCTGTGGATTTAAGTGATATGAAAAGGGTACTTTTTGTGAAGGATGGGCAACGATATCGATTTTGGAAATTGCCGCCTGCTCAATAACGGCATCAAATAATTCCTTGTCCAAACCGTAATAGGTTTTAATAAAATCATACCCTCTTTGCTGATATGAAACCACCTTTTCTGCAGCTTCCTTGGGGTGTGTTAGATTTAAATTATCGTCACCTAAAAACTCTGGGCCTGTGAGTTTTGGCCCTGTCGTAAAAAAATGGGGCGAAATAATTTTATCACTATTTACCTCTGACTTGATTCTTAAATGCATTGGCGTGCCCCACACGTTTCTAACTGCAGTAACGCCATTGGAAAGGTACAGTCCAAGCTCGTATCTGTCCCATACATGTACATGCATATCAATAAGTCCGGGCAGTAGATATTTACCTTTTGCATCAACAACCTCTATATCTTCGATATCGAGGTTTTCGGAGATTTTTTTAATTATACCATCCTGGATATATACCATTTTATTGACAAGGACAGTATCTCGATGCATAGGGATAATATTTGCATTGGTGATAAGGTATGTGGAATTATTGGAAACCGCCCTATTCCCGACTTTCAAATAATTGGTGCCCAATGTATCCATTACCAATACGATGATGACCGCGATAGCCACCGTTGCAACAATTCCTAGGACAATTTTAAAAAAGCGTTTTAATAGTTTCATTTATCCAATGGTCGCAAATGTGATGGAATTAGATTAGTTTCGATGTTTAGGTAACTAATTTAGCAAATACAGGCTAAAACTTACTACCGGAACGCAGAAAATCCGGCTTGCCACTTTTTTGGGCATCGTGGGATTTTACCACATCGATATCTGCCATATTAAAAGTAATGAATTTTATCCTTTAAAAAGGGCAGGATTTAGTTATTGTCAATGTGAGTCCGTAGTTTTATTATTTGGTTTGTCTTGTTTAAAATATAGGTAAAAAATGATAGATTAATCAAATGTTATTGTATATTTACAATAGGACATACGTAAAAATACAATTATGGCTGTAAGAACAAAAGCAGTAAATCCGGCAAAAAAAGAAACCAATGTGAAGGTTGGAGTGGCTAAAAAGGGAAAAACACCGGTTAGACATACTAAGTTTTCTCCATCATGGGTAGTTGTACATTCTAAAGATACTCCAGGGTTTAAACTTGAACTAATTGACCGAATCAGAGAAGGTGTAAAAAAGTCTGATTGGAAACAATTGATTCAATATACTGATTCCACCGAAAAAGAATTTGAACATATTCTTCCGGCTTCCATAAGTAGTATGCAAAAGAAAACAGTTTATGGCAAAGAGACTTCCGAACGCATTTACGAGTTAGCCAAACTCTTTGGATTAGGTTATGAAGTTTTTGATACCAAGGATGATTTTAAAAGATGGTTAAGAACACCATCTAAAGCTCTTGGAAATAAAATGCCGTTTGAGTTATTGGATAGTAGCTTTGGATTTGAATTAGTGGAAAATGAGATTATTAGAATTCAGTACAATGTATATACTTAATGGTTGTCTACAGAGTTGCGAATGCTAAATATAAAGATTCTACCTTATCAGGTATTGGCGCTGAAAAGGTTGGTGGTAGATGGAATTCTGTAGGGACAAGAGCTGTTTACTGTTCAGAGAATATTTCATTGGCATTGTTAGAATATTATGTTCATTCTGATGATATTTCTACTCTACCGAAAAAAATACTAATAGCAAAAATTCAATTTCCTGATGATTTAATTATTGAAGAACTAGAGGAAATAACGGACACTTGGAAAGACTATCCATACACTTCGGAAACTGCACAGGTTTTTACTGAATTCGTTAAAGATAGAAATAAGTTTGCACTTAAGGTTCCTTCAACCATTGTAGGACTTGAATCCAATATTATTCTAAATCCTCTATATAAGGAATTTGGTAAAGTAGAAGTAGTTGAATTTTTGGAACTTCCAGTAGATCAAAGACTCAAAAAGGGGATTCGGTAATTATTCTAAATATTACTTTTTGATATTCTGACCAACGGTTATATTTAGTATAATTTTCCTACACAAAATTTGACTCGGTAGCTTACGAAATTAATAGAGTTTCTTTATGTAGGCAATTATTCCCACCGTTAAGGCTTTGATTTCGGTCTGGGAAAGCCCGTGGGATTTTTCAGTTCAAAATCCGGCCTGATTAAAAGTAATGAATTTTCTATTTTGAAAAAGGCAGGATTTAGTTATTGTCAATGCTGTTTAGTGGTTTTTTTTTATTTAGTATACCGTAGATAATATTGATCGGGAAAATTATCTGACCTAAAATGGTAATCAGGATTACTAATGAAATGATCAAAGAAAGACCATTATTGAATTCAAATTCCATTATATTTTCCCTGTAAAATTGGGATAAAATAAGCGCAATTATAGTTCCACCAAAAGTTAATCCTATATGAAACCAATTAAGCCTTACTGATAAGGTTCCATTAACTCTTTTTATAATCCAATAACCCAGGCCCATTATTGTAAAAAGCATAGCAAGAAATATAGATATATCATTGCTTGCAATTACGTAATAGGTGTCCGCAATATTAAAATCCAATATTGAATCCCCGCTCAAAAATCCAATAAGCAAGATGATTGGAATGGCAGGTAAAAAAATCAAATGAGGTTTATCAATTATGGAGTTCATTTTATTCTAGGTTAGCGATTTCTTTAAGAATATTGTGGGATTAGGTGCCAGGGTTTTTATAAGACAACACGAAGTAGTAAACTTGCAATTATACTTGGTTATGGAATAAATTTGTCGTTAGAAGCAAATATCAAGGAAGCTTCCGGAAGGCCATTATCCAGTATGTTGAAGTTATTTTGCTCGTATTTACGCCTTATTTATATTTTTTCTAAAAATTCCATCAATTTCAATTTGGCGTCTCGTTTAGCTTTAAAGTCCCCCTCATCATTTCCCCCATATTCATATTCATAATCTTTTCCACTAATATTAATTGTTCCAGTCCTGTAACTCGTAATATCATCGGGGTTGCTAGAAATTAAGTGTCCAGCGTTTTCATATTTTATATTTTGAAAAGAGTGTTCAAACGTATTGGTTTCCAGTCTTTTCTCTATCATATCGGCCATTATTGATGATGGCCAAACCTGATCATCTTTTCCGGAAAAAAGTAGAATAGGTCCATTGATCTTTTCTACTTTGATAGCCGCTTGCCCTATGAAATCTGCTTTTTGCAAACCCTTATTCCAATATTCCAGCATGTTAATGCTATTCAATTGGTTTCCTGAGATTTTGTCCATGGGCACGTATGGAATATCAAGCCCTTTGTATTTCCAGCTCGATTTCAATTCGTTGGAATTGTATGGTAAAACTGTATTGGACCAAGAGACAGCGCTGGGTGCGTAGGCAACAACTCCGCTAATAGATCTGGGGAATACGGCAGCAAGTAATAATGCTAATTCCGCATTTCTTGATGCTCCCATCACAATTATTTTATTTGGATCAACTTCTGGCTGTTTTTTTAACCATGCCAAAGCTTTTTCAAAGTATTCTAAGTTAATTTCCTCAGGTAATTTGGGTAACCCTTCCCTTTGGGTATACGGTAATGATAAACCACTATATCCTCTGTTGGTAAACTGTTGCCCCCAGTAATCCCCCCATTGCCCTCCACCTATCAAAACTATTGATGTGCTTCTCTTGGTATTGGTTATTACAAAATAATTTGCCTGAATACCATTTTCATTTATAGTTCTCGCCTTTACACCACTGAATAGTATACTGTCCGCTATAAAATATCCGATGACTAAGAGTATCGTAATTACGATCCCAATAATATATTTTCTGCTTATGCCCATTTTTCGGGTATGTTCTTAACAACAATATTGGATTGTATATCTCTTTTAACGGCAATATAACAAATCTTTAAAATCCTTCTGAGCTTAGCCTCTTATGAAAATTGATGTGCCTTGGGCCCGGATTTTTACCAAACCACACTACTGCGATTTCTCAATTGCTGCGTCGGCACTACCGTAAAAAGGAATGTTTAGCAGCCATTTCTTCTCTTTAACCGATACACCGAGCGTAATTCCATCTTTATTTTCTGATATTATCTTTGCTTTTATATTAGGGCTTTCCTTGTCCGAAGTCATTAGCAACCATACCAAAGTGGAATTCCCTTTTATTTCACAGCTATAGGAGCTGGTGGTATTGGGTTCGTACAAATTGTACTCTGGACTATACCAAGCTTGTATTTCTGGGGTTTCCTGCCCTTTGATAAGTTGGATATCGAAGTTTTGACGGCTAACCGGAACAAGCGTCAAATTCCCCCTTTCATTAAGGGTTTTCACCGTATATCTGTCCTTTACCACTGTGTTTTCCGGGTGCCAATGCCAAAGGGCATCAATTCTCCGTGGCCTGTCCGTTTCTATGTTGTCCACAACCACCCAAAATTGTCCGCGTACATAGAAAACTACCCGGGTGTGTTTCACAGATCCTTCCAAATCCATAAACTGATCAAAGGAACTGGAGGCATAATCAAAATCTGTGGCTATTTTAAAATGGTCTTCGCCCAATGGTTTGTCTGCCAGTCTTGGTCCATTTTGCTGCCCCTTTCCGTCGATCAGTAAAAGGTTATGTCCCGCACTGCTTTTGGCATAGGGACGGAATTTTTCCGCTACCTCCCCGGTATAGGCAAATCTTCCCGAGTCTACCAGGAAATCCTTGCCATAAGCTGAAACGGAAAGGTGTAGCTTATCATTATGTTGGTGGCCACTTCCCCAGGGTCCCATATCAAAAAAAGACCAATGGGCATCCCTATCGAAGTCGCTTCGGGAAACAAAATGCCCTGCCCAAGGATAAAAATAGGAGGGACCGTCTTCGGGCCGTCTACCTGTTTGTCCGTTGGTGACAATGTATTCCCAATCCTCATGACCAAATTTTTTGGCTCCCTTCAATATAAGGTTTTGGTCACTTCCCCTGTCCCCGTCATTGTTCATCACCCTAAAACCACTAGGTCTCACCATATGGGCAATGTAGCCGTACATTGCCTCAATAGTTCGGATGTAAAAATCGGGCAACTTCTTGTTGGCCCTATCACAGATTTCCTGGAAAAGTTCAAAATTGTGTAAGGAGACGTTATGGTAATGAGAACTTAGCTCGGTTTGTGCTCCATCTGCATACACCTGATCCTTCATGCTTTGGGTCATTGTTTCTATGGCATAGTCCAACCATTCTTCAGAATTTTTGTATTCAGGGAAATAGGCGGCCACGGTGGCCAAAGCTGAAATTTCCATAGTGAGCCAATTATTGCTGCTGTGAAAATTTCTGTTGTAATGGGCATGGTCGGGCAGGCTACTAAGCAACAACAGCTGGGTGGCGGGTGAAATATAATCGCTCCCCAATAAGCCATAAAATATTTTTGGCCATACCTTGGCCCTGAAGGAAACTTCCAAGCCCCGCCATACGGAAGTGCTACTTTTTACTGCAGGATAGGGCATACCCAGAATTATAAAATCTTTTAAAAAGAGGTCTATGTATTGGGCATATTTTGGGTTGCCGGTTTCCAAATAGGTATTGAACACGTTATTTAATTGACTATGCCTATTGGATAGCCAAGCCCACTCCTTGTCATTATTGGGACCTTTATAATACCAGTCACGATGGCCATTGGTAAGGTAGGGGACTTTTCCCCTAACATTCTGCACTACAAAAACATTGTTTAAAATGGTATCTGTCTCTGATTTGGTTTGGTCCGTTTTTTTTGGTAGCGTTTTACGTAAGTCCGATGCTGTATTGCCGTTTTTGTAATAATTCAAAAGTTCATTACAAGCATTTACCACATTACCGTTTTCAAATTCCCATTTAACTTTCTCCAATCCAGGATAGTCTAAATTAAATTGATCCAGCATGTTTTCAATGGTCTCGGGGTAATTGGTGCATACCTTTTCAACGGTATTTATATCCTTCCAATCCTGCTGCGCAGTTGCATTTTTATGGATGCATAATACAAAGCCAAATAGCAAAAGGGTATTGATGATTTTAAACATGGGCTTATGGCTGACTAAATTTGTTTATGGCAATTACTTTGGCGGGATCGGCTTGGGTTCCCCAAATGTGAAGCTTTCCTTTTTGGTCTACTTGCAGGCCCACGGCCGAATTAAAATCGACCCCATTCTTGCAATTAAAGGTTTTGGAACTGATTTTTTCCATAATAGGATCAAAAGATCCTAGCTTGCTAACAAGTATCAGATCGGCAGTCCCAACCATATCTTTTTTATAAAATCCAAGGGCATAAATGGCGGATGAATCCTTGATAAGATTGATGGATTGATAACTGCCCCAATCTTGGGGAGCCTCAAAACTATAAAGTAATTCCTGTTTCCCATTTTCCGGTTCTACATGGTAGAAGTCCCAATTGCGGGAGTCCCAATTGGCCACTATCGCCAAATACCCTTCTTCCATGGCCAGTAAGCCCGTTGCTCCGGCAGTGTGCCGCTTAACCTCACCTTCCCGATTTATGGTGATGCCAGGTTGGGCCTTGGCCAACGAATTGTTTTGATAATTGTATAGGCCTACTTTAGAAGTAGTTTTTATAATGTTATCTTCTATACCAACAATCAAATATGGTTTGCTAACCTGAATTCCTCCGGCATGGCGGTACGGATCTTTCATTAAGGTTATTAGGGTTTCTGAATTGAGGGTTGTCAGGTCTATCTGTAAAACGTAGGCCTTGGATCTGGAACTCCCGGAAACAAGAAGTTTTTCGGTCCCGTTTTTATTGATGAGTTGCACGCCCTGAAAATGCCCATTGCGGTGTGGGACTTTAATTTTATTGTTAATTAAAAGCACTTCGGGCTCTGAACCTAGGGCGTCAAACGCTTGGGGTACATTTTCAACTTGCTGACCCAAGCTAAGCACAGGATGCATCAACAGCTGAGCCATTAAAAAAATCCTTAAAAATACATGCGGTGTTCCCAAGGCAAAATCAATTTAATTATTATCAACTTCTTGGCTAGTAGAGTTTACAATCACCATACGCAAAACTAAAACCAAGATATGCATATTTTTTTTCAACAGAAGTGGCTATTACCCTTCTGCTTTGAATTGTAAATATGGGCATTTTTTATAGTTTAAACGATTAAATATCTATCTTGGAGCTGATTTTTTTAATTTTTTATTCAAAAAGCCAATTATGTTCAAAAGATTTAGACATCAAGTCCTTAACCTTGGAATAATTCTAATGTTTTTATTATCTCCCTGCCTTAGTTGGTCCCAAACCAATTATTCCGTCTTGGATTTTTGGAAGTATTATTCCGATGCCGAAAATTTACTTTACAAACAGCAAGCTGAACTTTCTTTTGCAAGTATCGAAAAAAGAAAGGAATCCATATCAATGCTGCATACCCAGGAAGATTGGACCGAACGGCAGAAATTGGTAAAGGACAAACTACTGGAGTCCATAGGGCCTTTTCCTCCAAAGACCAATTTAAATCCGGTTGTCACCAAACGAATTAAAAAGGAAGGTTATAGTGTTGAAAAGCTTTATTTTGAATCCATGCCCGGTCTAAAGGTTACGGCCGCGTTTTTTATTCCACAAGGAAAAAAAAGGGACCTGCCCACTATTATTTATTGCAGTGGCCACAGCGATTTGGGATTTAGAAGTGATGTCTATCAACATGTGATTTTGAACCTGGTAAAAAAAGGCTTTGCCGTTTTTGCATTTGACCCCTATGGGCAAGGGGAAAGATTGCAATATTTTGATGAAAAGGAAGGGAAATCGCGTTTTAGTCCTACACGCGAACATTCCTATCCGGGGGCACAGCTTTTTATAAATGGAGCCTCCACTGCCAAATATATGATATGGGACGGCATAAGGGCTGTGGATTATTTGCTTACACGTAAGGAAGTGGATCCAGAGCGTATTGGGATTACGGGCAGATCTGGTGGGGGGACCCAATCTTCCCACATCGCCGCCTTTGATGATAGAATCAAAGCTGCTGCCCCGGAATGCTATATTACCACCCTGGAATATCAATTAAAATCAGGAGGGCCTCAGGATGCGGAGCAGAACTTTCCAAAAGGTATTCAATTGGGTTTGGATCATGCCGATCTTTTGGAAGTGAGGGCACCCAAACCAACTTTGATGATCACTACAACACGCGATATTTTTAGTATTCAAGGGGCGAGGGACACCTATGAGGAAGCTAAATTGGCCTACAAGGCCTTCGATAAGTCGGAAAACCTTTTGATGGTAGAGGACAATGCCGGACATCAGTCCACCATAAAGAATAGGGAAGCCATGTATGCTTTTTTTCAAAAGCACTTGGATAATCCGGGAAATTCCAAGGATGGGGAAGTAACTATTTTTCCGGTGGAAGAATTATATGTTACGGAAACGGGTCAGCTTGCAACATCGGTCGGTAGCAAATTTTTGTTCGATGCAAACAAAGCTTTGACGGATAGGAATATGGAGGAACTGAACAGGGAAAGAACAAAGTTGGACCACCATTTAGTGGACCTAAAACAGAAAGTACAGCAAATATCGGGTTATACCCAAGGTGCCAAGAAAGGTAAATTGATTTTTTCCGGACAGACGGAATTTGAAGCCTATTACCTTAATAAGTATGTGATAGAACAGCCTAGGGATAACATTATTCCGTTTGTGACCTTTGTACCCAAACAAACCACCAAAATGTCTGCTCTTTATTTGGATAATTTAGCGGACAAGAAATCGGATGAGGCCTATACCGTTCCAATCCACCTCGTTAAAAAAGGGGTAACCGTAATTGTACCGGATTTGCCGGGCTTCGGGGAATTGGGCCCAGGCTATTTAAAAGGGGACGCCTATTTTGAAAATACCTCTTACAATCAATGGTTTGCAGGTATTTTGAACGGAAAAAGTACCGTATCCCTACATGTGGAGGCTATAGAAACTCTCCTTCTATTTTGCAAGGAAGAAATGGAATTGAATAACAATGAAATTATTGGCATATCCAAAGGGGGCTTTAATTCCAGTTTGTTGCACGCTTCGGCCTTAGGGGTAGACTTTAAAGGTATGCTGTTTTTGGATCCTTTGCCATCATTTGAATCCATCGTTTTCAAGAAGGACTATGACCCTGTCTTTATACCTTTTACCGTGGTCGGTGCCTTGCCACATTACGATCTTCCCGACCTGTCGGCGGCCTTTGCCCCTAGAAAATTAATGTTGGTACAACAGGCGGAGAAAGAAGCTATGGATTCTGGGTATTTGCAGTCATATGAATTTGTGAAGGAACATTATAGATCCATGGATAAGGCCAACAACTTTTCTATAGAAAAAAATGATTCCGGGGCGGAAGCAATGGATTCCTTGAATAAATTCATATCCAACCTCTAGCGGTATACCCATAATTTAATCAATAATATCATGAGAATCTATTTATTTCTTATAACCGGAATTTTAAGTATAATAGGCTGTAAACATGCACATCCGGCCAAAATGATGTCTGCAGCGGATAGCCTTCTATTGGCCAAAGCACATGAAAATGCCATTTTAGCCAATGAGGGATTTATTAGGAGTGAGAAATTTGTTCATGGCTGGTTGGAGATGGCTGATCCCGAATCTGGCTTAATTCCTAGAAATCTTGAAGCTGACACGGACATATGGAACGCAAAAGATGCCGCTGCAGATAATTATCCTTTTATGGTACTCACTTCTTTTTTCACAGATCAGGATTTATTTGATGGGGCAATGTTGGATATGTTAAATACTGAAAAAAAACTCACTTCTAGAGTTAACACCCTTCCCGATACCTATTCCTTTTCTAAAAAGGATTTTCAAAATGAAAAATTGAATATGGCTGAAATTATTTTTGGGACTTCGGAATATATCAAGGACGGCTTGCTGCCCCTTACAGAATGGTTGGGGCAAAGTTCATGGTCGGATAGAATGTTGGAGATGCTTTACGATTTACAGAAGGAGGTAAATGTTGCCGATGGGATATCTAAGGATGGTTCCAATGCTACGAGGGAAGAAGTGAATGGTGAATTGTTACAGATCCTTTCCCGAATTTACTGGATGACCGGTGATGAAAAGTTCTTGGACTGGGCTATAACGATTGGGGATTACTATTTATTGGGAGATCACCATCCAACAAAGAATTTGGAATACCTTAGGTTGCGGGATCATGGTTGTGAGTTAATATCGGGCTTATGTGAATTGTATGTTTCCACAAACTTTGGCAGGCCACTTAAAAGGAAAGCCTACAAAAAGCCAATACATGAGATGATGGATAGGATTTTGGAAGTTGGCAGAAATGGGGACGGATTATTCTATGACGCCATAAATCCTCAAACAGGAGAAATTGTACAGGAACGCCCTGCCGATAATTGGGGCTATACCCTCAACGGATTTTACGCTGTTTATATGTTGGATAAGGATCCCGAATACAAGGAAGCCATATTGAAGATATATTCCAATTTAAACAAATACACCAATTTTGATTGGGAAAAGGGGAGTGCCGATGGGTACGCGGATGCCATTGAAGGCGCCCTTAATATGTACAATCGGATTCCGGATCCCACCGTTGCCAAGTGGATGGACAGTGAAATAAATGTGATGTGGGCAATGCAACAGGAAAGTGGCATAGTAGAGGGCTGGCATGGCGATGGCAACTTTGCCCGGACCACCATTATGTATAATTTATGGAAAAGTAAGGGTTTGTATGTAAAGCCTTGGAGAGATGACCTATTACTTGGAGCGGAGCAAAAAGGGGATTCTTTATTGATCTCCATAAAATCAGAAAAGCCCTGGAAAGGAAAACTTTATTTTGATAAGCATAGACATAAGACGAATATGAAATTGCCTATGGATTGGGCCAGGATCAGCCAATTTCCTGAGTGGTTTACGGCAGATAAGGATAGGGAATATACATTGCAGGATTATGACCAAAACGAACTTACTAAATATCCAGGCAACCAGCTGATAGATGGCATTGATATTGAAATAGAGGACAATAAAAGGATGGTAGTATATTAGTTGCTTATATTGAGCAATATATAAATCTAAATACCAGTTTATGATCCAACACACAGTGGTACTCAAGTTAAAATACCCCAAAGGCTCGCCTGAAGAAAAAGAGTTTCTTTCCGCAGCGTCTAAATTGAAATCTATACCTGGAGTCCACAATTTTCAATCCTTGAGACAAATAGGGAAGAAGAACGATTTTGATTATGGTTTGTCAATGGAATTTCTCAACATGGCGGCTTATGACGTCTATAATGCACATCCTGACTACACCAGGTTCGTGAAAACCTATTGGGCAAAGTGCGTTGAAAAATTTCTGGAAATAGACTATGAACCAATTGTCTGATGTTACCATTTATTGAAAACTACAGCACAATTGTATGGAATATGCCAGTATCCAAAATGGTTCCACACTGGCATATTAATTTATAGCTTTACCTGGGGCTGATTTTGAAGTCGTGGGTCCTTGGATTTAATAGTGACCGGCCTATTTTCCATTACCTCTGTAATTCTCTCCATGGTCTCCAGTTCAAGCCTATGCATGGCTTCATGGGTATAAAAAGTTAAGTGGGGTAGCAGAATTACATTGTCCATTTCATAAAGCTTTTTTAACGGATGGTCCATATTGTTTAATGGCTCTTGGCTGTATACGTCAAGTCCAGCGCCGGCAATTAGCTTTTTCTCCAAGGCATCCACAAGCGCCATTTCATCTATTAAGGCACCTCTGGCAGAATTAATAATTATTGCGTTCTCTTTCATCACCGCAAATTCCTTGGCGCCTATAAGGTGTTTGGTTTCTTTGTTCAAAACGGCATGTACGGAAATAAAATCGCACTCCTTGAGCATTTCTGTAAGGTCATCATATTTCTGAATTCCCCTTTTTGCCAAGTCCTCTTTGGTCTTGCTGGGGTCGTAACCAATAACTTTTGCCCTAAACCCAAGTCCCGCCATCCTAGCCATGCTACTTCCTATTTTCCCGCAACCGATAATTCCCAGAGTTTTTTCGGCAATATCCAGTCCCAGCCACTCCCTACTTGGCCATACCCAAGCTATGCTGTTCATTTGCTTTTGCAGCACTGGCAGCTTTTTGGTCAGTGCAATAAGCATGGCAAATGCACCTTCCGCGACGGTTTCTTCGGCGTATTCAGGAATGTTCACCACTACTATGCCCTGTGCGTTGGCGGCCGGAATATCAATAGCATCTATGCCAACCCCATATTTTACTATTGCTTTGAGTCTTTTTGCTGAATCTATGATTTTTTTGGTAATAGGGGTGTAGCACATTAATAGTATTTCGCAATCCTCCATTTCTTTCATTAGGATTTTTTCTGATACCCCGTCAGGGAGTAATACTAGATCATGTCCTTTTTCTCGAAGTGTTTGGTCTACAAATGGAGTTTCGAGCTCCATATCCGTTCTTACTATCTTCATAATTTTCAATTAGCTTTAATGGTCGGTTGCTGTAAAATGGCGGTTTAAATATTGAAATTGGCCCTTAAAACAAATGTAAAAAAGCGGTGGGAATTATATGTAGTATTCCGAGGAATGTTTTATTTCCTTCAAGACAAAGGTACTGTTGAGAACACCGATGTTTTCGATCTTGGAGAGCTTGGTCTTTACAAAGTCATGATATTCCTCTAGACTTTTGGTATGTATTTTTAATATAAAATCTACCTGTCCGGCTAAATGATAACATTCCTGCACCTCGTCCAGACTCTGTACCTGTGCTTCAAACTTTTCTATAAAGGCTTCATTGTGATACCGCATGGATACTTGACATATAACGGTTATTGAGCGGTCTATTTGCTTTTTGTCCAGAATGGCCACGTACTTTTTTATAACCCCTTGTTTTTCCAGTCTACGGACTCTTTCGTAAACAGGGGAGGGGGTAAGATTGAGGATTGCTGCGATTTCCTTTGCTGTTTTTTTGGAATCCTTTTGCAAAATCCTTAGAATGGTTATATCGGTTTGGTCTAATTGCTCCATAGTGGTCAAAAAAATTACTTTAAAATTTAAATTTTTATGTTTATAAAAGTAAATAAAACTTTTAAATTAGTATAATTAAGGGATAATTACTTAATTATTTCAGTTATTTAACTTTAGTGATTGTATTTTGTAATTTCGACAGTAATTAACACTTTGGTTAATTGGTTTAAAACGGTACATTATGAAAGCAAAAGTTCTAGTAATCGGCGCCAATGGGCAATTGGGATCTGTACTTGTAAAAGAGTTACAGCAGCATCATGGTTTGGACAATGTGGTGGCATCGGATTTAAAGAAAGCCAAAAATTTTGTAGGTACATTCAAAGTCTTGGATGCCACTAACAGAATACATTTGAGCGATGTGGTTTCCAAATATGGGATTACCCAAATTTATCATTTGGCAGCAATTTTGTCGGCCAAGGGAGAAGCAAATCCGTTGGAGACATGGGATCTGAATATGAGGATGCTGTTCAATGTATTGGAGGTAGCTAGAATCCATGAGCTGCATAAGGTATTCTTTCCAAGTTCCATAGCCGTTTTTGGAGAAGATGCCCCTTGGGTAAACACACCCAACAACGCCTTTCTCAACCCTGCAACAGTCTATGGCATGAGTAAGGCGGCAGGAGAACAATGGGCACAGTATTACTTTCTAAGATATGGTTTGGATGTTAGGTCTCTTCGTTATCCCGGCGTTATAGGTTATCAATCTTTACCTGGTGGTGGTACAACAGATTACGCGGTAGAAATTTTTCACAAGGCCGTCCTGGAAGAGGAATTTGTCTGTTTTCTAAATGAAGATACTACCCTGCCGATGATCTTTATGGATGACGCTATCAGGGCTACTTTGAAATTAATGGAGGCACCTAAAAAGAACATTAAAATAAGAACGGCTTATAATCTTGCAGGAAGTAGCTTTTCTCCAGAGGATATTGTGGCTGAAATCCGTAAATACTATCCAGAGTTTAAGGTAAAATATGAACCGGATTTTAGACAGGACATTGCTTCCCGATGGCCAAAATCTATAAATGATGTAGAGGCAACTTTGGATTGGGGATGGAAACCGAAATACGATCTGGAAATGATTGCCAGTACCATGATCGAGAAACTAAAAGAACAGTATATAACGCATGAATAGATCCGTTGAGGCTATTTGAACAAAACTCAAGGCCTATACCTAATATAGGCCTTAAAAAGAAATAATAATCATGTATACAACAGTAAAAAAAGAATTGCAGCAAGAGCTGGACGCTATTAAGGCCGAAGGACTTTATAAGGAGGAAAGAATAATTACGACTCCCCAGGGAGCTGAGATCCAAACTACGAATACCAAGGAGGTCCTGAATTTTTGTGCCAACAATTACTTGGGGCTCTCTGCCCACCCAGAGGTAATAAAGGCAGGGAAGGAGGCTATTGATACCCATGGTTATGGCTTGTCGTCGGTTCGTTTTATTTGTGGTACACAGGATATCCATAAAGAATTGGAACGCAAGACCGCTGAGTTTTTGGGAATGGAGGACTGTATCCTTTATGCCGCCGCATTTGATGCCAATGGTGGATTATTTGAGCCTATTCTTGGTCCTGAAGACGCCATTATTTCTGATGCATTGAACCATGCTTCCATCATAGATGGGATAAGGCTGTGCAAGGCGAAACGTTTTAGATATGAGCATAATTCCATGACGGACTTGGAGGAGCAATTGAAAGCGGCCAAGGGCTCCAGAAGAATATTGATCGTGACAGACGGTTCCTTTTCAATGGACGGAACCATTGCACAGTTAGATAAAATCTGTGATTTGGCGGATAAATATGAGGCCATGGTTATGATAGACGAATGTCACTCCACTGGTTTTTTAGGAGCTACAGGTCGTGGTTCACATGAATATAGAAATGTAATGGGTAGAATTGATATCATTACAGGTACCTATGGCAAGGCCCTTGGGGGAGCCTCGGGCGGATTTACGGCAGCAAGAAAGGAAATTGTGGATATGCTAAGACAACGTTCCAGGCCGTATTTGTTTTCCAACACTTTGGCACCATCAATAGTTGGGGCATCCATAAAAGTATTGGACCTGCTTTCTTCCTCAACAGCGCTTAGGGATAAACTGGAGGCTAATACCAAATATTTCCGGTCTGCCATGACCGCCGCCGGTTTCGATATTGTACCGGGAGATCACCCTATAGTTCCGGTAATGCTCTATGAAGCTCCCTTGGCCCAAGAGTTTGCCGCCAAATTGTTGGAGGAGGGCATTTATGTAATCGGTTTTTTCTATCCAGTTGTTCCAAAAGGGAAAGCCAGAATTAGGGTACAGTTGTCCGCAGCACATGAACAACATCATTTGGAAAAGGCAGTGGAGGCCTTTACCAAAGTAGGGAAGGCGCTAAAAGTAATTTAAGTATGTCTTAGGAAATGGCATTGGAACCCTATGGAAATTCTGTATCCCAATGCCATTAGGTCTTAAGTTTTGGCCCCTTGTTGGAATCGTACATTTTAAGTAAATGATAAACATGTATAACACAGAAAACAATTCCGGCAATGACAAGGGGTACGGAATTTAACATAGTGCCATAAATGATGTAGAAGAAACTGGAAATTAAATGCCAAAGACGGAATTTGCCCATGTCCTTTTTGGTGATGGCAAAGAAACCGGTAAGGATGGCGATATAGCCAATGCTCTCAATTGCTAAGTTTGTCATTTTTTAAATTTTTTAAGGTTCTTTCCTTGTAATTGCTTTGGTTTACTTTTTCTTCAATTTTTAAGAATTCCTCCAAAAAGTTTGGACTGTCCTTCAGAAGGTCCATTACGGTCTGTCTTCCTGCGGTCCAATATTTTTCGAAAAGGGGTAATTGCCTATGGGCCTTTTCTGTTAAGGTTAAAATCTGTCTTCTCTTGTCCTGGTCATCGGTCTTGGTCTCCACATGCCCATTTTTTTTCATCTTGTTTATGATTTTTACTACGGCAGGATGTGAGAATTGTAATTTTTCCGATATTTCGGTAATAGTCATAGCCTCATTTTCCTGTAAGAGAATAAAGATCAAGTTCCAATTTGGTTCAATATCCAGTCCTTCCGATTTATACAACTCTTTAGTACTATAGAGTAGGGCATCACTTAGTCTCTTAAGCCTACTGGTAAGTCCAACAAATTCTATTTCGGTTAAAAAGTCGTTCATAATTTTCTAGTTAAGTAACTGGTTACACAAATATATTTAAATTTTGGTAACTAGTTACGTAATTTTTGATTTTTTAATTGTTACTGGTTCTGCATTGTATCCGTCTTATGAAATATATGAAATGACCAGTGTTGAATTTACTGTGCCCATATCATGAAAGTGTTCTATTGAAGTAGAAATCTATCTAACTCCTGAGATCCAAAAAGTATTTGATTAAAATAGAGATTAATTGATTAACTAAATAGAGGATCTTTTATCAGTTGAATATTAAAAGAAGAATGTTTAACTTTCAAAAAAAATATAAAGGACCAACCATGCACAAAAGAACTGCACTAACAGTATTTTCAATTGTATCCTATTTAGGATTTTCCTGCACCTTAATGGGGCAAAATACCCACCATGATCATACGCACCATGCGCATGACAATAATGACATGGCGCATCATCACCCGCATAGCCCTATGGCTTCAGATGAAATTCCCATGCAGGCAAAACTGCTTACGGGACAAGGGGAGTTTGTTTTTTCTTGGGACCAGGAATTAACGGCGGCCTTTCCAAAAGAGGCCCATGAATTTGAACCAGGAATGCACGGAGGATTTAATGAGGATCCTGAAACCGGCATCGTTTATACGGGAATACCTGGATACGGACTATGTTCCATTAGCCCCGATCTAACAAAATGGTCTACCATAGGTAGTGATCAACGTTTAAAGGATAATATCCATGGTATTGTTTTCTTTGTTCACAAGGGTGAAAAATACCTAGCGGTGGCACAAGAGGGAAAAAGAGTTCTGGTTCTTACCTTGGACGGAAGAATCGTGAGTGAAATTCTGAAACCTACAGGCACTGAATTCAAGTTTGCCGAAGCCAATGAGTTCTTCGTTTCGAAGGATAGTAATTTTGGGGTTACGGATGTAACCTACCTTAATGGAACGCTATATGTGGCCCATGGTTATTCCGCAGGAGATTTTGTGATGACCATAAAGGAAAAGAATGGCGTTTGGAGCTGGGGAAAACTAGCCTGGGGAGGAAAAGGAGATATGCCAGGTCAGTTCCAGACC
The DNA here is from genome assembly GCF_000733925.1 of Arenibacter algicola. NCBI lineage: Bacteria > Pseudomonadati > Bacteroidota > Flavobacteriia > Flavobacteriales > Flavobacteriaceae > Arenibacter > Arenibacter algicola. The sequence continues at coordinate 45,030 of NZ_JPOO01000003.1, forward strand.
GCACATGGTATCTATGCCCACGAGAATCATATTCTTGTGGCCAATAGGGCAGCAGGACAAGTGGTAAAATTTACCAAGAAGGGCAAGTTTGTGGAAACTTTTAATGATATTCCGGAAAGTAGTCTGGTATGTAATGTCTCCTATAAAGCTGAGCATTACTTCCTAAATGCCTTGCAGGCCATTGGCGAACAAAAATCGGCACCGATCTATGTGCATACCGGAGAAAAGTTGCTATCGACCGTTATTCCCGGGGATTTGGATATTCCTGTCCTAACAAACATTCATCAGGTTTGGCCGCATATTGTTACAGAAAACGGCACCAAACAATTGTACCTTCTGGTTCATGGATGGAACAAAGGCAAATTTGCCGTCCTGAAAATGGAAAAATAATAAAAAGGCCTCCTCAAAAACGGGAGGCCTTTTTTTATGGATTTATTTTATCGGAGTCAAAACAATATTGCGATAGGCCACATTGCCGTGATCTCCCTGCAGGTAAATTGGCCCTGGACTCAATACATCTGACGACATTGCTCCACCGGTAGGTCCCCAGACGGGTTGATTGTCTATTATTTTTTTACCGTTAAAGATTACCGTCACATGTCGGTCTACCAATGTAATATCAAACGACTGCCATTCTCCCGCAGGTTTTTCGGCAGCCTCACTTGGTGTAATACGGCTATAAAGGGCACCCATATTATGGCTGTCCAACTCCTTGCCATAGGAATCCACTACCTGGATTTCATAGAGTCCGCGTAGGTAAACGCCACTATTGTTGCCTTCTGGAACCATAACTTCCAACTTTAGGTTGAAATCATTAAAATCCTGTAAGGTTCTTATGTTTCCATAAGAGATATGTTCGCCATCTTCTGGTTGAACGGGATCGTTCATCAGCGTACCGTCCACCACCTTAAAACCGTTGGCCTTTTTCGGATCGATCAATTTCCAACCACTCAAATCCTTCCCGTTGAACAATTTGATCGGCTTTTCAAATTTCAACTTGGATAGATCAGGTGTGTCCGGCATTGGCGGCATACGTTTTCCCGTAAAATTTTTGATGGACACCCCGCTTCCGTCCCTATTGGGACTACTCATGGTACCCAACAAGGCATCACCCACTTTTTTGACCTCCAGGGTATAAGTTATGGTATGGCTGCGCTCGGCACTTCTTTTTACTTGATTGGTACGGGTAACAACCAAGGTATTTTCGTCCATTAGATAAACGTTGGCCACGGGAACTACACTACCACCTATCCATAATAGTTCGGCATCCAAAAAACCCTGTTCTTCATGTACTTTGAGCCAGCCTGCACCCCCGCCTTCAATTTCAAGGCCCCACATGCCCATAAAAGGGTTGGCCACAATCGGTTGTGCCTTACTATTAGCAAAGCTGTTAAAGGCTAGAAATATCAATATCATGGAAGTAATTGTCCGTTTCATATTACTGTTTTTTATTATAGATTAGTTTATATGCAACATAAATTGTTCTTAATACGCTTGTATATGAGTAATACTGAATTTATATGCCATACATTTCGCTAAGTAAATTACGAAATAAAAAAGAATAGCATCCATGAAAAAGCAATAAGTCGAGCATCTTTAAATTATAGCTAAAATCCTAAATACATGAACACTCAAATTTCTGCCAAACCTAAGTTATTCATTGGAATCGATATTCTAAAATAAGGGTTCTTACAATGCTTCTCAGGCCTGCCTTTGTCGGCAGGCTTGGCCCGAGATAGTTTACTTAATTAGTATTAAACCATTTCCTTGTTACAATACGTAGTTTTTTCAAAATCCCGAATATTTATTGCAATAATCGGTACTTCTGGAAACATTGCTTTTAGTACTGATATAATTTGTTTTGACAGATTAGCTTTTTGTTCTGTATTTCGTCCTTCCATTATAATTGCGAAAACATGGATGAAGTTATTGTGTGTGTTTCCTGTATTGTAATATTGAAAAGGATTAATTCTTACTTTTATTTCTTCAGGTAGAAATAATCTGGTTAAATCTGCAGCATCATAAACTTTTCGCATGATATCTTCTGGTGACTTCAGTTCTATAATTTGTTTGGAACAGTCTATTATAAAATGTGGCATAATTGTATTTATTAGTGAAACTCAATTTTGAGAAGTCAGTAAGACGCACTGAAAATTGCAAGTTGAACTAATCCCGCCTTTTTCGTCGGGATCTAGGTTCAATACCACGCCCTTTGGGTCGATTCCTATTATTGGGTTCAGGGCCTGCCTTTGTCGGTAGACAGGCTTGCCCTGAGGTTTAATACCTTTTATTTAATTATTGTTTGAAATTTATTAACCTTGGAATGAATGTCCACTTTCAAACTTTCATCATTAATTTCTCCATCATTGAAATTATCATAGAATGAAGGCAATGAAAACGTATCTGTGATACTAGCTCCCATAAACGGGAAGTAAGCATTTGCTGATTGTAATACACTTGCCCCACCTCTTCCTCCTGGCGAAGTTGCCATTAACAGCATAGGCTTTTCTCTCCATACTTTCATATTTACACGAGATAACCAGTCTATAATATTTTTAAATACCGCTGCATAAGACCCATTATGTTCTGCGAGAGATACTATAAATCCATCGGCAGTATCAAATAACTCGTTTAGTCTTTTTATTGCAGTCGGTATGCCATTTTCAGCTTCAAAATCAGGACCATAAATTGGCAGTACATAATCATTTAAGTCAACTGAAATAACATTTACTTTTTCTAATAAGTTTGCTGTATAGCCAATCAAACTTTTGTTTATAGATTTTTGACTATTGCTTCCTGCTATTGTGATTATTTTCTTCATGATTATTGTTTTTTTGAGATTAATTTATCTATTGACCATTTTCCACTACCATTAATTACTATACTTAATGCAAGACCGATAATTAGAAGCGAATATTCGAAGCCTTCACCGGCCTGATTACCAAACCAATTCATAAAAAAGCCATGTTCTAACTGCGTTGTATAAATAATACCCAAGAACATTCCTGCTAGTGATAGTGCCCAAAACCTGCTGATAAATCCTAGAATTAATGAAATTGAGCCAAAAAACTCGATCATTATTATTGAAAATGCAATAATACCGGGTAAGCCCATTTGAGTGGTGAAGAAATCTATTGTTGCGGAATAACCATAACCACCAAACAGTCCCAGTAATTTTTGTGCACCATGCGGAAATATTACCAAACCAAGTGTTAATCTTGCAATGCTAAATCCAATCTTTGGATTTGTCGTTAAAAGTGTTTTTGCTAAATGTTTCATAATGTTTAAGATTTAAAATTGTTTATAAAGTTTTTCGGTAATACAAACCGAAAGATGATTTTTCTATAGGATTGGATCCATACTGGTCAAAGTCAAGACCAATACCCAATTGGTGCCCTTTATAAGACACACCCGCACGTAATTGCTGAAAACTTCTGGAATGAGTTTTAAACTCGTCCCAGACAGTTAAAAACTGTCCATTTAACCAAAGAGATAGATTGTGATTTATAGGTGTGTTAAATTGAAACTGCGCAAACGCTTCAGCATAGCTGCCATTGGTTTGCTCAGAATGGGCTATGGTAGGAATAATTACAAATACTACTCGTGAATGTTTTAGTGCAAACTTTGCTGACTAACGTTCTGAATACCCAGCAATACTGTTGTAATATAAAGATGGACCAATTGAAACATTCTCATTAATATTCCAGAATAGCGTAGGCTGTACTCCGATCTCATCAAAGCCTTGATTTTCTTCATCTTTAAATTTTTGAAAGAAGGCCAGTGTATTAATGCTAAGAGTTTTGCTCTTATTAATGGTATAACTGGAGTATAATGTAAAATCTGTTTTATCAAGACCAGAAAACAGTTCTACTTGAGTAAATTGTGCTTGTAAGTGGTTTGCTAACCCAATTGTAAAAAACGATGTAATGATGATTATTCTTTTCATGCTTCAAAATTCCGACAGGAACACATGAAAAAAAATGAACTAGTTTAAGACTTTTACATTCTGTTGACTTTCGATATTATTTTACTCATAAATTCTGGAGTAATACCGATATAGCCTGCAAGGTCTTTTTGGGTAATTCTATTTACAATTTGAGGATATTTGCTTTTGAACTCTATATATCTTTCCTCAGCGGTTAAGGAAATGCCATGGTTGGAACGTTGTATATAACTTATAAGTGACTTTTGGTATAGAATGCGATAAAACTTTTCGAATTTTGGTATTTCTTGAAATAGTAGATCATAATTAGCCCTGGATATACCCAATAATTCTGAGTGCTCTGTAGCCTTAATAAAATAAGGTGTTGGTTTTTTCATCATAAAACTTGCAATGTCTCCGGTCCAATAGTCCTCTACTGCAAACATGGATATGTGAGGAGCACCTTCTTCATCCATCGTGTAAACCTTTAGACATCCTTTAGTAATAAAGTACTCGTATTTGGTAACATCACCTGCCTGCATTAAAAATGCCTTCTTCTTAGCTTTAATCTCCGTAAGTAATGAAAGGTATTTTTGCTTTTCCAACTCGGTTAAATCAATAAACCTAGCTATATTGTTAAGTATTAGAGTATGTGATTCTTTATAGTACAATTTACGCTTAGTTTGAGTTGGTAGGCATTTTTTTTAGCCATTTTCTATAATTATTGCCAACTCTTACAGATAATCAATTATTTAAAATGGATATTTCTTTCAAGCTGGGAAATTCAGTTAAATACTCAATTCTTAATAAAAACCATGCAGTGCTGCCAAGGAAGGTTGTCAATGTTTCGGTGAAGCTTCAGCCCGGCCGCTTCCATTTCCTTAATGGCCTGGGCTTCCGTCATTTTATGTAATTCTTTTATGGGCACAGACTCATCTTCACCCCTATATTCAATTAAAAACAGTTTGCCATCGGCCTTCAGGGCTTTTTTGATGGAGACCAACATTTCTGCCGGATAATTAAATTCATGATAAACATCGACCATCAGTACCTTGTCCAGCGAATTTTCTGCTATGTTTATATTTTTTTCACCACCTTTTATCACCCTTACATTTTTAATTTGGTCCAGCTCTTTGCGATTACTTATCTCTTCCAACATTTCATCTTGAATATCAACAGCATAGATTAGGCCACTCTCGGCCAACTTTGCCATCTTAAAAACATGGTAACCGGATCCCGCACCAATATCCGCTATAATATCTTCCGGGTCAATAGCCATATTTAGCAGTAGGGTAGAGGTGTTTTCCTCTATTTCACGCTCGGGACGGTCCAACCATTGCATTCCCTGATACCCCATTACATAGGCAATTTCCCTGCCCATATACCATTTTCCAATACCGTTTGGATCTCCTTTCTTATAGGTATAGTTGGCGTTAGGGGTTTTATCTTGTGCAATTCCCTGATGCCACTGTAATAATATCATGATAATGAATAAGGTCTGCGCAACTTTTTTCATAGGGTTTTAATTTTCTAGTTCCTCTGTAATCGTTAATTGTGGACAGGAATGATTACCCTATTAAAAGTAATGAAATTAATGCTTTCCCAAATTTCAATTTTACCAAGAGATTTTCCCAAGACTTGAATTGCCATTGAAACTCCCTTTAAATGTATGCCCCTCGTAAAATTTTGTTAGGCCCACAATAACAGCAAAACCAATATAACATGGATTCACTAGCCATAAATTTCAACAATCATTGATGTTTTTCATGTTTATCAAGAGGTGAGCCAACTTAAATCACTAGCGGTATATTAGAACCATATTTTTTTGCGTAATGAATGGTTACAAATTATTTATATTTAGATAACCTTTCTTTTATCCAACCAATAAGTTTATAAGATTAACTTGGCAACCTAGTTGGCAACAGTATGAAACTAAAAAGCATTTTACCCACCATTTTTTTATTGATCTGTGGATTTGAGATGTTTTCCCAAGAAATCAATACACCGGAACTTTATTTAGAACCTATCTTCCATGTAAATTACGGGGATGCTACCGCGGATAAACCCCAGTCAAAATCATGGACAAACCAATATGGGCAATGGTTGATAGTTGGGGATGCGGATGGTCCCAAATTATTAAAAAAAGAAACTGCTGCCTGGGCGAGTCAATTTGAAGTAAATAAGGCATGGCTTAATTTACCCGTTAAGGCAGATGTGTATAACAAGGATGATAAGGCGCATATAGTCTTGGTCGGCGAATGTGCTTTGGATGTCGTCCAAATAAGGTATTCCCTCCAAAGCAAAAAATACGAACATCAATGGAAGGAATCCCTGCCTATTCCTCAAGACTGTCAATCCATTGAGACGGCTACCATCACCCGAGATTCAAAAAATCAATATTGGGTCTGTTCAGATGTGGACCAAAGAATTATGGTTTGGCACTCTGTAAATGGCAGGGATTGGTCTTATCCCATTACGCTGGCAGATAATATTAATGCAGACGATATTTCTTTAATAGTCGGACTAAAAAATCAGGTATCCGTCATCTGGTCCAACCAAAATACCCAATCCATTATGGAGCGAATCCACATTGATGGGGAGGAGGCCAATAATTGGTCGGAGCCCATAATTGTTCAACAAGGAGATAACAATGCAGACGATCACTTGAATGCTACCGTATTTAAAAATGGGGAAATGGCCTTGGCTACCAAAAACAGTGTAGACCAAATAAATCAACCTCAGTTTGTTTTGAGAATAAGGGATAAGGAGGGCAGATGGACCAACATTCCATATGAGAACCTTACTGCACAAAGAAGTCCTTCCCGTCCTATTGTTAACCATGTTGAATCGGGGAAAATATTTGAAGCACATGCCGTAAAAAATAGGGAGAACAATCGATATTTTATTTCGGTCAATGAAATAGTAAAAAAGAAAAATGGCTGGGAGTTTAAGGAACTCATCCAATTAAAAACCAAAATAAATGGGAAAAACGGTGATGTAACCTCCAGTAAGGCCAGTTTTCTACCCAATGAGGCCAAATTCATATTTTTTTCTGATGATTTGGGCAATGTTTATTCCTTTGACCTTGATAAGCTCTAGCAGGAATATATTAGGTGCATCAGTGTGAATTGAAGAAAAACAACTTAATGTCCCCATCGTTGGTATAGCCCTACATTTTAAAGTTGTTCATTGTAAATTATTGGACTACGGACAATTATGTTCTAATAGTTCCTTTCCTTTCAAAAAATACCTAGCTACGATTACTGTTTCATAATAGTCCAAGTACAGAAATTGTGAATATCTATTTGTTGATTAGGGGGGCAAATTTTCCTTTAAGGACTACTTTTGGCATCCTTTAAAAAAACATAGATATGAGTCAGACTTGGTACGAGTGCAAAGTAAAATACAGAAAAACACATGAAACGGGAGAGCAAAAAGTAACTACGGAAACCTATTTATTGGATGCCATATCCTATACCGAAGCGGAAAGTAGGATAAATGAAGAGATGGCCGCCTATACTAGTGAAGAATTCCTGATTACAAATATAAAGGTTGCGAATTTTTCAGAGGTGCACCCATTTGAAAATTCAGATCGCTGGTTTAAGTCGAAAGTAGCTCTAATTGCCTTTGATGAAAACAGTGGTAAGGAAAGAAAAACCAATATCTATTTGTTGGTTCAGGCCAATGATGTAAAGGAAGCTTATGACAATACCATACAAGCCATGAAAGGCACGATGGGCGACTATAGTATTCCTGTTATTTCAGAATCTCCGATCATGGACGTATTTCCTTATTTTTCAGGAGATGAAGGGGATTTGGAACAATTGGAAAAGTTCAATGCCTTAAAGGCTTCAGGTTCGGAGCCCAATTCGCTTAATGAAGATTTGGAAGCATTGGATACTTTTGAAAATGAGGAAGCCCTGGCAGTTGGAGCCTTGGAAGGGGAAGAGGAGTAGACCAAATTTCTTGGGGTTGAGTATATATAGAGGGCCAATAGGCCCTCTTTTTAGTAATCCTAACAGTTTTATAGCATTATCCCTCCCGAAGCTTCAATGCGCTGACCATTGATCCAGCGTGCGTCCTCGGTACACAAAAATGCCACCACACCACCAATATCCTCGGGTTCTCCCACTCTTCCCAAAGCAGTGGCAGCAGTGACCGCCTTTCTTTTTTGCTCGTTGGTCTTGTTTTCCCCACCACCAAAATCAGTTCCTACGGCACCTGGAGCCACAACATTCGCAGTAATTTTTCTATGTGCCAATTCTTTGGCCAAGTACCTGGTAAACACTTCTACAGCAGCTTTTGCCGGAGCATAGGCGGATGATTTTGGAAAAGTAAACCTGGTTAGTCCGGAGGAAATATTTATAATTCTGCTGCCATCTTTTAAATAGGGCAAGGCTTTCTGTGTTAGGAAATAGACCCCCTTGAAATGAACGTTTACCATTTCATCAAACTGTTCTTCCGTGGTTTCAATAAAAGGTTGGTAAATTCCGGTACCTGCATTGTTTATTAAAAAATCGAATTTCTCCTGCGCTGTCTCGGTTTTCAGATAAGCGGAAAGCTCAATAAAGAATTCATCAAAGGAATTTATCCTAGCGGTATCCAATTGTAGCGCATAAGCCATCCGCCCCATATTCCTTATCTCGGCAACAACCTTATCTGCCGCCGATTTGTTGGAGTGGTAGGTGATAATAACATCTATTCCTTTTTTTGCAATATTAATGGCCATATCCTTACCTAGACCTCGACTGCCTCCTGTTACTAGTGCAATTTTGTTTTCGGGCATTATAATGTATTTTTGTTTTAGTAAAATTCGGGAATAATAAAGAAAAGGACCAAGTACAATCCAATTTTGTTGAAGTCAATATTATTTTCCGTTATTGTTGTGAGCAATATAAAAGCTTATTGTTCTGTACATACTTATATAGTACTTGGGAGCATTTACTACTAACTATCCAATTGTTTTTCTTTCCTACTTTTTAACGATTATAAAACAAAGAATAGAGCAGGCCAGGGTCAAAAAACTCCCCAAAATTAATTCTATCAAGCTTTTGGCGAATAAATTGCCGAGGGTATTCAGGGCAAAAAAGACCACAAATACCCAAATAAGGATATCAATAGCCTTGTTTGATTTTCCGCTCTTTAATAGTTTGTATTTAATTAACAGAACCAAGACCATAAAGATATTGATCAGAATGGAAAAGGTTTCAAAGGATTTCATTTCCTCAACAGAATTCAATCTGCCAGCCCAGACTTTATCATAAGGTATTTGTTCGGTGAAAATTAGGAGATGAAATATCAAAATGGTTCCGAGTAGAAAAAACATGATTTTGATAGCTACTTTCTTGTTCATTATAGTCTTTTGCATTATTAATATTAGGCAACCCTTCAATTATGATTATGGTTTGGTAACCAACCGCCAGGCCTTCCTTGCTTTTCTTGATAATAACGCATTGGCCTCCGCATCCCCAACAAACTTTTCCTTTTCCGAATCCCAGTTAAGTTTTCTCCCCAATCTATAGGAAATCAACCCCAAATGCATGGGCAGTGTCATATTGCGGGCATAGGCCAGGTTTGATTCGGGTTGGGTTCTCGATTTAACCGCATCCACAAAGTTTTGTTGATGTCCAGGCGAACGGATTATACTTTGTGGTATTTCAGGGATATCGGTCATGGTTTCTCCATTAATGGTGATTTCCCGGGAATTGTAATCACAGATTAGACTGCCCTTGTCCCCTTCAAAATAGGCTCCGATCCCACGATCGGCAGCACCGGGAACATTGGGAGGTTCAGTGGTCCAATAGATTTTTAAATCATCGTAATCGTAATCGACTTCCAACCATTTAGGGGTGTCTGCAATACCTTCGGCCTTTTCCCCACGGGCAACAATACTTTTCAAACCTTTAGGATCCAAGGCCCAGAAAGCCACATCGGCAATATGGCACCAAAAATCGGCAAAATAACCTCCGGAATAATCCAGAAAATATCTATAGGTAAAGTGGCATTTTTCAGGAATGTAATCTACATAGGGGGCTGGCCCCAACCACATATCCCAATTTAGGCCTTTGGGTACGGCAATGCTTTTTGGATTGCCCAGATTGGGTGGTGCCCCCGTTTTCCATAAACGAACCGTGTGCACCTTGCCAATTGCGCCCGACTTAACAATTTCAACAACTCGGTGATAGTTGTCGGTAGCATGTATCTGGTTGCCCATTTGGAAAATACGGTTGTGCTTTTCCAAATTTTTGAGCATCATCTGCCCTTCCTTAACATCATAGGAAAGTGGTTTTTCACCATATACATCCTTTCCTGCCTGGAAAGCCAAAGTTGCAATCTGGGCATGCCAATGGTCCGGGGTTGCACAGGTAATGGCATCTATATCATTACGATCCAAGATATGCCTAAAATCCCCATATCCTTTTACTTTTTTACCAGGTTGCAGGGTTTCCATAGTTTTAAGGCTATTGGCCAAGTGCATTTCGTCTACATCGCAAAGTGCTACTACATCAACTTCAGGCAATGCGCTGAACCATTTCATATGGCTGTTACCCATGCCTCCAACGCCAATGTGGGCCACCCGTAGGCGATCGCTAGGAGCAAAGTGGCCATAGGCCGAAGGCAAAAGTGTTAGGCCCAGTAGTCCTAAACCACTTTGTTTTATAAATTCTCTACGTTGTTGGTCTTTAACTTTCATGAACGTTTAGTTTAATTAATAGTAGTAGTACAACCATAACCAAAAAATTAGAGTTGGACCTATCTTATTTCTTGAGCTTCGAGAATAACCATTCTCTTCTTAAATCCTGTTGTTCAGGGTAGGTCCAATGTTGCGTTTTTTGGAAAAGATGCAATTCCTTCGGAGCTGTAAGTACGTTATAGGCGGAATAGGTAGAGGCTGGCGGACACACATTGTCATTATAGCCCCAACTATACCAGCCTGGTGCTTTTACAAAACGTGCAAAATTTACGACATCGTAATACTTTGAAACTTCTATTTTCTCTGGTTTATTGGTGAATTCGTCCACGAAAATCTGTGGCCAACCGCCGGCACGTCCATGTAGAAATCCGGTCATATCAGACAGGGCAGGGTAAAAGGCCGCCAAATAATCAATTCTATCATCCAATCCGGCAGTTACAATGGAAAGCGCACCTCCCTGGCTACCACCGGTAACGGCAATATCCTCGCCGTTAAATCCCTCCACACTTTCTATAAAATCTACTGCTCTAACACAACCGAGATATACCCGGCGGTAATAGGCATTATCCCTATCATCCAGATTAAAGGTCTGGTAACCGTTCAAGGCCCCTTTGCCAAGATCATCATAAACACTTTGGTCCAGGTTTACAGGAATACCGTGAATACCAATGGTAAAGGAGATGAATCCTTCTGCCGCCTCGTCAATTTCCCCATAATAGGGCCGTATGCCCGCGCCCGGTACATGTAGAATGGCAGGATATTTTCCTGGCTCCTTGGGCTTGGTAAGAATGCCATAGATTTTCCCTTTAATGTTGTCCAACCTCACATGGTAAACATCTACCTTATCGGTACAACGTTCGGGCATCAAGGTCAATACCGCGTTCATGGGAACTTGATTCAATTCTTCCCGATTTTTTTTCCAAAACGCCTCAAAATCTTTAGGTAAGGTGGTAGTGGGTTGTATTTTGTTTGGCGCAAAGCCCACTGTAGTGTAGGAGGAATATTCCTTTCCATCTACCTTAACTTTTACCGTACAACGCAGGAATCCAGGTTCGGTAAATTTTTTGGCCTTTATTTTGGTGGAATTGTTTTTGAGGATGCGGGTGCCTTCATCCCAAATTTTTAAGGTTCTATATCCTGGATCAGGTTGAATGGTATATTTAATTTCGATGCCGTCCAGGGGGACATTGTTTTTATAAACAGAAATTGAAAATTCGGCCTGATCGCCAAGAGAGTAAGTCCAGTCGGCATGGTTTGGACTCACCATGACCTCTACCAGTTCCTGGCGGGGTTGTGCACTTAAATAAAAGCTAAAAAGGAGAAAACACGCAAGGGCAGTAAAAATTTTCATTTTCATTTTTTTTGGTTGGTTTGTATTCAACATTCAGCTACACCGGGGGAGTATGCATAATATGGCATGATAGAAATTGGTAATGATTCCTTGCCACTTTTGAAAGATAATAAATATGGTTGAAATTTTGGTCTATAAATGAACAAGACCCCACAATGTGAGGTCTAGATTTTTATAAATGTTTGGATAATCTAAGACTTAGGACTCTGATTCGTCCATTTCCATAATCAAATTTGCAATAAGCGCCGTCCATCCCGTTTGATGAGATGCCCCAAGACCCTTGCCATTGTCACCATCAAAAAATTCGTAAAAGAGATGTTGGTTTTTGAAATGTTCATCTTTGGAGAAAAGTTTATTCCGGTCATCCGCATGGTATTGGAATTTACCTTCGGAATTGGGCTCGAACAACCTTACCAACCTTTTGGTAAGCTCATTGGCTATTTCATTTAGATTGAGTTTCTTTCCGGATCCAGTAGGGAATTCATATTGATAGGTAGGTCCATAGAAGGTATAATATTTTCGCAAGGACTGAATGATCATATAATTCAACGGCATCCAAATGGGACCCCGCCAATTGGAGTTGCCCCCAAACATATTGGACCTACTTTCACCAGGTTCGTAGTGAATGGTATAATGACCGTTGTGCTGAAATACAAAAGGATGATCCTTGTGATACTTTGAAAGGGAACGAATCCCGTAGTCTGATAGAAACTCATCTTCATCCAAGAGCCGTATAAGGAGTTTTTCCAGTCTATAGCCCCTCATGATCGAAAAAAGATAGTTGCCATCCTTGTTGGCCTCCTCTATATTGGAGATTAGGGAAGCCAGATCTGGTCTGGTCCTAACAATTTCGGCGGCCCTTATTTTAAACTCCTTCAATTGTTCAAAGAGGTCCTTGTGAATGATCTCAACGGCAAATAAGGGAATTATACCTACCAAGGAACGTACTTTCAATCTACTTGTTGCCCCGTTGGAAAGCTCAACTACGTCGTAGTAAAAGTCGTCCTCATCATCCCACAGGGAGATATCTTTTTTCCCTATATGGTGCATGGCCCAGGCAATATTCAGGAAATGCCTGAAGAATTTGGCCGCAGACTCCTCATACACTTTGTTGGTCTTGGCCAGTTCCAAAGACATGCGCAGCATATTTACCGTAAACATGGCCATCCAACTTGTCGCATCGGCCTGCTGCATTCTGCTAACGCCAGGGGGCATGTGATTGCGATCGAAAACCCCAATGTTGTCCAGACCCAAAAATCCACCTTCAAAAAGATCGGTGCCATGTTTATCTTTTTGGTTTACCCACCAAGTAAAATTGATAAGTAGTTTTTGGAAGGCATGTTCCAGAAATTTGGTGTCCCCTTTGCCAGTGCGCAGTTTATCCTTTTCGTAGACGTTCCAAACCGCCCAAGAATGAACAGGTGGGTTAACGTCACTAAAATTCCACTCGTAGGCCGGGATTTGCCCGTTGGGATGCATATAACTCTCCCGCAATACCAACAGCAATTGTTCTTTTGCAAAATAGGGATCTATTTCCACAAAGGAAACCATATGAAAGGCAAGGTCCCAGGCCGCATACCAAGGATACTCCCATTTGTCGGGCATGGATATTACATGCCTATTGGTAAGGTGTTGCCAACTAAAATTTCTAGCGGCCACACGGAAGGGTTTTGGTTCCCCGGGCCCCCCAAAAAGCCATTTAAAAACATCATAGTAGTAGAATTGCTTGGTCCACAACAGACCTGAAAAGGCACTTTTGGCAATGGATTGGTGGGCTTCTGGCAGATCGGTCTTTAGGATATTGCCATAAAAATCCTCACTTTCTTTTATTCTTTGATCGAATACGGCGTCAAAATCGGACCAGGGATTCTCCAATTTTTTCTTGCTTAGCCGTATCCTTATGCTTTTTTCTTCTCCCGCCTTAAGTTTAAATTTATACCATACGGCCGACTTGGATCCATTTTTTTCTGGATTTACAGTGGGCTTACCATTTACCACATGGTCATTGATGCCATCCTTAACATAGTCCACCTCATTGTCCACATTATAAATACGTTTGTTGTTGGTCTCATTTTCACAGAACAGCTGTTCACCATCTTCATGGTAGAAATAATGCCTTCCGTTTCTTATACTTCTGGATTGTATACAATTATCGCCTATAGATTTGATACTAGGACGGCTAAACCGCTTATTATGCTTCCAAAAATTTCTAAACCAGAGGTGTGGAAGTACATGTATCTTGGCCTTTCTGCGACCTCTGTTGACCACCGTGATTTTCATTAGAATATCTTCTACATCTGCTTTGGCATATTCAATATAACAATCAAAATAGGCATTGTTATTAAAGGATTTGGAATCCAATAGCTCATATTCCATGTCTTCCCGGCTGCGAATGTTGTTATTGACCAACTCCAGATATGGAAATTTTTTCTGTGGATATTTATATAGGTATTTGCAGTAGGAGTGGGTTGGTGTGGATACCTGATGAAAATATAGTTCCTTAACATCTTCCCCGTGATTACCCTGGTTATTGGTAAGACCGAACAAGCGTTCCTTTAAAATTTTATCCTTTCCATTCCAAAAGGCAGGCGCCAGGCACATTATTTCCCTAGAATCGCAAAAGCCGCCTATACCTTCTTCTCCCCATCTATAGGCATTGCTACGTGCTTTTTCATGATCTACAAAATCCCACGCATGTCCATGCTCACTGTAATCCTCCCGAACGGTGCCCCATTGTCTTTCCGCCAAATACGGACCCCATTTTTTCCAATTTTTGTAATTGTCGGGAACTGCCAGTCTTTCTTCCTCAGCAATTTTCGGGGTAAAATGTGCCATTGAGATCTTGTTTAGGTGTAAATAGTAGAATTAAACCATAGATGTTAAAAACCGGTATGTTCTATAGCTATACATAAAGTTTGAACAACTATTTTTTAATACTGGTATTATGGTAAAAATAAGATTAATTAATTCAGTTGGTAAATATGCAGTTCAATATTGCCTAATTGTTATTTTTATGGACATACTTTTGTTATCTCATTAAAAAATAAGGTCCAAACTAAGGAAGTCATATTGTATTTACGCGGTTTGGGTAGTTGCCCAATCTTACTTTTACGAAAGGAGATAGCTTTTTTAAGGATTTGTTGGACAATCTATAGTGTCGGTCCTTTTAAGGTATTGATGCGCAAGCTGTTCTTTTTAATTGGCAACTACATTAGCAGGAATGTTGCTTTGCATTGCGTCTTCAATTTTGTCCAGAAGGTCTTCCGGTTCAAAAGGTTTAAAAATGAAACCATTCATGCCACTTTCGATAATTTTGCTCTTTACCTCCATAAATACAGAGGCGGATAGTGCCATTATGGGGGTAACTGTATTAAATTTTCTTATTTCTTTGGAAGCGGTATATCCGTCCATTATCGGCATCTGAATGTCCATAAGTACGGCATCATAATTATTTTCCCGAACCTTGTTTACAGCCTCTTGTCCGTCATAAGCCACATCAACGACAAGGTTGGCCTTTTCCAAAATTTGTCTGCCCACCATAACATTGATCTGATTGTCTTCCACCAACAAAATTCTTTTTCCCTTTAGATCATGTTCTTTTTTCTTGGTGGCTTGTTCCAGTTCATCGTTCGAAGCCAATTTTAACTGCAAATCGAAATTAAAACTACTGCCAACGCCCGGCTCACTATCAATTTTTACTTGTGACCCCATGGCTTCCACTATACTTTTTACAATGGGCAGCCCTAGGCCTGTTCCACCATACAAGCGATTTGTACTGGTTGAAGCTTGGGTAAATGCTTGCCATACTTTTTCATGCTGATCCTGGGCAATGCCTATACCGGTATCCTTTATTTCTGTATGCAAAAGGACAGTATCTGTGGTTTCGTTTAGTTTTGTGATCCTTAGGGTTACACTTCCTTCATCGGTGAACTTGATGGCGTTTGAAACTAGGTTGTTTATTACCTGGTTAAAACGTACTATATCTAACTGTACAATGGGAAGATCATCATCAATTTCCAATTCAAGGGTAATACCTTTCCGTAAACAACTGGGCTCATGAATTTTTTTAATTTGTTTTACGGCCAACATTATATTGGTAGGAATTGGATCCAAGGTAATTGTTGTGGATTCCATTTTACTGAAATCCAAAACATTGTTAAGCAGGTTCAGCAAAATCTTCCCTGAGTAGTTCAGCGCTTCTATATTCTGCACCTGATCTTGTCTTGGATTGGAATCCCCCAATATGTGCGAGAGGCCGGTAATAGCATTTAAAGGGGTCCGTATCTAATGGCTCATCATACTCAAAAATCTTGATTTGGCGTTGGATTCCTCTATGGCTTCTTCGCGCTGGTTGTGGATGCTGGAATAATACTGGGCATTTATATAGGAGAAATAAATTAACTGATAGGTTACCAATAAAATAGTGGTACCAATGGAGACAGGATAAACATATTTACCAGCCAGTTCAGGATCCATATGGATATTGGTGAACAGATTAAAATCCGTATAATACAAGAGAAACCAAAGTAGCATTGAAAGTCCGGAAAATAGGGCTATAATCTGCCGCTCACGTCTAAAGGAAAAGGTTACAAAGGGTAGGGCCAGGGCGAACATTAAAATAAACTCAACACTACCTGCTTTTCCAATAAATGAAGCCGTGATGGCAACACTTATATTAAAGGCAATCATGTAGATAAAGCGCGCAAGGGTGAGGTTTCCTTTTTTAGAAACAAGCGCCGAAATAATAAAAAAGGGTACCGTAGCCCCAATATATGTGCTCAATTCCATCAAACCCAAGCTCCTGGCAATAAAAAACCAAATTGTGGATATCATGGTTGTTAATATTGATAAGCAAAATACCAGTTTTACTCGTCTAGAAGAGAATTCAGCCATTGGTTTTAATAAATTAACGCAAAATAGGTGTACAATTGGTACTGGAACCCGCCATTTTTGCGATGTTTATAGAGTTCACTTCACTAGAACGATTATATCCTTTATTTATTATAGGTAAATTCTTACAATTTAGATTGGGAACCCAATCTTGCAGGGAGAAGGGATTATATTAAAGAGTGAAAATTCATCAATAGTTGTATGTGATTAAATCTCTTCTATTATTGATTTTCCGCAGGATTTATTACCACTTGTCCATTGCCAATTTTCGTAAAGTCTGATTTTTCCGTTGGACAGAATTTCCGGTTTTGAATTGCAGACCCCGGTCATTAATTCTCCTTTAGCGTTAACTTGATGATACCGCATGTCTATATTCCCGTCCGGGTCTACCAAACCTATCAAATGTCCTCTTATAATTTCCCCACCTTCATAATCGGAAGTCAATATATTGCCTTTTTGCCGGTATTTAAAAATGGTTTCAGCGGAAGTTTCCCCATTTTCCGAGTTTTGGACGGTTCTAAATTTCTTATTGTTATAATTCATGGGGATCTTTACATTTAAAATCAATCCTACTTGGTATATACTATTTCGCCCCCAAAAATCGTCATGGCTATCTCCGTATTTAAAAGCTCTTTTTCAGCAACCTTCATTAGATCCTGGTTATAAATAGTGAAATCGGCTAATTTACCAACCGTTATAGAGCCCTTAATGCCCTCTTCAAAGGCTCCATAGGCCGCATCCAGGGTATATGATCTAAGGGCCTGCTCCCGTGTCATCTTTTCTGCCGGCTCATAACCTCCATCCGGGGTACCTTGTAAAGTCTTTCTTGTTACACTGGCATAGAAACTCGCGATTGGGTTTAGTGGTTCCACTGGTACATCGGTGCCGTTCACTATGGGGATACCACTTTTTAAAAGGCTTTGCCACATATAGGCACCTTCTTTTATTCGTTGTTCTCCCAAACGGTCAATTGCCCAAGCCCTATCCGAAGACATGTGTATGGCTTGCATTGCCGGAATAACTTTTAATTGGGCAAATCGGGGTATATCTTCAGGATGTAAATGTTGAGCATGCTCTATCCGGAACCTGTGATCGGTTGCCAATTGGGGCAATTCGGTAAAGGCCGATTCGTACCGGTCCAGCACTTCCCTATTGGCCCGGTCGCCTATAGCGTGTGAGCATACCTGAAAACCGTACTCTAGACCGTTAATTGCGGTTTCTTCCACAAAATTCATTGGGAGGGTTTCGTGGCCAAAATGTCCAGGCCTATCGGTATAGGCTTCCAACAACCAAGCCCCTCGCGAACCCAAGGCCCCATCACAGTTTAATTTCACGGAGCGGATAGTTACTAAATTATCGGGATCCACTATTGGACCCTTTTTATACCATTCGTTCAACAACTCTTTGTCTCCGCCCGTTAGCATGCCGTACAGTCGAATTTTCATTTTATCCTTGGCTTTCATTTCTTCGTATAGCGCAATGGTCTCTCTACCTATTCCCGCATCGTGAAACCCGGTAATACCATTTTTATGGCAGGCGGCAACCGCCATTTCAAATGCTTTGATATCTTTTGCAGGAGTGTTCTCGGGTATGTGTTTTGTAATAAGGCTTTGGGCAAGCTCATTGAAAATACCCGTTGGCCTTCCCATGGCGTCCCGCATTACTTCACCACCTTCGACCTCAAATTTGCTGATTCCTTCCTTGTCCAATTCCATTAGGCCGGCAATTTCCATGGCCTTGGCATTGGCAAAACCTGCATGACCACTGGCGTGCCCCAAGTAAACCGGATTGTCAGGGGAAACTGCACTAAGTAAGTCATGTGTTTGAAAGCCATTTACTGTTTCTGAGGGCATTTCCGTCCATTTGCTTTGATGCCATCCTCTGCCCGTAATCCATTCTCCCGGCGCTGCAGTTTTAACTCTCTCGGCTACAGCATCTACTATTTCTTGATAGCTGGTGGTGTTATTGAGATCTAAGTTCAATTCATTGTAACCCAATCCCATGAAATGGCCATGCCCTTCTATTAATCCTGGCGTCATGGTTTTATCATTAAGATCCAACAGTTGTGTTTGGTCGTTTTTGTATTGTTCGGCTTCGGCAAGACTACCGGCGAAAAGGATAGTGTTGTCCTTCACGGCTACTGCTTCTACCATTGGCCTAGTAGCATCTACAGTATAAATATTACCTCCAAATATAAGTAAGGTGGCAGATTCATGTACCGTACCCTTGCAGGCTGTGAAAAGCAGGAAGCTTATGGACATTCTTACGAAAAGAGAATATCGTAATCGCATAAATATTCGTTTTAAGAAAGCTGAATTTACAATTTTAGGTGGAAACTAAAGGCAATGCAATGAGCAATTCCATTTTTTCAATAAAATTATTTACCAAAGGATGGGCAGCTTTTTTAATTGGAATAGAGATTAAAAAATTCTTCCGTATCCTTAATATCATTTAAACCCAAGATCCAACAAACTTCAGAAAGGTCCGAAAAATCCCTTCCACCTTGAGAAATACTCTTATTGTTGTAGCGCCCATCTTTTCCGTTATATTCATTTGAAATTTCAAAGGCGAGTTCCCAAACTTCAAGCAATTTTGGATTTGTAATTTTGTCCTTCCAATGGGTATATACTGCAGAGTTAAAACCAGGTGTCCCATTACCTACCACATTGCCGTCCGGTATTTTATGATAATCGGTGTTATTCTTTACGAATTCCAAAGCATTTGGAGAGGTAGATTTTTCATTCCAATCAGAATGTTGAACCACATGTATATTTTCGTTCGTGTTTATTTCAGGTAAACTAGCCTTAATGGATTGAATAAGTAGGGCAGTAAAATCTGATTGTCCCGCTTCAGCTATCCATACATGGCCTTCATTTAAGAGGGTTTCGGTTATTTTGGACTTAACTTGTTCAACGGCGGTTTGTATATTATCATGTGCATCCGTCCAATTGTCCCTGAATGCCAGCTCAAACAATGGATTGGGAGGAACGTACAAGCCGTTCTGAATACCGTAAGTGCCAGCAACGGCGTGATAATTTATGTTAGAATAAGTGACGTTGGACATGAGTGTAAAAAAAGCAGCTACGGTGTGGAGGTCATCTACATCGGTTTTACAATCATATTGAACCAATAGGAGGTCTTTTTCAATATTGAAACTTCCTACTTGCAATTTGCTGTTATCTATGTCATTACTTCTGCATGATAATAATATTATCGCTACTATAATTAATGTTCTTGATACCATTATTAGCTAACTAAATTAATCACAATTTACGTTTTTTACTTAACACAAAAGCTCACTGTGACAATTTATCAATATTACCATCTAGAAAATGTTTTAAATTCTTTCTAGGGTACGGTGTTTAAAATTAATTGAGCCTTTTTTAAAAAAGTAATATTGATTCTGTGGCTAAGGACAGCTAATATGGATTTTTATTCAGTCTTTAAAGGCGGGTAATAATTAATGCAACAAGTTTGCGCAGTCTTAGGGTAGAACTAAATACTGATTGTTACTTTATGTTCCGCGGTTTGGAACAATAGACATTCTGGGTACACCAAGACCATATTATCCCGATTATTCTTTCCCAATAATATAATCTGCAAAATAGTTCTGGGAATCTGTTATCCTGCCCACAATTTTAAGTCCCGTATTTAAACAGATATTTTGAATGGTAGCGTCGTCGTATTTTCTTGAAATTTCGGTGTGGATCTGTTCTTCTTTTCTGAAAGCGACTTTCATGTCCAAGCTTTTAATCTCTACCTCTTGATTGACAATACTTTTGATAGCGCTTTTGGCTACTCCTTGCTCTTCGTCATACATAGGCGTATGTTCAAACAAATCGGTGTTAAAATCTGCATCAAGTTCGCTGTTTATTCTACTCAATAAATTAAGGTTAAACTCGCTGGTTACCCCCTGACTATCGTTGTAGGCAGGGAGTACAATGTCCTTGCTTTTCTTTAAATCCACGCCAAGTATAAGTTTATCACCTTTGGATAAGTTCTCACTAAGATGGGTCAAAAAGAAATTGGCCTCCACATTCTCCATATTTCCAATATTGGAACCTAGGAACAGTACAACTTTGGGAAGGGGAGAGGGTTTTAAATCATGTAGGATATGAAAATAATCCCCTAGTTTGGGACAGATTTTTTTATTAGGGAATTGTTGCTTAATATTTTCTTCGATTTGATTTAGGGCTTTTGCAGAAATATCAATCGGGCTGTACTGGTATTGAAAGCAGAGGGTGTCCAATGCTTTTAGTAATTCCATGGTCTTATACCCATCACCAGCACCAAGCTCAATTAGGTCGAAGTTTTTTTGATTTGTAATACCTAGGAGATTAATGATTTCAGAAGCTTTGTTTTCAAAAATTTCAAACTCTGCATTGGTCAAATAATACTCCGGCAATTTCATGATCTTAGAAAAGAGTGCAGAACCCTTTTCGTCATAAAGATACTTAGAGGAGAGGCTTTTCGGGCTTTTGCTGAGCCCTTCTTTAACATCGATGGCGAATTGCTTGTTCATTTTGCTAATCGTATTCCGGTAAATTGCCATTGGGCATTTGGGTGAAAAAAATTGCGATAAGTTGGTCGGCTATGCTTTGGTGAAGTGGCTATTGAGGCTCCACGGAGAACCATTTGATTAATCATAAATTTGCCATTGTATTCCCCTATTGCACCAGGGGCTTTTTTAAAACCGGGATAAGGCAGATAAGCACTGTTGGTCCATTCCCACCGCTGCCCCCAATTAAGTTGGCTCGAAGCTATTTCCCACTCAAATTCTGTAGGCAAACGCATGCCTTTCCATTCAGCAAAAGCCATGGCTTCATAAAAACTGATATGTTTTAAAATGTCATTTTCCTTTATTTTCTGAAACCCTTTTAAGGTATAATGCATCCATTGCCCATCTAGCTGATGCCAATACAAAGGCTTAGAAACTTGGTTTTGTTTTAACCACGACCATCCTTCATCCAACCACAGGTTAAAATCCATATAGCCGCCAGCTTCAATAAACTCAATGTACTCCCCATTGGTCACCAAGCCTTTTTGAATTTCAAAATCGTGCAAATACACTTTATGGACTCCTAATTCATTATCAAAACAAAATCCATCTCCCTGATAGCCAATGGTGTAAACCCCTTCTGATATTTTTACATGTCCTGACTCCCTGTTACTTTCTTGATCCAGTAAGCTGGTTTCCACATCATAAGCAGGAAAAATGGGATTTTGCCCAAACATATATTTGATATCGCTCAGCAATAATTCTTGATGCTGTTGCTCGTGATGCAGGCCTAAGGTTACTAATTGAACCATTTCGGCATCCAACTTTTGCTGTAACAATTGCCCCATGGCCGTATCCACATGTTTACGATAAGCATACACCTCGTTAGTAGTGGGTCTGGTAAGATTACCACGTTTTGCCCTTAAAACCCGATCTCCTGCATTGTTGTAATAACTGTTGAACAAGTAGGGGAAATCTATATTGAAAAGCTTATAATCTGGGAGATGGGGAAGTAATACAAAGGTTTCAAAAAACCAACTGCTATGTGCCAATTGCCATTTAACCGGACTTGCAAATTCCGCTACCTGGACTACATAATCCTCTGTTTGGAGCGGTTTGCAGATTTGTTCCGTATAAGCCCTAACGTCATTGTATTGGTTTATCAAGTCCATTATTCAAGTCCTTTTTTATCTGGATTCCAGAACGGTTTGGTTTTAATTTGCTTGGTTTCCCAAAGAAGTTCCTGTCTAAAAAACCGGTTTAAGGCAACACACACTCTACTATCGCCTGCTATATAGACTATTTTTCTACCTTTAAATTTAGAGACTTTTTCGCTCACCATGGCAATTAATTCCTCGGTAGGATTTTTTGGCAATTGGTAAAAGTTGAAAGGGTGGGAGCCATCTATATCGGGAAATAGGTCCTGTTTATCTTGACTGTACACAATGCTTTCCACATGTTTGTCTAAGCCTATATTTCTAAGGATCATATAAAGATGGGATAGTGCGGAAAGGTCTCCTATCATCATATAGTTATCAGCAGTATCCTCCGCCAAAAAGTTGCCTTTTTTGTTTCTAAAATATATTTTTTGACCCACCTGGCATTTTTTTATCCATTGACTTCCAATTCCGTTGCTGTGGGTAGCAATGGCCACATCTAAATAGGACTTCTCTTTGTTGATATCCCAAATGCTATAGCTTCTCATTTTGTCTTTTAAGGACAATTCATCATTGCCGATCCCGAGTCCCATACGTAGGAAGGAACCTGGAATAAAATTGATTTTGCCAATGGTTTCGTTTTCTAAACGTATTTTATAAGCAGCCTCGGAAAGTTTCACTTTTTCAGTGATTACTGCCTCATTTAAAACAACGGATTTTATTATGCTTTCAATAAAACTCATGCCTTTTGTTTTTTTGAATGATTTTGATGATAATTTTCTATCATGGTTAAAGGGGATTTATGCGGTCTTCCAGCGGCTTTTTCATAATCTGAAACCACTTCGTTGGCTCCATTTCTAATGCCTTCATAAATTCCTGCAATGATGGTACCAAGAAATTCACCCAAGGCGGCCTGCCGTTCTTTCTTATAGTCTTCAACGGAAATTGAAGTAAATTTTAAATTGGTTTTGTACACTTGATTTATATATTCCGCCAATTGAGTTTGGGTAATTGCTTCCCCGACAAGGTTTAAGGTTTGGCCGTTTAGTTTATCATTTAAAAGGAGTTGTGCGTAGGCAAAACCTAATTCTTCCCTACTGGTATAGGTGCATTTTCCGTCAGCGGCACAGTTGGTAATTCCACCTTCCTTTATATAGGTGTCCATGTACTCCAAGTCGGGTTCAATATAAATGCCGTTTCTACCAATAATCAATTGTAAACCAGAGCTACGGACATCTTCTTCGGTCTGTCGATTACTTTGCACCACCGGGCTGAAGGCGGTATTTTCTTCATCGCCAACGATGCTGGTGTACACTATTTTTTGCACTCCATTTAACTTGGCGGCTTCAATCACGTTACGGTGTTGCTGAATTCTCTTCTGAGGTTGATCCATTCCAGAAACCAATAACACTTTATCAACGCCCTTTAAAGCCGCATCAAAATCTGTACGACTGTTGTAATCCCCTTTTCTGATTTCTATATCCAAGTGTTTGGCCTTTTCTGGTGTGCGTGCAATGCCTATGACGTTTTCCTTACCAATTTCCTTAATCAGCGCTTTTGCTATTGAAGCTTCTAATTGACCGCTTACGGATGTTACTGCAATTTTCATGGGTTATATTTCTTTTAATTTTCTTTGATGTATTCGATATGCCAATATGCTTTTTTTAATGGGGGGTATTCTTATAATAAATCCCAAGCCCACAATTACCGCATAGATCAGCCAGGTTTTATCCAAAAGCGCCACATGTAGTAAACTAAGTACAATAGCAACATATGCCAAACTTTGTAATTGTTTCCACTTTGACTTTAACCTTTTCATGGATTTTCTGTTTGATGTAAATAGTAACGGAAGCAATATTAGTACGGCTATAAAGCCGGCAATGTAGTTTGCTTGGGTAAAAGTTTCCAAAAGACCTTCGCCCCACACAAATATAATGAAGTGAAGTAGGCTCCATACCGCTGTGGCAATGCCCATGGCTTGGCGTACAAAAAGGTTATTGATGCCAAACAGAATAAAGAAGGGAGTACAGGTTAATACGGCTGTCATCCAACGAATGGCAAACTCCCCGGAAATGTGATACAATATGTCCAATGTGGATCTACCTTCACTTGCAGTATCTTCAATCATGCTAATGGATAGCCCATTTGCATAATCAATATTGACCATCCCG
Organism: Arenibacter algicola; assembly: GCF_000733925.1. Lineage (NCBI taxonomy): Bacteria > Pseudomonadati > Bacteroidota > Flavobacteriia > Flavobacteriales > Flavobacteriaceae > Arenibacter > Arenibacter algicola. The sequence goes on from NZ_JPOO01000003.1 coordinate 69,713, forward strand.
AAAATGATAAATAAAGGCAAGATCGCCAAAATGGCTACAAGCATCCACCCGTAGTTTCGTTTTATAAACTTCATTCTATTTATTTGTCGTTAAAGCTTCCAATTCCTTTTCCAAGGATTCGGCTTTTTCTTTAAATTTTTCCATAGCTTTTTTTAGTTGAGCAACTTTTTTAAAAACTTCCTGGTCTTAGATAGCTTCATAAATTATCTGCCCATCCTTTTCTTTAATTTTGGATTTACTGCCACAGCTTGGGCAATTTGCTACTTGACTCATAGTTTTATTTTTTTTACAAAATTGCCATCTCTCTGGCTATTTTAAAAGGTGAATGTAATCCTAAGAATGGTGATTTTGGAACTACGGATAAATACTGTTATAATGCCTTATCTTTCAAATTTTTCTCCATTTCATAGGAATAGGAGAGGTAATAGTTTCTCGCCGGGGCATTAATTTGTTGTGCTGCCAAGGCCCTTAAAAGCCTTATCTTAACTTGGCTGACTTTTACTTTTTCATAGTCGGTTGCCAGCAGATAGTCCGCCAATTCCAATCCCCATTGGTAATCACCTTGTTCCAATGCCCTATTTAGCTGTTGAAGCATTTTAACCTCACCACCTGCCAATTCAACCATATGTTTGGCCTCTTGTGTGGAAGATAAAGGATAAAGGTTGGTGGGGTTTCCATCAAACCAGCCAACATAGTGTAAAAATATAGATCGAACGCCCCATGGAACCGAACCGTAGAATTCCTGTAAGTTGGGTTGATCTATTAGGGAATCTGCCAACTTAACGCTGTCAACGGTTTGTTGCAGTGTATACCCCTTGTTCACAGCATCTATGGTCTGTTGGTAGACGCTTAAGATTGCTGTTGCGTAGTTTGTAAGATTGTCATGGACAAGTTTTGTTCCTGAGACAGGACGGGTATGGCCTGGTACTAGGAACTCCACGGGGTAGGTACTCATTTTTTGAATGGATTCGCCCCAAGATTTTACATCCCTATATTGCGAGCCACGAATGGCATAAAGGTTTGGAAATGATTTGTAATAATTATCTCCTGTGAACAATGTTTTTAAATCGGGAATCCACACAAATAGCTCGTCATTGGTTTCCCCATCGGCCGCATGCAGTTCAATATCTATGCCGGCCAGGTTAAGGGTTATGGAGTCTTGAAAAGTGAGGTTGGGCGGTAAATATCCTTTTCCCGCTCTATCTGTTGGGGTACTACCCGGAGCCACACCTCTATTGATAATCTCATTGGCCGGTAAATCGCGCCCAAATTGCCGTATGTTTCGCTGTTTTAATATAGGCTCAATCGGTGAATGCTCCTGCAATTCGTCCTTAAACCCCTCCCTTGCAATGATCTTAACATCTTTGTTGTTGCCAACAAAAGCAGAAGTGCCTCCAGTATGATCTAGATGGCCATGCGTATATATTAGGGCTTCAACGGGTTTATCGGTTATATTCCGGAATTCTTCCGCTACCTTTTCCGCGGCTCCCAATGCACGTAACGCATCGATAATCACTACCCCTTTTTCCCCAACAACCATAGAGGCATTGGAACCATCATAGCCCACCGCCACATATACCTTTTCATTCAGCTTGATTATTTCGGGTATAAATTCGGCATTCTGACTTTTTAATTTGGTGATATTTGGGTGTTCTTGATCTTGTTGTTGTAGTGAGTTCTCCTGGGGTGAATTTTGGCATGCCTGTAACAAAACAATTCCCCAAAAAAGCATGGTTGCCCTAACTATTGATATATATTTTGTAGCGATTTTACCTTTTTCTATTTTCATTTCTATCCGATTATTTCATATTCAATTTATGGACTATATAATTGGAGACCAAGAGATCAATAACTAGTTCCTTTTGAATTAATACTGTTATTTTGGAATTGAACTTTTGTCTTTAGTTGGTTCCAATATGTTTTATTCCATACAAAGTTGCCATTAATCTTGGGGTTCTAAAAGGTGAATGTTTTACCGTAAATGGTAAAAGTGGAACCATAGCCTTAGAGCGCCATGAATGTTATAACTTTTTTAATAAGAGTCCGATTGACTTTTGATTGTTCAGGAGTTTGTTCGTTCAATGTCATCCTTTGGGGACAGAATCATTAGTTTTACTAAATTATTCAGGGCTATATACATGTCCCTTTATATGGAACTCACTATAATTAAGTTCAACAAAATAAAAATCTGATGAAGTTAATGGAGTCCTCATCAGATTTAATTTCAATTCTATATGTCACCAATTCATCAAATAAAATAGTAGCAATAGTTTGAACCTTATTCGGCCTGTTTTAAATGATCTATAATCCCACTTTTAAACACTGTTTTTAGGGTTCTTTCAGGTCTATTTTCGTATCCTATTATAACGGAATTGTGGACTAGCATTTTTTCAAAATCAAATACTAGGGTCAAATAATCCTTTATGTCTGTTTCATGCCAATTCATTAAATAAAGTCCATTGCCAATTTTACGGGAACGATAGGGAATATCTTGATTTCCTTTTCCTTTTCCAGGTCCGGCAACCCATTCATATTTAGTTTTGCCATTGTAAAACTCAATGTGTACAGCAGTGCCATCCTGATACTGGAAGTTCATGGAATAACCGTCCAAGAAATGTTCGGGTTGTCCAAACTGAAAATTATTTCCGTCTGTTGTTTCATTTTGTGCATTACCAATTGTAACACTTAATATGGTTAGAATAAGTAATGACCTTAATTTTGTTTTCATTTTCTTAGATTTTAAAGTTTGGTACAAAGTTGACCATATACTTTAAAATTAGGCAGGTAAATCTTGGGGTAAGAATGGTAAATATGGGAACGATACTTTTATATATCAGCTTTGAATTGTTTGGGGGTAGTACCAGTATGCTTTTTGAAGAATTTGGTAAAGTTCGTCACTTCATCAAAACCCATGTCATATCCTATTTCCTTCAAACTGGTATTTGTACTAACAATAGCTCTTTTTATTTCCAGGGTTACAAAATCATCAATAAAATGTTTGGCAGTGTTCAAGGTGAATTCTTTAACGATCTGGTTTAAATGTTTGGTGGAAATGTGCAGCATTTCCGCATAATCCTTTACGTTGCGGGTCAACTTAAATTGTGCTTCTACCAAGTTTTTAAATTCGAGAAAAATAGGATAGTGCTGATGGTTTTTTTTGGGTAGGTCTGCGGTCTGGGAAAGGCGTTCCAATCGTAGTAGATATAATTCTAGCATCGCAGCTACTATATTCTTTTGGGCGTAGCTGTTTTCCTCTTCCAATTCAACTTTTAATTCGGTTATAAAAGTCTCATTAAAGTTACCACTTTCTACCAAAGGCTTGGAAATATGGTAATTGTAAAGATGTGAAATAAACTCAATGGAGGATTTGGAAAAATAGTTCAGAACAAATTCCTCGGTAAACAAAATAAGGAATCCCTCATAATTAGGGTTTTCCTGAAAAGCATGTACTTGACCCTTGGCTATTTTTAATACCGTCCCTTGTTTTAATGGATATTCCTTCAGGTCTATTTGGTGGGTTCCCTGACCATTGGTAACAATCAACAACGCAAAGAAGCCTACCCTATGTGGTAAATTGGGATTATGGCTTAAACCTCCCTTAATTTTAGCAAACAGCTTGGATAGATTGAGGCACTCGAAGTCTTTTTCATTTTCTTCGCTCTCAAATGATATGTTGGGAATAGTTTTTAAAGGGTTCAACCTAGTAAGGATTAGTTTTTAATAATGCTCAATATAGGAATTAATAATAATTACTCCCTTGCAACCCTACACTAACTTGCCTTCTAAAAGGAATGTTTATCAATGTACCAAAAATGAATAGAATAAGTACAGTGATCGCAATTTGCCACCGATCTTTTTTTTCTTCTTTGTACTAGATAATTGTAGATCCAACTAAGTTTATCGATAGATTAAGCTTGTTTTTTAGATGCCTTTTTTATGATGGAATAATTTTTTTGCACATATCAACATACTGGTTCCGAGAAACTTGTTTCCATTCCTTACTGCGCAAGGGAAAAGGAATTTCAGAGTCTATTGCCAGCGCTTTTTGGGTAAGGTGCTTCAGCCCTTTTATTATTTCGTTCAAGAATTTTCATTCTAAACCATTTAATAGCATAGACTAAAATAGTAATCCAAGCAATTGAGGTGAATACTCCTTTTAAAATAGTAAGGCTACTTGATAAAAGGACCAAGGTTTTGGTTAACTCCAAAGATTTTGAAATCATTAATATGACGCATATGTTCTCTGCATAATCAAATAGCATTGCCACAAATGGAATAACCAATAATATTGACGCTATTTTGCTTTTGGTTTCCGTTATACTAAAAAGTCGAAATATAATACTACTTAAGAATAGCGCCAATAAAATAGGATATAAAAGATCCAACAAAGTTAATTGCGGGAAAAGGTAGAGGGATGTAGTCTCGTTATTCAGGTTCTCCACAATTGATTCGGCTACGGAAACGGAATATCCCAAAGTTTGGAGGTCGAACACTTTGGTTCCAATTCGGTCATTGATCACAGGCAAAGTAAATATCATCATCATAAGCAGGACCAAGTGGCTTGCAACAAATAGAATACAGATATTCTTTACCGAGGAGGCCTTAATAAGTAAGGAATTTAAATTTGACATAGAGCTTGTTTTTGATTAGAAAACAAAGGTGGTCAATACACGGAGAGATTCCATTAACAAATGTTAAGCGTTAAGATTGTGTTCTTAATCTACTTAAGGAAATTGTAGTTAATCCTAAATATGATGCTATATCCGAATGCGGTATAAGGTTTTCGATATTTGGAAAATTATCTCTCAGAAGCTGCAACCTATCCTTACCTTTAAGGGAAGCCAATGCTATTTCTTTTTGGACCTTCCCCATTAGTTCATTTCTTAAAACTGTGTTTCCAAAATGTCTTATTTCAAGATCTTCTACCATTAATTTTTCGAATTCCCCGGCATTGATGGTTGCCATCTCCATATCGGTCAAAGCGCGAATATTAAGAATGGATCTGCCCTCCTTATTTCTTGTTGTGCTGGGAGATATTATAGAGCCCGACATAAAAAAAGAAATCGTTACATCCTCTCCTTCCGGTGTGTAAAGAAAACTTTTGCAGATTCCTTCCGTAATAAAATACTCCAGATTATTATTTTGTCCAACAGTTGTAATTAACTCTCCTTTTTTTACTTCATGATATTCCGCTATCTCCTGGATTTTTGCTATCGATTTACTCGAAATAGGCGATACAGAATTAATAATGGGACTAATGTTGTCGTACATCTCTTAAAGTAAAAATAATGGACACAAACCCAATAAATGGATTTGTGCCGGTTGTTTAAGCTTTGACTGGCAGGTGTAAGATAGCGTTATTTAAAAAACTAAGGCCTGAAAACCTGTAATTCCCACATTATTTATATTTAGAGTAATCATTATTTCTTTGATAGGAATAAGGTTTATTCACCCCTTAATTCTTCCATTTCTGCAAGGGCCAAGTCGAGCTTTTTTAATATTCCTCCATAAATCGTTTTTACATCCTTTCTATGAATTGCCTTACTAAAAATGCTCATCAATACAGCCATAATTATTACGATAATCGTGGTTGGGATATGAAGTCCTAATACCAGATCATTTGAGCTCCCAGCAACTATTTCCCGCTTGTGTGCAAACATATCGGAAAACCAAATTCCGAAATAGAAAACAAGAATTAATACAGGATATACAGCGCTATACATTTTTCCATACCTATCAATAGATTTGGATATCCAATCCTTAAAGGCTTTTAAAAAAGTATAACTACTTTGCCCTTTGTCAATTTTTTCCAAAGATTTTAATTCCTGGTAGGCGGTGTAGGCAACCCAGAACATCATTATTAAAACAATACTGCCTGCTAGCACGGCTCCTGCGAAATATGACGCTATAAACAGAAGTGAGGAGCCAATTATAATTCCCCATATATTGAACAGGAACATTTTTTGGAATTTATCGATGATATGAATCGACTTCTGGTTGTAAATGTCGTTTATCTTGGGAGCAATTAAGGCATTACTATTTAGGAAACCTTCTTTCCACATAGTTTCAATTGATTTTTCCATCCAATATTTTTTTTAGTCGTTCTTTAATTCTTTTTATACGGACCCCAATGTTATTTGGGTTGGTGCCAATGATATCGGCAATCTCCTGATAGGATTTTTCCTCGAGATAGAGCAAAATTACCCCCCTGTCAACCTCGGACAATTGCCTAATTGCAGCATATAACTGTTTAAGGGAATCGTCATTAAAAGCACGGGGCTCATCCCATATTTCTGAGGGTAGCTTATCCGAGGCCAGGCTCGGACGATTGTTTTTATGTTTCCTCAACAAGGTCATACTTACATTCAGAGACAGTCTATATACCCATGTAGACCACTCGGACTGTGCACGAAAGTTATTTCTGCTTTTCCAAATTTGTAAGCACACCTCTTGGTAATAATCTTCAAAATCTTGCTGGTTATTGGTATATGCCCTGCATATCTTTATGATAATTGCGGCATAAGGCAAAATAGATGATGTATAAAAATCGTTGCTCAATCTTCTGGTTTAAGGGCTTGCTTAATTTACAATAACATTTTACCTGCGGCCTTGGCCTGCGAATCCAAATTACGCCCTATTGCCAGGCCGATTAGCATTCCGAGGGCTATTCCAAACGATATCCCCAATGACCGCTCCAAATTTGAAAGTACCACTATTCCAAAAATAATTCCAAAAGAAGCTCCTAATCCTAAACCCATATTGGTATAATAGTCTTTAATAGTCAAGGAAAAAGTATCTTTCAAATATTTTTGAAACAACTTGTAAGTTCGTATAAAATATTTTCTATTTTTTGTGCTATTTGAATTTAAACCAAAACCATCTAGTTGCTGTTCAATAGATTGGATTTCAGCGTCTGATAAATAACAGTTCTCTAAACTGGTCAATATCTGAATGAATTTTTGGTAAATCTTAATTTCAGATTTTTCAGTTGTTTTGGATTCCAGATTTTTGAAATGGTCAAGTGCATTTTGTAGTGTCATAATTTTAATCTTTTCTTGGTTAGTGGCTGAAATCAAAGATTATTACACCCTTTGGGTAATTTTTTTTAAAAGATATGGGTTGCACTAGAAATATAGCTCCCTAGGATATTGGCCATAAGCCTGCGAAGGTGTGGTGTAGGAGGGGGGGCGCTTACCCTGATGTCTTACCCTTGCTCAAAGTCCTTTACTATTTTATCTATTCTATAGCAAATAGGAAAGATTGTGCGGCCGTATAAATATAAACAAAACTGGAATTGAAGACCAATTCAGGCTTTGCTTCATAGTAGGTACTCTTCTGCACGTATTATTTTCTTGCTAAGAATTTTAGTAATTTTTCAGGATCCTGTCGGTTGTCCCAAAACCCGGTGATTATAATTTTTTGATGTTGAATTTTGTAAAGTATGCTATAATGTCCCAAAATAATGGCTCGGGTATTTTTGTAATTTGTAGGTTTCCCCATTTCTGGAAGTTGTTTCAACAATTCTGTTCGCCCTCTAATTGCTAGGTTCAATTTCTGAGAGTATAGCCTACTTTTATTGCGTTTGTTCCAATATTCAAAAGTATAGTTTCGTTGCTTTATGGCCGTTTGTGTCCAAAATAGAGTTAGTCCATCCATTCAGAATCTTCTTTTCTAAGATCGCTTTCTGAAATCAGATTATCGTTTTCGATGTCCATTTCGCTCATCATGAGCATTTCAATGTGATGAGAATCCAAGGTTAGTTGGTTATCAATTTCGGTAGAATTTAAAATACTCTCAATTGCAGCCAGTAATTTTTCGTTTTTGGTGACCATAATTTGGTCAATCAATCTGCTTCTTAAATTATCGAGAGTTTTCATACTGCTATTTTTAATAAAATTCTGAAAATTTATCGGATATAGCAAATAATACACATTGCCCCTGTTAAGGCAGTTGAACGGGGGAGATTCGCTAACTCTTCCATCGTACTCTTGGTCAAGGTCTTTACTATTTTTTCAAAAGCAAATTAAGGAAGATTGTGCGGACGTATAAATATAAACAAACTGGAATTGAAGACCTGTCTGGATTTTTAATACCCTATAATTTATTTGTTACATTTCTTATATACTTGGTTACATATGTAGCATCTGAAAATGAGTACTTTATATAGTTTTATGGTTGAAATTGGATATAATTTTAAATCAGAGAACATGAAAACAAAGTTGTTATTTATTCTTTCCATTTTTTCCGTAGTAGTTATTGGTAATTCCTGTGCAAGCGACAATGAAGCTTGTCAAGAGGATCCTGAAGTTTGTGCTTGTTTAAACAATCCTCTAGCATGTATTTCTCCAGTAGGAACCAATGAGGTACAGGCAGATTCCCTAAATGCCGTATCCAAACTCCCAGTTAGAAAGGAGTAGACATAATCCAAGTAATAAGTTAAAAAGAAAATTTAGCTCATATAATTCAAGAATATGAGCACCAGACTGTTTTTTTTCTCCTTCAGCCATTTCTTTATGCTTTGGGTAGCGCGACTGATATGCTTTTCCACGGCCTTTTCCGAGATATCTAATTGGGAAGCTATTTCCTTGTGCTTGTAGCCCGATTTCTTGCTGAGCAAAAAGACTTCCCTGTTCTTCTTTGGTAGTTGATCTATGGCCGATTCCAACAGTTGCATCCTTTCTTCCAATAATGATTCATCTCTTTCTACAAAATCTAACAAGATGTTATTTTTAAGCTCTAAAAGTGCAACTTCTTCTTTTTTAAGTTTCCGGTATTCCTTAAGAAAGGTATTATAGACGGCTCTATATAGGTAATTTTTTAGTGAAGTTCTAATGTTGAGGCTATCCTTTTTAATCCAAATTTTCACCAAGGTTTGTTGTACAATGTCTTCAGCTCGATCCTGATCCTTGGTTAAATTATAGCAATAAACCACCAGACCTGTATAGTAGAGTTCATACAGTTTTTTATAGGCCCTTTCATCTCCCTTCTTTAGGCTTTCTAATAAAAAAGTGTCTTGGTTGTACAAAATTTGATTATGGTTGGTTGGTGATGAAACTATGTAAAAGTGATAAATTTTTAGTGAAATATAAAAAAAAGTTAAAAATAATGTAGGGATTGGGGAAAAATCGGGGTCATACTTATGTAATTGATAATAAAAAAATGAAAAATAATAGGTTGGAAAATCTTATTCAAGACTATTTGGATGGTAAAATCGAGGAAGCCAAGATGTATGAGGATATCCAAGATTATCCCCTGGAAGAGGTGAAGAAGTGTTTTTCGGATTCCATGGAAGTAGATTATTTGATGTCCAGGAAATATTTAGAGGTAGATAAAGAAGTTGCGTATAAGGACTTTTTGGAACAAATTAAATTACATGCCCTTGATGTTCCAGAACAAAAGAAGGGAGTAATCCGGACGATATGGAAATATGCTGCGATTTTTATTGGACTAGTCGGATTGGGGTTAGCGATATCTTTTTTATCCAAATCCAGCAATGAGAGGGAAAATATAATTGTAGCCCAGGAAGAAGTAAACCTGCAACTAGGTAACGGTAAGCTTGAGATTATTAAAGAAACGGGTAGCACCAATATTCTGGATACTAAAGGGAATGTGATTGCAGTACAAACAGGAGATAAGATTAAGTATAAGCCCACAACTAATCCCAAAGAAATACAGTACAATGAGTTAAATGTACCCTACGGAAAGAAATTCGAGTTGGAACTTGCCGATGGTACTATAGTATATGTTAATTCAGGATCGGTTTTAAGATACCCTACCAGTTTTTCTGAAAGTAAAAGTAGACAGGTTTCCCTAAAGGGAGAGGCCTTTTTTAAGGTGGCCGAGGACAAAGAGCATCCTTTTATTGTCAATTCGGGTTCCGTCAATGTTCGCGTACTGGGTACGGAATTTAATGTATCCGCCTATAACGAAGATTTGGAAACCAGTACCGTATTGGTTTCAGGTAGTGTTCAGTTGTACGATTCCTTGTCGGTGGATAAGCAACAAAGAAAGGTACAACTAGTTCCAGGAGAAATGGGAACATGGAGTAAGGATCAGCAGAATTTTAAAAAGGACAAGGTAGATACTTCTATTTATACCTCTTGGGTGCAAGGGAAACTCATATTTAGGGATATGCCTTTTAAGCAAATCCGTAAGCAATTGGAACGCCGCTACAATGTAACCATTGTAAATACCGATACGGCTTTGGACAAGAATACCTTTAGTGCCAATTTTGAGGAAGAAAGTATAGAAGAGATACTGGAAATCCTGGATAGAACCTACGGAATAGAATATACGATCAAGGAGAACCAAATAATTATTAAAAAACAATAAAAATCAATATGGCCTATGAATTAAAAACCTAAAATTAATAGAAGGACCAACCCTTAAAAAAAAAATCGGAAAATGCTCGTAACATTTCCCGACTTAAAGATTTGGTCAAAAAATAGTGTAACCATTTAATAACCATAACAAAAGTATGAAAAAACTGATTAAAATCGGGTGTGCGCTTATGTGCGCCCTAAAGTGGGATCTTAAAATGAAGCTGACTGCCTTTTTTCTTTTAGTATGTATGCTGCAGATCAATGCCACCACATACTCCCAAAAAACTAGGATATCCTTGGATATGAACGATGTACAATTAAGTGAGGTACTTAACAGGATAGAGACCATTTCCGAGTTCAGGTTTTTTGTGGACACTCAGAAAATCGATGTAAAAATAGAAGTTGATATAAAGGCTGATAAAGAAAAGATTTTTGATATTCTAGATAAGTTATTTAAAGGAACAAATATTACTTATGAGGTATTCAAAAAGCAAATATTACTCAAAAAGTTAGATTACAAACCTATACAATTACAGTCTATTGGTCCAGACCAAAGTGTAATTGAAATTAATAAACCGCAACAGACCATTACAGGAAATATTTCTGATGAAAATGGAACCCCGTTGCCTGGTGCAAACATACTGGAAAAAGGTACAACCAATGGTACCCAGGCCGATTTTGATGGGAATTTTACAATTTCTATTGAAGATGAAAATGCGATTTTGGTTGTTTCCTATATAGGCTTTGCTACCAAAGAGGTTCAGGTTAATAGCCAAACAAATCTAAGTATTAATTTAGAGGAAAGTTCGGCTGGTCTTGATGAGGTGGTTGTAGTAGGGTTTGGAACACAGAAGAAGCTAAACCTTACCGGTGCAGTTTCGAGTATTCAAAGTGAAGATTTGGAGAATCGGCCAATAACCAGTGCGAGTCAGGCACTTCAAGGAGTACAAGGGGTGTACATAAATCAAATTGGAGGACAACCAGGAAATGATGCCGCAACGATCAGAGTAAGAGGTGTAGGAACATTAAACGACAACAACCCTTTGATTCTTGTAAATGGAATAGAATTTTCCATTAATGATTTAAATACAAATGACATTGAAAGTATAACTGTTTTGAAGGATGCAGCCTCAGCAGCAATTTATGGGTCGCGGGCGGCCAACGGTGTGGTTTTGGTAACTACCAAGAAGGGATCGCAAAAATCGGAGATATCCTATAGTACCTCAGTTGGTATACAAGAGGTTATTTCCTTGCCTAGAGTTGTAAAGGATCCTATTCAATGGATGGAATTGTATTCCCAAGCACAATTGAATTTTGGTACCAGTGAAAATGCATTAGTTTTTCCTCAGAGTTTAATAGATGAATACCGGGCAGGAATGCAAACTGATCCATTTACATATCCCAACAATGACTGGTATGATATAATGTTTGATCCGGCATTTATTCAAGAACATAATTTGAGATTTACTGGAGGAAGTGATAAAACTTCTTTTGCTCTTTCATTGGGTCTGTTGGATCAAAATGGGGTACTAAGGAGTTCGGATTCCGATAGGTATACAGCGAATCTGAATATTAACTCAGTAATGAATAAAAATGTAACCCTAGGCGGTACATTTAATGTTTCTTACAAAAATAGGGATGAACCTGTTGTTGGCATATCCGAAGCCATGCAAATGATCTTTAAAGCTCAATCTTATCACCCAACGAAATTGGAGGATGGAAATTATGGAATGAATTTTTTCGACATTCCTGGGCACCGTAGATTTCGAAATCCGCTGGCATTAACCGATGAGGGAGACAGTGATATACGGAACTTAAAATTGTTTCTAAATACTTTTGCCGAAATTAGTCTACCTTTTGATATAAAGTACAAGATTAATATGGGATTCACAAGTGATGCCCAACGACGAAAGATATTCACCCCTCAAATAGTACTTTATGATGCAAAAACAAAAGAGCCTACACAAATTCAAGCTGGAGGAAATCCTTATGTAACCTTTCAAGGGCAAGAAAGAGGAGTGGACCAACGGGACGATGAATCACAAAACTGGACTATTTTTAATACTTTAAATTGGAATAGGTCCTTTAATGACAATACCGATTTATCCATACTGCTGGGCAATAGTTATGAGAAATTCAACCGAAGTTTTTTCACGGCAAGTAATGAGGGATATTTAAGTAATAATTTATATGAACTAAATGCCGGGAGTACCAATCCGGTGGTGTCTGGTACTACTACTGAATCCAGCCTGATATCCTATTTTGGCCGTGCTAATTATGTGTTGGCCAATAAGTATTTGTTTGAGGCAAATTTTCGTTATGATGGATCTTCCAGGTTTGCCCAGGGTAATAAATGGGGGTTCTTTCCATCAGTTTCAGCTGGATGGAGGTTGAACGAAGAAAATTTTCTAAAAGATGTAGAATGGTTGGGTCAACTGAAAGTTAGGACATCATGGGGGCAATTGGGTAATGAGCGCATAGGATTATTTCGTTATTTGGATTTAATATCCCCAGGTCAGGATTATATATTTGGCGGTACAATCAACCCGGGTACTGCCGTTCTTGTTGACAATGATGATGAAATATCATGGGAGACTACTACCATTTCCAATATTGGTATAGACGCTACTTTTTTTAAGGGAAAATTATCATCTAGTCTTGAGTACTTCGATAAGACAACAGAGGATGTTTTAAGGCCAGTTGGAATTCCGTCACAAGTTGGGGCCTTGGGTGGTCCAATTAGAAATATTGGTACCATTGAAAATAAAGGAATTGAATTATCTTTAGGATACAGGAATGTAATAGGTGATTTTAGATATGATGTTTCGGGTAATCTTACCTATATAACAAATAAGGTAGTTAACCTGAATGGCGAGATAATCCTTGATGATTTTTCTTCTGACGGAAGAGGTCCTTTTAATATTACCCAAGAAGGAAAGCCTATAAATCAATTTTACTTATATGAGGCGGATGGCTTATTCCAATCACAGGAGGAAATTGATTCACATGCTTTTCAGGGTACCGATACACAGCCAGGATATATACGTTTTAAGGATTTGGACAATAACGGTACCATTGACCTAAATGATAGAAAGGCAACAGGCAATACCATACCAAAATATACATATTCTTTCAATATAAAATTGGCATACAAAAACCTTTCATTAAATACGTTTTGGCAAGGGGTGGAGGATGTACAAACCTATAATAAACATGTATCGGGTGTCCCCTTTTGGTTCGGAACCTCCTTACCTGTGGGTTGGGCAAATGATTCTTGGACTCCGGATAATAGGGATGCCAGTTTTCCAATTATAACTAGATACCAAGATACTCAGAATACACTTTTTAGAGATAGTGATTATTGGCTACTTGATGCTTCGTATTTAAGGTTGAAAAATATTCAATTAACTTATGATTTTAAGCCAGATTTATTGAGTAAAATAGGAATGACCAAGTTGTCCATTTTTTGTAACGCTCAGAACCTGCTTACGTTTACTTCCTTGAAAGATTTTGATCCCGAAACGGAGTTGCTAGGCAATGATTTCTTCAATTATCCATCAACGAAGATTTATACTCTAGGTTTCAACCTATCATTCTAAACTATACTGTCATGAAAAAAATCATATATATTTCCACAATACTTTGTGGGCTAATAATATCTACTAGTTGTTCCAGCGATCAATTAAACTTGGAACCTGCAGATCAGAGTAACGTGGAGACTTTTTGGACCTCTGATGTAAACGCTGCTTCTGCACTTACCGGTTGCTACGAACCATTGTTGGGCCCTTATAGGGGTGAAGGATCTTGGTTGTTAAAATTGGAGGACATAACCCCAAATTCGTTTGAGATTGACGATGGTAGTGGAGCTTCCTCCATTGCCAGAGGAGATAATAATCCTACATTGCCTCTTATCAATTCTCGATACAGTATTTGCTATGAGGGCATTGGGCGAACAAATACTTTTTTGGCTAATATTGATTTGGTACCTATGGACGAAGAATTAAAAAAACGTTATAAGGCCGAAGCGCGATTTTTAAGAGCATTTTATTATCATAATCTAATAGAGTACTATGGTGGTGTACCTTTAATTTTAGATCCTCCTAATAATAACGACCAAGGTCAATTACCCCGTAATACCAAGGCCGAAATACTCGAGGTAATCTATTCTGATTTGGATGCGGCAGCTGCCGATTTACCAACGTCGTATACTAGCACAGATAAAGGCCGGGTAACGAAGGGCGCAGCCTTGGCTTTTAAAGCCAGGACTGCATTATATAATGAGAACTGGGACGAAGCACTTTCTTCTGGACAGGCAGTTATAGATTTAAATGTATATGACCTATTTCCGGACTATCGTGGACTTTTTCTTTTAGAAAATGAAGGAAATAATGAGGTAATATTCGATATTCAATTTCAGTTTCCGGAAGTAACCAACAATTACCACGAGTTGTTCCAACAAGGAAATGTTTTCAAAGATCTGTTTGAGGCTTATTTAATGACCGATGGAGAACCAATTACAAATTCAGGATTATATGATCCCGCAAATCCAAGCGCCAACAGAGACCCAAGATTATCCCAAACATTGATAACAATAGGCTCAACCTTCAATGGCCAATTGGTAACTGGGGATGAATTATTTGCAGATTTAACAGGTTATGCATTTAAGAAATACACCTATTTTGTAGATGATGTAGCTCGTACAGCTCCTCAGCCAAACCAATCCGAAATAAACCCAATTGTTATTCGATATGCTGAAATTTTACTAATTATAGCAGAGG
This sequence comes from Arenibacter algicola, assembly GCF_000733925.1. NCBI lineage: Bacteria > Pseudomonadati > Bacteroidota > Flavobacteriia > Flavobacteriales > Flavobacteriaceae > Arenibacter > Arenibacter algicola. The sequence continues at coordinate 84,813 of NZ_JPOO01000003.1, forward strand.
CAGAGAATGAATTAAATGGACCTTCTGATAGGGCATATGATGCTATTAATTTGGTTAGAAATCGTGTTTCAGTGGACATGCCGGATGTTACTCCAGGCTTAAGCAAGGAAGAATTTCGAGAGGTTGTCCGATTGGAAAGAAGAGTCGAGTTTGCTGGTGAAGGACTCTATTATAAAGATATTATAAGATGGCGGACCGCTGAAGCCGTTATGAACGCCGATGGTTTGGACAAAGATGGCAACGTGATAGAAAGACGAAGTTTTAATCCAACAAGAGATTATCTTTGGCCTTTGCCAGATAGGGATATTTTGCTGAACCCTAACTTGGAACAAAATCCCGGATATTAAATCTCACCTAATAGGTAAGCAAGGAAAATCACTTCTCTATTTAGTTTTATAAGAGGAAATACTGTAAAAAAGAATTAGCATATAAACCATTCTTTTTAAAAATTAGATTGAATTAATTCATTAAAATCCAATGAGAGTATTTAGAAAATTATGTCATATTGGTTCAGGGGTTTTATTTTTATCCCTGTCTATACCAGTTTTCTCCCAAACTTCCGTAAAAAGTCAACCCAACGTCATTGTTATTATGACCGATGATCAAGGCTCTATAGACCTCAATAGTTATGGGGCTACCGACCTGTATACCCCCAATATGGACAGGTTTGCCAAGGAGGGGGTGAGGTTCACCCAATTCTATGCGGGAGCACCCGTTTGTTCTCCCTCACGTGCCGCCCTAATGACAGGGAAGACCAATTTGAGGGCCGGTCTGGAAGGCAATGTCCCTATTCCGGAACACGCGGAAAGGAGCGGAGAATACGGTCTACCAACAGAACAAATTACCATGGCGGAGATGCTCAAACCCAGTGGCTACTACACCGCCTTAATTGGTAAATGGCATCTTGGGCACAGGGAGCAGAACTTGCCCAACGGACAGGGGTTCGATTATTTCTTTGGGCATCAGCGGGGTTGTATCGATAATTATTCCCACACCTTCTATTGGGACGGACCGAATAAACACGACTTGTATAGAAATTCACAGGAGGTGTATTATGATGGCCAACATTTTTCCGATCTAATGGTAGAGGAAGTCAAGCAGGTGATCAACCACAGGCAGGACAAGCCGTTTTTTATTTATTGGGCGTTCAATGCACCCCATTATCCCTACCAAGGAACTACAAAGTGGTTGGACCATTACAAAGATCTTCCAACACCTAGAAAAGAATATGCCGCCTTTGTGTCCAATACCGATGAGAAAATTGGCCAAGTTCTGGATTATCTGGATGAGATGGGTATAGCGGATAATACCATAGTTGTTTTTCAATCCGATCATGGACATTCCTTGGAGGAAAGGGCCTTTTGGGGAGGGGGTAATGCAGGACCCTATAGGGGAAGTAAATTTAGTCTGTTCGAAGGTGGAATCCGTGTACCGGCCATTATTCGCTATCCAGGAGTAATCCCCGCAAATGAAGTTAGGGATCAGCTTAGTATGGAGATGGATTGGTTTCCTACCCTTGCAGAATTGACCAATTCCAAAGTGGCGACGGATTTGGATGGGAAAAGTCTTATGCCCATTATTCTGGATAACAAAAAGGAATCCGTACATGAGGTGGTGCACTGGCAATTGGATAATTATGATGACAAAATGGCCCAATGGGCAATACGTAAGGGTCCTTGGAAACTTATAGGTAATGTAAGGGAGCCCATTGGCAAAGGGGAGAAAATAGATTTAGATAAATTGTATTTGGTGAACCTGGATAATGACATTGGTGAAAAGAACAATTTGGCCAAGTCCGATCCAAAAAAGTTGAATGAACTATTACAGTTGCACACTACATGGATAAAATCGGTTCGCTCAGAAATGAAGCAGTAGCTAATATTATTTTCCTCATTCGTTAGTCATAAAATAATTTGAGTTAGTTTAGTTGCAAAAGGAACATTGGGAGACCATTGTTCCTTTTTCGTTGCAGTTACCTTTACCTTTTTTAAATTGTATCAAAGTCTTTTTTGGTACTCATGCCATAAGTCAAATTCCAAAAGTCCTCCCAATACATTTTTGACTATTTAAACAATTTTTTGGTCAGTAATGTGCATTACTTACAAGGATTTTGATAACGAAGAAAAAAAAGATGTTATCTTGGTTGGTAACTTTTATGATTTTAATCCAGTTATGGAAGACAAGATGCGCCTCAGGGGTTGTTGTTGCTCTACAAGGGTGGTAATAAATTAAAGGTTGTAACCAAAAAATTAAAGTAGTGTACCACTTCAACGATTAACCAAAAATTTAAGCTTATGGCCATGGCCGATAAAAGTATAGTAATGCTGGGGTGTTTTGACACCAAGGGGGAAGATTTTTCCTATCTCCTAAAAAGTCTTGGGGCACTGGGCCAGCAAGTGATTACCATAAACACGGGGGTCATGGAGACTTCAGTTGACTTCCCCATAGATGTGGACCAGGATGCCGTAGCCACGGCTTCTGGCGCTGTCCTGGAAACTATCCGCAAGTCCAATGATCGGGGCAGGGCGGTGGAGCTGATGGGAAAGGGTGCTGCGGCCATCCTGTCGGAACTGGCCGAAAAGGACAAAATCAAGGGCGTCATCGGCATGGGCGGGGGAGGAGGTACCTATATCATCCTGGAGGCCATGCAGGCGGTGCCCTTGGGCATCCCCAAATTCTGCCTGAGTACGGTAGTGGCCAAGGACCTCTCCAGACAGATAGGGGTAAAGGACATTACCCTCATGTCCTCGGTAGTGGATGTGGCAGGGCTCAACAGTATAAGTAGGCTGTTGATACGGCAGGCGGCATCCGCGATCACCGCCATGGCGGATACCAAGGTGGATGCCTCGGAGGAAGCCAAAAAGAGCATCGCCATCAGTATGTTCGGGAACACCACCAAATGTGTCGACAAATGTACCGAACTGTTAAAGTCCAAGGGCTACGAGGTTATGGCCTTCCATGCCACCGGGGTGGGCGGGGCCACCATGGAATCGCTGATCCGGGAAGGGGTCTTCGACGCGGTGCTGGACGTTACCACCACCGAACTTGCCGATGAGCTCTGCGGGGGCATATTGAGCGCCGGACCAGACCGACTTACCGCTGCAACGGAAATGGGGATCCCCCAGATCGTGGTGCCCGGATGTCTGGACATGGTGAACTTTGCTCAAATGGACACGCTACCCGAGAAATACAGAACAAGACAGCTCTACAGTTGGGCTCCGGACGTGACCCTAATGCGCACCAATGTGGCGGAGAACGGGATACTGGGAAAACAGTTGGTGGACAAGCTGATAGGGGCCAAGGCCCCTGTGGAGATCCTCATCCCGCTAAAGGGCATATCCCAGATCGATAGCGAAGGGGATATTTTTTATGGACCCGATGCGGATTCGGCCCTGTTCGGGGCCATAAAGGAAAATGCAAAGGGACATGTTGAAGTCGTTGAAATGGATGCGCACATCAACGATGAAGCTTTTGCCAAGATGTTGGTGGAGCGTTTGTTGAAAATAATGGAATAGAGAGTACTACCATATATAGTCCAAAACAGGCTCTTAGTTTTGGAAAAAGAGTTGAGATAAAATTGCATAACCAGAAATGGTATTGGGCAAACCCTATCACAAAACAGCATTTTTTGAAGGGTCTTGAATTAATTTTAGATTAAGGGTTTCGCAATTTTTGGGCCCTTTTGTTAATTAATTTATAACTATTCCTTTTAAATTTAATTTTTATATAGTGGAGCACTATATTGCAGGCCATTAAGCCGGTTATCATTGCTTATACGCCTCAAGCAGAATAAATAAAAAGAATTCAGTTACCATAGCCAACCTAGAATATGAATACTACCAACGATTTTAAACAGTTCGAAAGCTTAAACGAGGAACAACTACCCGTTGCCAAACATAAATTACATGATTGGACCCATTTTGCCGGACTATATGCCGCAGAACATGTAGCGGCAACCGAGTTCGTTATAGGAGCTACCTTTGTAGCCCTGGGTGCAAAAACAATGGACATTTTATTGGGTCTATTGATCGGGAATATATTGGCCGTTCTCAGTTGGACATTCATCACTTCCCCAATTGCTGTGGATACCCGTTTAAGTCTATATACCTATCTCAATAAGATTGCCGGAGATTCCATGACAAAACTCTATAATTGGGCCAATGTCATCATCTTTTCGGTCATATCCGCAGCTATGGTAACTGTTTCCGCTACTGCTGTTAGATTTGCTTTTGATATCCCTGCCCAACTCAATTGGTATCCAACCAATATGTGGTTCATTTTAATTGTCTTGTCCGTAGGTATCGTAGTGGTATCCATTGCGCTCTATGGCTTTAATGCTGTTTCCGAATTTTCGGGCCTATGTGCCCCATGGTTGTTCGTAATGTTTACTAGCGGGGCTATGGTGCTTTTACCTGCATTGTCACTTGACGTTTTGGATAAAACCTTACCCAATGGTTGGAACGATTTTATAAGTTTGGGTGATCAGTCAATATGGACAGGAACCGATAGCAATGGGGAACCGGGCATTGGATTAATAGAAGTCATCGGCTTTGCCTGGGCAGCCAATACCATTACCCATTTTGGACTTATTGATATGGCCCTCTTACGTTTCGCCAAAAAGAAATCCTATGGTCTGGCTACCAGTACAGGTATGATGTTCGGGCATTATGTGGCCTGGATTGCTGCCGGTATAATGGGTGCCGGAACCGCAGTAATTCTGGGGAAGGCAATTGTAGAATTGGATCCAGGTGATGTTGCCTATTATGCCCTTGGTTGGTCCGGATTTGTGATTGTAATTGTTGCAGGTTGGACTACCGCCATTACAAATCTTTACCGAGCAGGTTTGGCCGCACAGGCTATTTTCTTTAACCATTCCCGAAAGAAAACTACCATAGTTGTTGGATTGGTAACCATTGCTGTAGCCTGTTTTCCTTTTGTATTTTCACAGATCCTTCCGCTACTTACCTATGCTGGTCTTTTGGTGGTTCCAGTGGGGGCCATCGTATTTGCTGAACATCAAATTTTTCCTAGAATTGGGTTTACCCGTTATTGGTCGTCCTATCGTCAGTTAACCTTTAGTACTCCCGCGGTAGCTTCATGGGGCTTGGGATTGGTATTTGGTTTTGGATTGAATACACTTAATGTAATGTCCTTCTTCTATCTATTTATTCCCACTTGGATTTTTACTATCTTGGTTTATACCTTATTGGCGGCCCGCTATGGTGCCAAGGAGAAATATCCGGAAGCTGAACAAAAAGAAATTGCACGCAACCAAGAGATTGCAAAGTTTCATGAGCACCAGGCCAAAACAGAGGCCAAGCCCCTTGTAGTTGTATCCATATTTTCCAAGGTTCTTAAAACCATAGCGATCATAGCCCTGATCATTACCTTAATTCTGGCCTCAGTAGTATTATTTGGCAGTGATGATGAAAATATGTACCTGGAAAATCGGGAAATATTTTATAGATATGCATTTATTTGCACCATCATTTATTTCGTAACGGCCTATTGGGCTTTGCTACGCATAAAATCAAAAAAAGCAAAACTTTAATGAAACAAACTATACTTCTTAAGCAAGAAAATTTGACTCAGTTGGGCAAGTTAATTCCTGTCCCTACTTATAATCGCAAGGCACAAAAAGTGGGAATGGTACATATTGGAGTAGGTGGTTTTCATAGGGCCCACCAAGCCTATTATACACACAAGCTTATGGAAGGGTTTGGTGACAATGAGTGGAGTATATGTGGAATTGGCTTGAGGGAAGGGGATAGAAAAATACATGATGTGCTTAAAAAACAAGACGGACTTTACACTTTAATCGTAAAGCATCCGGATGGCACGATAGAGCCACAGGTTATAGGTTCCATAATCGATTTTAAACTGGGTCTGGATGAGACCGATGCCGTTCTGGATATCATGGCACATCCGGACACAAAAATTGTTTCCCTTACCATTACGGAAGGCGGTTACAATTTTAACCCGACCACTGGAGAATTTGATTTTGCCAATCCAGATATCCAACATGAATTGAAACATCCCGAAAGTCCTAAAACCGTATATGGGTATTTAACAGCTGCTTTAAAAAGGCGTCGTGATGCGGGACTTGCGGCATTCACCATCATGTCTTGCGATAATATTGAACACAATGGGGATGTTGCACGCAGGATGTTGCTGGCGTTTGCTCGGAAACAAAATATGGCCCTGGCCGAATGGATAGAAAAGGAGGTGTGTTTTCCTAATAGTATGGTAGACCGGATAACCCCAGTTACAAGTCAAACGGATATAGAATATTTGGAAAATACCCAAGGTATAAAAGATGAGTGGCCGGTTACCTGTGAGCCTTTTATACAATGGGTGGTTGAGGATAAATTTTCGAATGGGCGACCAGAGTTCGAAAAGGTGGGGGTACAATTTGTACCCGATGTAAAACCCTATGAGAAAATGAAACTCCGTCTACTTAATGCGGGCCATTCCGTACTGGGTATTCTGGGCGCTATTTACGGCCATAAAACCATTAATGCCTGTATGGAAGACGAGACTTTCGTTACCTATTTAAGGGCATATATGGATGAAGAGGCAAGTCCGGTACTTGATGAAGTAAAAGGGATAGATCTCAATAAATACAAGGACAGTTTGCAGGAACGCTTTGCCAACCCCAATATTAAGGATAGTGTTAGCCGTATTTGCTCGGAAAGTTCTGCCAAATTGCCAAAATTTCTAATCCCGACCCTTCTGGAAAATTTGGCCGGAAAAGGAAGCATTAAATTTGCAACCTTGGTACTGGCTGCCTGGTGCTACTATAGTGATAAGGGGCTTGATAAGAATGGGCAACCCCTTGAAATTATAGATGCCATGAGCGGCGAATTGCAACGGGCAGCACAACAAGCAAAAACGGACCCGCTTGCATTTATAAGACAAGAATCCCTGTTTGGTGATCTTGTTCAAAATAAACACTTCACTGAGCTCTATTTGGATTTGGTACAGAAAATTTATGAAAAAGGAGATATCAAAAAGCAAATGCTAAGTATGCTCTAGAGCATGATTCCGTTATAGTGTGTGAAAACCTAAGGTCCAAATAATTTTAGGAATGGTCCAGGGCTTTTCCTATATCAAGTTATCAAGCAATTTTCGCCAATTTTGGTGCTGCAATATTATAGGGCAGCGTAAATTTGAAAGTACTGCCTTTTCCTTTTTCACTTTCCACCCAAAGTTGTCCATCCAATTTTTTTACAAATTCCCTGCAAAGGACCAGACCTAAACCGGAACCTTTTTCGTTCGCCGTGCCAGGCAAGGTTACATTAGTGGTTAAATCGAATATTTTTTGAACTGTATTTTCGTCCATACCCACTCCATTGTCGGATATAGAAATTTCCACATAACCCTGATTTGTAATGGCTGCAACCTCTATTTGTCCGCCTGGATTTGTGAACTTTATGGCGTTCGAAATTAAATTGCGTAAAACGGTTCCTAAAATATTTTCATCAGTACTTAGTTCAATTTCATCAGTGGCGGAAAAATACAAGGAAATGTTCTTGGCTTTTGCCTGGGATGTTTTAAGTTCAATGATGTGCGATATAACTTTAGATAAGTTAATTTTTTCTGGGTTGAAACCAAGTTCTCCAGTTTGTGATTTTGCCCAATTTAATAAGTTATCCAGCAAACTGAGTGTATTCTTGGCAGTGATATTTATTAGATCTACAAACTCTTCAGATTCGGAATTTTCGGTGGCCGCTACCTTTTCCGAGAGGAGCTCGGAAAGGCATAAAATGTTGTTGAACGGACTTCTTAAATCGTGGGCTATAATTGAAAATAATTTATTTTGGGTCTGGTTCAAAGCTTCCAGCTCTAGTTTATCCTTTTCAATGATCTTATTTTTTCGAAGTATTGTTTTTTGGTCTACTTCTTTTAAAAGCATTATAAAACCTATACTAATAGCACTGATTACAAGGACAGAAATTATTAGAAACCAATTATTGAAGGTAGAGTTCTGGAGGAAAACATATGAGTCGCCCAATTGGTATACGTGAATAGCACGAATTAGTTGGAATATTGAATACAAGAGAAGTACTCCACTTAACAGGATGGAAAACTTGTATTTATTTTTATTGAAAAATAGATAATAAGCACCTATCCCATAGAAAAGTGAACAGGAAACTATGCGTGTAATACTAAGCATGGTGTAGTTTTCTTCAGCTAACAAAATCACGGAATAAAACAGGCAAACAAAAACAGCGTAAATCCATAAAAGTTTTTTTCGCACTTTACCATCAAACGAAACAAGTCCAAACGAGGTAAATGCAAAACAAGAAATCATAAGGAAATTATTTATGCGCAAACTGAGCAAAGCAGGAAATAAGTCCCTATTGGCATACATGAGAATGGCAAGGGTTTGAAACGTAATACCCAATGCAACCAGCAACAAATACCATTGTTTGTGCTGATAAAAATATTGATAGATAAACAAAGCAATGATAAATAAATTATTCACCGCTAAAAAAAACAATATCGAGGGGTAGTCTAAGGTCATTGGTCGCTATTCATTTTATTTTGATAAAGATTAAAAAAAATCGCGCAATATTCTCTTTTTTTAATGTTTTTTGGGAAGCTTAAATGGATTTATGTGCTTGTTTAACCCTTCGACCTACGGTATCTGCTGTTTCTGGACAATTATTACAATTACCCTCAAATTTTAGCCGGACCCACTAAACAGCGAAGCTGTCTAACAAATAATTTAAATTTGTGAAAAGCTAAAAAGGTCCAAGATTAAGGATTATTTACTTATGGTAAATGGAATGTTAATATGTAAGGTTAGAATGCTGGGTAGGTTGGAGGATTACGTTTCATGGATTTCACTGTTACAGGTCAGAGTTACTTACTTTACCTTCAAAGAATCCTTTTAAAACTAACTTCATTCCCCAACTCATCAGTTCTTTGAATTCTTTGTTGTCCAATCCAGAGACATCCTTGGCAACAATAAGAGGTTCTATTCCCATTAAGATGGTCAGAAAGTGCACCAAATCTTTTTTTTCTTTAGGTCTTAGACCGCTTTTCATTAAAGCAAGCTGTAGCGTCTTGTTCCGTCTTGCACCACGTTTCTTTTCAGAAGCAGATGTGAGAACGGCGCTCAAATATTTTCTAAAAGCATTTTCATTGTTTACAGCATGGTCATTGTAATAATTTTGGATACCCAATATTGTATCATTAAGCGAGTAGTCCTTAAGATCTTCAATTATGTCTTCTGGAGTTTTAGTTCCAATGTCTATTCCTACCTCATAGGAGAGTATTTCTAGATTGGGATAGTATCTGTAAATGGTGGCCCTGGATATTTCGGCGTTATTTGCAACATCTTCAAGATTAAAATCTATCCCCTGGCGGACCAATTGTTTGGCACTTTCAAGGATTTTGCTCCTTGTTTCCAACTTTTGATTAATTCTTCCGGTTTGGATGTATTCCCTTTTCATGAGACAAATATCTTATAAAATTTGCTGAAGTCAAAATTCTGTTCTATATTTATGAGACAAAAATCTCATATATGAAAAATGGTTATGCAAAATGGGTAGTAGGACATAAGATAACTACCCATGATACTACTGGAAATTACGATTTAGCAGTTATAGAAACCCCTGCAAAGGTAAAAGGGCCGCCACCACATACCCACCAATCCTACAATGAGTCATTTATGGTCGTTGATGGTGAAGTCCAATTTTTTATTGGCGGGGCAATAAAGACTTTAAAGGCAGGGGAAGTTATAGATATTCCACCCCACACATTACATACCTTTGAAAATGTGAGTGACAAACCTTGTAAGCTCATCAATATTCACAGTCCCAAGGGATTTAGAGGATTCTTTGAAGAAATGGGAATATCGGAAGAAGAAACGGATGCCCAAATGAAATCAGTTGCCCCGGAAATGGTGCAAAAGGTAATCCAATCTGCAGCTAGTTTTGACATGCATATTAAAATGTAAATGATTCAAAGCTTGTTGCCACGAGCTGGAAGCAGAACTTTTTAAATGATTAGTGTTAACACCCAAAGCAATAGGCTTGGAGCTTTGGTAGTATAAAATTACACCTCCATTTTGCTCGAGTCGTTGTTATTGTTTTTAATTAGTGAAACTCAATTTTGAGAAGTAAGTAAGACGCACTGAAAATTGCAAGTTGAACTAATCCCGCCTTTTTCGGCGGGATCTAGGTTCAAAACCTCTCGACTCCGCCAGTCTGTCCGACCAGGCAGGCCCGAGGAGACAAAAACATTAGTTTTAATTAATGATCTATTAATTAAGTTTTATCAATTTTTAATTGTTAATGAGTTGTGTAGGGTAATGTTCTCTGGTCGAGCCTGCCTATCGGTAGACAGGCACATCCCGATGGTTATCGGGAGAAACCTCATTTCAATGTTCTAAGCGTCCAATACCTCTCGACTCCCCTCGAGGAGACAGAAACACTAGTTTTAATTAATGATCTATTATTTAAGTTTTATCAATTTTTAATTGTTAATGGGTTGTATAGGCTAATGTAGTCTGGTCGAGCCTGCCTATCGGTAGACAGTCGCATCCCGATGGTTATCGGGAGAAACCTCATTTCAATGTTCTAAGCGTCCAATACCTCTCGACTCCGCTCGAGGAGACAGAAACATTAGCTTTAATTAATGATCTATTATTTAAGTTTTATCAATTTTTAATTGTTAATGGGTTGTATAGGCTAATGTAGTCTGGTCGAGCCTTCCTATCGGTAGACAGGCGCATCCCGATGGTTATCGGGAGAGACCTCATTTCAATGTTCTAAACGTCCAATACCTCTCGACTCCGCTCGAGGAGACAGAAACATTAGTTTTAATTAATGATCTATTATTTAAGTTTTATCAATTTTTAATTGTTAATGGGTTGTGTAGGGCAATGTTGTCCGGTCGAGCCTGCCTATCGGTAGACAGGCGCATCCCGATGGTTATCGGGAGAGACCTCATTTTAGTGTTCTAAGTGTCCAACCCCTCAACACCCATAAACCAATGGTATAGAATAATTGGAAATAATTGGTAACTTTAAATGTCCCGCTATTTATTCTAGAATATGAAAAAATCCAAAAATACCGATGCCGAAATCCAAGGTTCCAGAAGGGACTTTTTATCCAAGACGGCGCTGGCCAGTGTGGCCTTGCCACTCTTGCCCGGCACTATAAGCGGGGCTTTCAATAATACATCAAACTCAAAACCACTCCCTATGAATGCAGAATCTCCAAAAGTCTTATAGGCCAATACGGCCCTTGGTTGGCCTCACAAATGCAGGATCCGCCCAAGTTGTCGTTCCGAAACGACATATGGTCCAATATCGAGGATTGGAAGCCCAGTGCCCATGCCAAGGCCCAGGAACAGATAGGTGAGCCTTTGATTAAAGAAGCTATTACAGTTACCGTTAAAAGGAAATTCAATTACGACGGACTCCATATAGAGGAACTTACTTGGCAATTGCCCTACGGAAGACCGGTGGAGGCTATTTTTATGAAACCTGAAAACAGCACAGGGAGGCTGCCCGCTATTTTGGGCCTGCACGACCATGCCGGGAAAAAATATTTTGGCAAAAGAAAGATTACCAAAACTTCAGATAACCAGCATCCGCTTATCGTGGAGCACCAGAAAAGCGATTATGAGGGTAGGGCATGGGCAAATGAGATGGCCAAAAGGGGTTATGCCGTTTTGGTACATGATGCTTTTTCCTTTGCCAGCCGGCGGGTGTTCTATGAAGATATGGCAGGTATTGAATGGGGCCCGTTAAAAGCGGAGGGACGCACCGATGAAAACCCTGAAGATGTCAGGAACATAGAAGCCTATAACGAATGGGCAGGCCACCATGAACATGTTATGGCCAAATCCCTTTTTTCTGCCGGTACATCCTACACCGGTATGGTACTGGCCGAAGACCGTATTGCTCTGGATATCCTGAGCGCTAGAAAAGACGTGGATCCCGATCGGATAGGTTGCGGTGGACTCTCGGGTGGGGGACTACGTACTGTTTTTTTGGGGGGAATGGATGCACGCATAAAATGTGCCGTATGCGTAGGTTTTATGTCTACCTGGAAAGATTTTTTACTGAACAGATCCTACACCCATACCTGGATGACCTATGCGCCGGGCCTGGCGAACTATCTGGACTTCCCTGAAATTTTTGGACTGCGGGTACCCCTTCCTACCATGGTGCAGAGCAATAATCAAGACGGACTATACACCTTGCCCGAAATGAAAAAAGCAGATGACATTCTAGCCGAAGTCTTTGCCAAAGCGGGACATCCCGAAAAGTATAGCGGAAAATTCTATGATGGCGGACATAAGTTTGATGTCCAGATGCAGAATGATGCTTTTGATTGGTTTGATATCTGGTTGGGGAAATAAGAGGTTTTCTTATAAATTATTACCTTGGTTTTAAGGAGCCAGCTGTAGCAAGGGCAAGGTCTTGGGTGAAATGCTCTATGTACGCCTTCCTGCACCCTATGTAAAAACCCCTTGATTTACTACTAAAATAAAAATAGATCTTTCCTATGTTGCATTAATCTACATAGTATCAACAAATCATTGAACATTGATTTCAAAGTCTGTGGTGTGGTCTATCTTCTTCCGCGGTGGAGGTGTCATGGCCGCACCCTGAGCGGAGTCGAAGGGTCGGACAAGCAAAGAAACCGAAGGTTCATGAATAGCTTGAAATAATAAGTAGAAATTAATGAACTAAATCGGAGATTCACGAAAACCGATGAAAACAGTAACAACCACTTGAGTACAATGAAAGAGGATGATGGTATTCTTGGATCCTATACGTTTGCCTAAACACATCAACTAAGCATGATCCTCAAATGAAACACTGGAAAAATACAGCCATAAAAAAAAGCAGCTCCTTAAAGAACTGCTTTTGAATAAGCTTAAAAAGAGTTGTGGATTATCCCTTTACGGTAACCTTTTCTACAACAATAGATTTTATGCCATCTTTTTCCACCACTTTTCCGGTTACTTCTACCGTTTCAGCAGCGTTTGAAATGGCTTGTTTATAGGCATCGGCAGCGTTGTGGTCTTCCACCAAAAGATAAACCATTCCGTTTTCACTGAGAATTCCGGCAGGTAATCCTTTATCCAAACAGGCTTGGGCGCATTTTTTGTGGCCTTGTCCCGTAGCTTCTTGTGTAACATAACAAGACATGTCCAAAACTTCTCCTTTGATAGTTTCACTGCTTTGGGCAAAAGCGTTGGATGAGAACATAAAAAGAAAAGCCGTCAATAATAATCCGAAATAAGGAGTTTTTGTATGTTTCATAGTTGATGATTTTGTTAAACGGTTTACTTCTAAAAATACGATAAAAATGGCAGATATTTGTATGATTGTAAGGAAATTATGGGGCGATTACTAGAATTGTTTTCAAAAAAAGTTTTAAAAAAATTCATTAGTTTAGTCCTGATGTAGAGGTATTTGTGGTCTTTTATTATTGAAAGTATTGCTTTTTTTGAACATGAAATTATGAATCCTAGCTTAAAGATCGTCCTTGTATTACTTGTGGTATTCCTACTGCTCCAAATGCCTATATTGAATCCTGAAAAAAATTATGTGGACGCCGATACCGAGGTGGACATTACGGATAAATATGAGGTGCCAATGAATATCCAAATGGATCTGTATGTGGCCTGCTATGATTGCCATTCCAATTATACCGAAGACTATCCCTGGTATTATAACATACAACCTGTAAGTTGGTGGATGAACAGCCATATTAACCAGGCCAAACAGGCTTTGAATTTCTCCGAATTCGCCACCTATCCCTCGGATACTGCGGTCAAGAAATTCGAATCCCTACACTTGGTCATGAAAGAAAAGACCATGCCACTTAAATCTTACCTATGGCTGCATGAGGAAGCCAAACTAACGGACAAACAATACCAACAACTTGCCGACTGGGCAAAAGAAATGCAGCAAAAAGTGGAGCAAGAAATTGATTCCACCCAGAATTAATTGAACTAGCCTTGTTTTTTTTTAAAGGTTCACCATTTGCATGTTAAAAGCTAAGGACTTTTTAAAATGCTAGTTATCTTTTATTTCTGCTAACTCAATATGTAGTTTTTGGTCTCCATAATTCACATAGTTCAACTTTACAAACCCAAATTTTTCATGAAACCAATAGGTCACTTCAGAACGGCCAAGGTCAAAGTTTGATACAGCTTTAACTTTCCAACAGTTTTCCAGTTCGCCATAGGTTGTTTGTATAGTTTCTTTGGATTGTATTTCGAAGGTACTTCTTATTTTCATGTGGGACCAATCCCCCCAACCTTCCTGCAATTTTATATCATTGTCCGTCCATTTTTTTCCTACACTCAAAGGGAATTTAATTTGCGGAAATGGAGCTACCTCTGTGAAGTTATATTGGTTAGACCTGAATGGATGCATCCATATTTCTTCCACATTCTCTCTTATTCCTGTACTTACTGTTTGCCACCATTCATTGGAAATGGCGCTCTTGTTGAGTTGATATAAATTGATGTTATCAATTGACTCCTTGTCAAATTCATATTTTACCAGAATCTCGTCCTGTTTTTCAGGATTATGTTCCCATCTCTTCCCTGTTGCCATTAATAAAATACGCTCCTTGGATAGCAATTCATTAGATGCGCTATAGAATGCTGCATCAAAAGCGTAAATTCTACAGGGTTTAAAGATTTCCCTTCTTTTTTCTATCCTTAGAACAGAATCTAATTGAGGAGTCATTTCTCCAATTATGCTTGCTCTATAATCGTACTTTGGCATTGGTTCTGGAGCACAAATAAAGTCATCACTTTTATTGTTGGCGCAACTTCCAAGGAGAAAGACGATGCCAAAGAATAGGTTCAGTTTATATTTCATAGCAGGTAATAGTGTGAAAGACAGACAGTACGAGCCTGCCTCGTCGTCATGCAGGTGTGACGCCTGTCGGCCGATAGGCAGGCTCGCTCCAGCAGGGGGGGTATAGCTTTGTGCGTTGTCATTTGTAATAATCAAGTACATTCAATTTTGGTGTTCCTGAATTTGGTTCCTCAATTGGTTTTTCGAATTTCATAATAATTGGCATTGGGAAATCTACACCAGTTACAACAGCTTCTCCTTCTCCAAGAATAGGTAAGAAGTCCAATGTGTTTTTATTAGCGGTACTACAAGCACTACTTATCGCTTCTTTATCATTAAAATTTATTAGTCTATGAACTATAAAAGTTCCCATTTGACTTAAAGTGCCTTTAGGAATATCTCTTGGCATTTGTGTAGCGATACATAAAAACAAGCCATATTTTCTACACTCTTTTGCTATTGAATCAAATGCGTCTAAAGGTTTAGATTCAAAGTATTCGTCCTTTATAGATTTGTTCAAAAATTGATGTGCTTCATCTACTAAAACAACAACAGGGGAATTTTCAAAATCTCTATTTCTGGCTTTATTCAATAAGTATTTTCCTATTGCGTTGACTAATGTTTCTCTTACTTGAAAATCGTATTTAACATCTTTAAGATTTAGTCTTAAAAGTTTGTCATCTTTATTATCAACCGATATAAAGTTATTAATTAAGTCAGTTATATCATTTTCTTTCTTTTCTTCTTGAAACCCGAATACTTGATTTAATTCTGGTGTATTACCTAAATTATTTACTCTTGAAATTAAACTCACACAATATGATACATCGTTCTGAGAAATATCGCCCCACGTTGTACCATTGTCCCAAACACATTCTTCGTTTAATTGTCTAGTCAGTTTTGAGAAATCAAAATCTGCCATTCCGTTTTCGATAACTCCTATGTTTCTAAAGTAGAAAACTTCATAAGGTTTTTTATTACATCCTTTTTTCTTTATAAGTCCTGATTCTACAGGTATTTCTTTGCCATCAAACTTTAAGTTTTCACCTTCACACAAACTCGCAATTTTCAATGACCTTATAGCTTCCATTAATTTAGGGGTTTGAGTTCGCGGTGAAGGTTTTAGCATAAAGAATAAATCGTCAATTGTTAACTGAGAATAATGAAAAACACTTTCTCCATCTCCAATATTGATGTTTTTTAAACCGTCATATTTTCCATTGTATTCACCAGTTGCATCTATTAATATAGCTTTATTGCCAGTTTTTATTAAAGCTTCGATTAGTTTACTTACAGTAAAGCTTTTTCCTCCTCCAGTTGTTCCTACAACTGCACAATGTCTACCAAAAATGGATTGTAAATTAACTTTGACAGCGATATTTGGACTTGAAACTAAATGGCCTAAATTAACTGCTGTAGTATTCTCTTCATTCTTAATACCGAATCTTGACATATATTCTTGAACTAAATCTCCTGAACTCACAAAAACTTTAGCTCCAATATTTGGATACGTAGTTAAACCTTTTTTTACTGTCAATGGGTCATATAAGTCAAAGGATAAAAGTATTTCTATTTTACCTGAAGGATGAAATTCACTAGTTTGAAATGCTTTTTCACTTAAAGATAGTCTCTCTGATTCAGGAAGTAGTAATTCAGTTATTCTTCCTAAAAACCCATAATTACTACCTTCAATTACGACAAAGCTTCCAACCAGACCACCATTAAATTCTTTACCATAATGAGTAAACCCATTTAGTAAAACAGATGACGGAAAATGCACTTTTACATATTGAGGAAGGACTTGATTAATGTAACCAAGAAAATACTCATGTCTAAATGGATTAATCTTCTTGCTATCCATTATTTAAATTTATGGATTGGTGATTGAAGTTCTCATAGGTTTTTATTTCTGGGTAGTGCTTCGCAAATTCCGTAAAAGATTCTGCGGTTAATAGAATCCTTTCAGA
Source organism: Arenibacter algicola (assembly GCF_000733925.1). Lineage (NCBI taxonomy): Bacteria > Pseudomonadati > Bacteroidota > Flavobacteriia > Flavobacteriales > Flavobacteriaceae > Arenibacter > Arenibacter algicola. The sequence goes on from NZ_JPOO01000003.1 coordinate 101,625, forward strand.
TTCTTGAGCTACTTTTTTAATTTCATTCAAGGATGGTGAAATATTATCAGATTCAAAACCAGGGTCAATCGAAGCGAGTCTAAATCCTGGGTTTTGATTTAACGCTTCTTCAATAGCTGCATTTATATGTTTATCATTGAAACTATAACCTATACAGATCAATAAAGTGTCATTATTTTTTCTTAGATTTCTCTGGAACCTTGCCATCATTTCAAAAAATGGTTGACCATAAGAATCCTCATATTTCGCATCTCTCGGATAAACCATTAATGGTTTGTCTGGCCTATTATTAATTTTTACCTTTTGGTCAGAATTATCTCGTTCCCAGTTTAACGAACCGTGTAGTTTATGAAGATGAAAAACCCGTTGAATGAAGTTGTCTTCTTCCTTTAATTTACTTCCTTCTCGTTGAACAATATCATAATCGAAATACCTACCACTAAATGTTCTAGGGAATGTAAAAGAGAACCCATCGACAACTATCGCATTTACTTCTGTAGCAGCATATTCAAATAATAAGTCATAGTTGAGTGTGAAAATTTTAATTCTTGGATTAGTTTGTTTGCGTTGTAATAATTTTTCTAAAAACGTTTTATGAGGAAAATTCTCCGAAGGCGCAGGAATAGTGCATTTATCTTTTATTAACTTGAAAATTTCATCTTTTATAACAGTTAGTTTTGTCTTAACACCTCCAATTTCTATTTCAACATCTTCAACGAATTTACTATAACCTTCAATATGAGAAAGCAATGCTTCCAGGTTTTTTTCTTCTGACTCAAATTTTACCGCTTCTCGTATAATTTTAAAACCATCAATTTCTGGTGTTTCCTCAGTTTTATCAATTCTATACTTTTCTTCTGTTTCTTTCCAAAGTTGCCACATTGAAAGTCCACCTACATCCATTGAAGAACCAGCTCCTGATAAAACAAGTAGATTTTTAAATGGTTTTTTGAAAAAGTCTGTATAAATTTTTCTTTTCTCGCTGTTGGCATCTGCTAGTGTTGGCTTAATTGAATTACCTTCATCATCTTTTTTGCTAAAAGGTTTTAAGTCATCAATGGATTTCAACTCTCCTTTATCGTAAACAGGATTTTTTACTTTAAGTTGATTTGTTTTTCCACTCAAAAGAATGTATTTCCATATTTCTTTTTCCATTTTTTACTATTTGTTTATTGGTTTAGAGCGTTGGCAAAAACAGCTCTTTTGGTTTTTTAAGCGTTCGTTTTCGTCTCGGTGACAAACAAAAGTACTGTTTGTACGCCTGGGTTTTCAGCTCGCTGACAACGGTAAATGGTATGAGTAGTGGCAGATTTCTTGGAACTTGCCAGTCAAACCGCTACGCAGTTCTAGTAGGACAAAACCCTGATATTGACCGTTTTAACTGTTATTTTTTATACAAAATACTATGCGTTCGTTTTTATTTTTTCAGATGTCTTTTATACAATCTTTTATAGGAGCTAGTATTTTCAGAAATATTATCTACGACTTCTTGAATTGATATATTTATATTGTTCAAATAAAGTTTAGTGATATTAACCAGAAAATATGACCATAAAAAAAGATAGTGGGCATGAGAATATGTCTGCAAAGAAGCTTTACTGCTTTTAAACGGAGAAAACGTATTCCCATGAAAACGTTCATTTCGGTATGTGTATAGTAATCCATTCACAACCAAATCAATCTTTTCATTTAAAACTAAGTTATAGCTATTGTTCTTTGCACGGTTTGTGCTTTTAGGTAAATCTACATTGTCTCCATTAAGTAATTTAAATATGATTCGACCTACTTTTCTGGTTTTATCTCCATTAGTCAAATTTCCATATTTTGTATACAAATCTTTGAGAAGCTCATCAATTTACAAATCTATATTTCCATTTGTCATGGCAATTCTAGTATATAATGGATTGGCTTTGGGACAGGTAATTGAGTAATTATCCAACATTCGCTTAGCCAAATACTCATATGATTGAGAGGGCATTAATTCTAGAAAATTCTCAATACAATCCTTTATATTCTGGTTATTTGAGATAATATCATCCCAATAATTTATTTTGGAATATTTTATTAAATCAGAGACATTCGTATTTGGTTTTCCTTTGTGTTTTTCATAAGCTTTCCCCATATAAAACTCAAGTCCCTTCCATGAAAAATCAAAAGCTAAATCCATTTTTAGAGGTAATACATCTAGTGATTCAATAAAATATGAAATATAGATATGGTAATCCTTATCAAGTTCATATGGGTACAATAGAGGTTTAAATAGTTTTAATTCGTAGTCTGTCAAATTACTTTGGATTCTATTTAGGAAATCCAACTCTATCGGGAACAGATAGTCGTAATTATTTTCTTCTAATCTGGGGGTCCAAGTATTAACTCTATCTATTCGTAGTTTCTTAAATTTCTCAGATATTTCTTGAGTATTATTTGTCATATATTTCTACTATTTTATCATTTTGCATACTGCATCACTAAATGACGTACAACGTACGTAGATAGTAATTTGTTACTATACCCATTTATGAAACTACAAGCCAACCAGCCAGCACCTAAATACCTACTAGTGTCCTATAATTCTTATAAATCCAATAAAATTTTCGTGGGTGGGCAGCGGGGGGAGTACTACAACCAAGAGTTTGTTTCTAACCTTCTAAGTTAGCAAATATTGGTTTTGGTATTTGCTTTATCGATGAAATACAGGTTTATCCGACAAATGGCACATTGAGTTGAATGTTATAATGTTGAAGGTTATAAAGTTCACACGCCTACGACGTATACGATAAAAAACGGGCAGACATGGTGGTCGGGAAGTAGAGGAGGGCTCAAATCCAGTAGATTTTACGTAGCGGGTATGTGACCCTTAGAATTAGCTAATTAATACTTTGTTCAAGATAGTTTCGCATAAATGATGGGTTTCCCAAATATCCTCTATTGATTCAGGATTATAGTTTCTTTCTTCCAAAACATTAATCCAATCTTCAATCATATGTACAAATCCTCGTTTGTATAGAGTAGATTCCCAATCATCAAACTTCAACGTATTTTCTTCTTCTTTTGTAAAATGGGTACCAGAATTTAAATTATTGATTACCCATTTATTCCCCACTGAAAAAAAATCGATCTTTTCTTCAGTAATACCACTAATTCTATTCATTCCTCCAAGTAGTAGCGTTTCCCCTTGTTGCCATTGGACCTGAATATTTTCTAGCTTTTCGTCTTTAACTCTAGAAACAACATTTATATTCCGAATAGGCCCTTTACCTAAAAAACGAAGACTATCAATTACATGGATGAAATCATCAAAAATAAAAATTCGCGGATCGCCTGCTAGGTCAACCCTATTCTTTTGCCACGATATTTGAATAGGGTTCGGTACTTCTGATAATGTTTTTATTAGAGGAGCAAACCTTCTGTTAAATCCTAGATACAGGGGTAATTTATTTTTAGAGGCTATATCCAATATCCTTTCGGATTCTCCCAGTGAATAGCTCAAGGGCTTGTCTACAAAAACTGGAATTTTAGCTTCCAACAATTTTGGTATAATAAGTACATGACTTTCAGTTGAACTGTGAACCATTGCTGCATCTGGTTTTGAGCGTATTAGTTCATCCAAACTTGAGCAGGTTTTATGTATTCTATATTCATTGGAAAGTTTGTTTAAAGTATAATTATTTCTTGTACAAAGAATTGGATCTACTTTTGAATGATTTGCTAAAATTGGTAAATAGGCCTTTTGAGCAATCTTCCCTAATCCAATTAATGCAATTTTAATTTTGGGCTTATTTGACATATAATGAATCTAAGGAATTTAAATTGGATTATACATTAGTAGTGGTATTTGGTTTAATTATTTCGGATAACGCATTCGAAAATGAATCCTGATAGTTAGTGTTGTTAGACTATTTGGGCATAAAAAAGTTGGAGCGGGTCGGTGCCGACCCTTTAAACCGACCCATCGTAGTGGGCCATGGTAGCAAAAACAGGCTTGAAATTATGAACGTAAATAAATATATTTTCATAAATGTATTATTAATAGTTGCACGCTACCCAATTCCATTTCGCTTTGTACCAGGCAAGTTTGATTGTTTGGCAAAACCAATGCAAACGCAGTTACTGGTACATCCAAATATTCTATCTTTAGTAAAAGTAAACCAATAAATACTAAATTGTTCAATGAGAAGATAATCTTCATCCTAGCCGTCTAAATATTTTATTTCCATAACTTATTGGTCATCAACTTGTTCACTATAAAGTATTATATTTGGTTAGTAGCAGACTTACAAAGAAATGGCATATACCAAAAAGTTGAACCAAAGTTATATCTATTCTGGCCTTTACCTATACAGAAAGATTAGGTCTGCAATAACAATGACACCCTTAATGGAACATAAGCTGAACGAATGAGGAATTTTGCTTTTGAGAGTTTGCGCTTATTTGATATTGATCGTTGGAAAATCGGTTATGTAAAGACCAGGGTGGACCAAGAAAGTTTACTATTAAGATGCTGTTTCCGGTCAATGGAAATTGTTAGCCTATGGAGCGGTTGCTAATTTTAATTAAAACTGGAATTATTGCGGGCCTGTTCCCCGGTACAAAATGAATATTAATGTTATTACCCAGAATCTGGGCTATTTAAATTAAAAATTATGTCTAAAAAAGGTATTGTTTCATTAGAAGGCTCAGACCGAAGATCTTTCATAAAAAAGGCTGGGGCGGCTACACTTTTCAGTGCAGCGACCCTAAACTCTGGTTTTGCAAATCCATTCCTTACGCAGAATAAAGTATTAAAGGTTGGCTTGATAGGTTGTGGTGGTAGAGGTACTGGTGCGGCCGCACAGGCACTAAGTGCAGACCCTGATACAGTGCTGCATGCTATGGCCGATATTTTTGAGGATAGATTGACCAGTTCCTTGGAATTGTTGAAGAAAGAACATGGGCAACGAGCAGATGTGAAGCAAGAAATGCAATTTGTTGGTTTTGACGCTTATCTGAAATTAATTGATTCCGGTGTAGATGTTGTGCTTTTGGCCGAGCCCCCAGGATTTAGGCCAAAACACTTTAGCGCGGCCATAGACGCCGGTAAACATGTGTTCTATGAAAAACCCGTTGCCGTGGACGCGCCTGGGATACGTAAAGTCCTGGGAGCTGCAAAAAGAGCCAAAGAAAAGAACCTTTCCATAGTTTCTGGCCTCTGTTTTAGATATGATTTACCAAAACAGGCCCTTTTTGGAAAAGTATTGGGTGGAGATATTGGGGAAATAAAATCCATTTCCTCAGTTAGAAATGGGGGTGAACTTTGGCATAAAGAACGCCAATCGGATTGGAACGATATGCAATATAAAATGCGCAACTGGTATTATTACAATTGGCTGAGCGGGGATTTTATTGTAGAAATGTTCGTACATAGTACAGACATGATTTCCTGGGCCATGGGAGAAAGAATGCCATTGAGTGCAACCGGGGTAGGTGGTAGGCAGTGGCGTACAGATAAAAAGTACGGCAATATTTATGACCACTTTGCCGTAGAATTTGATTATGGGGGTGGTTTAAAAGGAAATGTTTCCACAAGGCAACTGAGTGGCGGTTCGTCCAGAAACTCTGTAGAGGTCGCCGGTACAACAGGAAATGCATTTTATCAGGGAAATAGGCACGAGATTTGGGGCAAAAATGAATGGAAGTATGAAGGGGAGTCAAACGATATGTACCAAAGTGAGCACGACGGATTGTTCAAATCCATTCGTATGGGAAGTGCTATAAACGATGGGGAAATGGCCGCCAATAGTACCTTGATGGCTATAATGGCTAGGGATGCTGCTTATTCCGGACAAACGATAAGTTGGGAAGAGGCCATGAACTCCAACGTATCCCTTGGTCCCGAGAACGATGAGTACAGTTGGGATTTAAAATATGATGGTCCAGGAATAGCGGTTCCGGGCATCACCAAAATGGTCTAATTATAGATTTAGCAATTTAGAGGTGAAGAGTCCTTAAAATTGCTATTTTTATGGGAATGCTTTATTCTGCTGTAACCTAAAACTACGTTCGGTAATCTGTTAAACAGCCATTTTATTTTGATAAATAATTGAACCATAAAAACATGAAGAAAATTTCGATTAATAGAAAATTTGCCCTTTTATCGGTATTGTTAATTATAATGATTGCTTACCAGGCCGAGGCGCAGAACGAAGCATTTGAATTTGAATTTGGCGAGGAGGATACTTGGGAGAGTTTGATTTCTGGGAAGTCGGGAGAAGAATCTACCATTAAATGGATCAATGTGAATACCGTTAAAGAGGGTTGGACCGTGGGTGCAGATGGGGTATTGGTAAACCTGGGCCATCCAATTGGGGTAGTAAGATCGGAGAAACAATATGAAAACTTTATTCTTCACGTAGAATGGCGACATATGGAAGCTGGGGGCAATTCTGGAATATTTGCATGGAGCGGTGCCGATCCAAAGGGGAAATCCCCATTGCCGGACGGTGTGGAAATCCAGATGTTGGAATTGGACTGGGTAAACATAAATGCAAAAGATGGTGTTCAGCAACCCATAGCCTATGTTCATGGGGAAGTTTGGGGTGTAGGGGGAGTAGTGACCCTACCAGATAATCCACGGGGGGAAAGAAGTAAGTCCGTAGAGAATAGATGTAAGGGAAAGGGAGAATGGAATACCTATGACGTAGTGTGTGTAGATGGGGTCATTAAACTTTCTGTTAACGGCAAATTTGTGAATGGTATTTCTAAATCCACTCAAAAGAAAGGTTATTTCTGTCTAGAATCTGAAGGTGCGGAGATTCATTTCAGGAATTTAAAAGTAATAGAATTACCGCCAGGGGTAACTAGTGCTGAGCAGATAGCTCCTTTGCTTAATAAATAGTTGGGAATCCTATGGATGAGTAACAACAAGTCTGATTCTAAAAGGTGAGGTTTTCCGTTGTTTCCAAAGCATATTCAGTTTTACCCTTAGAATTCATTGCCTAAAATAATATAACCAACCAACCCACCTCCATGAATAACTCAGTAAGATTACGTTTATCCGTTCTAATGCTTTTGGAGTATTTTATCTGGGGAGCGTGGTATGTTACCATGGGCACCTATCTGATGTCCTCATTGGAGGTAAATGCAACACAAGTGGGGGCGGCATATGCAAACCTTTCTATAGCAGCCATTATCTCTCCTTTTTTCGTTGGACTGGTTGCTGACCGATTTTTCTCCGCACAAAAGGTATTGGGAACATTACATTTAATGGGTGCTGCCACCTTATATTTTATAAGTACCGTGGAGCATTTTCAAATTTTTTGGTGGTTGATTTTGCTATACACATTGTTGTATATGCCTACGATGTCCTTGGTTAACTCCATTTCCTTTTCGCAAATGGAGGATCCCGATAAGGAATTTCCACGGATTAGGGTTTTAGGAACCTTGGGCTGGATAGCAGCGGGACTTTTAATAGGGTTTATGGAGTTGGAGACCTCTTATATGACCTTCCGCATTGCGGCATATTGTTCTTTGTTGCTTGGTATTTTAAGCTTCTTCTTGCCAAGTACCCCGCCTACCGGTAAAAGCGCAAGCATTTCAGCCATATTGGGACTAGATGCCTTGGTTTTATTCAAGAAAAGATCATTTGTTGTTTTTTTTGTCAGCTCTATTCTAGTTTGTATCCCATTGGCTTTTTATTACAATTTTGCCAATCCTTTTCTGAATGACGTAGGGATGGAAAATGCTGCCGCTAAAATGACTTTGGGGCAGGTTTCCGAACTTTTATTCATGTTATTGATGCCCCTTGCTTTTAGAAGGCTCGGAATTAAAAAAATGATGCTGATAGGTATTTTTGCCTGGGTAGCACGTTATCTTTTATTTGCTTATGGGGATATAGGTGCAGGAATTTGGATGTTATATTTTGGAATTATATTACATGGTGTATGTTATGATTTCTTTTTTGTTTCCGGTCAGATCTATATTGATAAGAAGTCCAAACCCTCCTTTCGAAATTCCGCCCAGGGGCTTATCACTTTTGCAACTTATGGGGTGGGAATGTTTATTGGCTCATTTGTCTCAGGAGCAGTAACCGATAATTTTCTCGTCGACATTAATGGCATATTGAGCTACCAATGGGAATCCATTTGGCTGGTTCCAGCAATAATTGCTTTATTGGTGGGTTTGATATTCATGTTTTTCTTCAGGGAAAAACTTGTAGGAACCTTAAAAGTAGACAACAAGATGCCGCACATTTTACCTAATACAGACAATAAGGGACAAAAGGATTTGGAGGGCGGTTTGGCCGATAGCGCTGATCCAAAAACAGAACGATAATTCCCTAAAATAAGTGCTGGTAAAATTTAATATTATGGTCAATAAAAGCAATCCAGTGCGTGTTCCGATAGTGGGGTTTGGAAATATGGGCGCATCCCTTGTAACGGCTTATCACAATTTTAAAGCAGCTTTGAAAACTACTAATCCGAATACAAATTAATGCCAATATCAGATAAAAACTATAAAAATTAAACAGATGAAAAAACCGTGGATTGCCTTTTTAATACTATTAACGATTTCTTGTGTGGAAAAGAATGAATATTATACTTTGGACGATTTTGACAAGGTAGATAAAATTGATACACACATTCATGTTTTTGCTGATCGGAACAGTTTTGTAAATCAAGCAAAGAAAGACAATTTTCGTTTGCTGAATATCATGGTCGACCTTTCAAAAGGTGAGGAACTTATTAAAGAACAATATGATTATTGTTTAGCTCAAAAGAAAGGGCATCCTGAGGATTATGAGTTCGCTACCTCCTTTTCTATAGAGGATTGGGATAACCCTGACTTCACAAAGAATACCATTGCCTGGTTGGACAAGAGTTTTGAAGAAGGGGCCATAGCTGTAAAGGTTTGGAAGAACATTGGCATGGTTTTTCGTGATAAGGATAACGAGCTAATAATGGTAGACAATCCCAAGCTGGATACGATATTCGATTATTTAGCCAGTAAAAAGATACCCTTGGTAGGTCATTTGGGAGAACCAAAAAACTGTTGGCTTCCGCTAGATGAAATGACAACCAATAACGATCGAAAATATTTTTCGGAACATCCACAATACCATATGTACCAACATCCGGAACTACCTTCTTATGAAGAACAGATCGCCGCTCGGGATCGTATGCTGGAAAAACACCCCAATCTTGTGTTTATTGGGGCACACATGGGGAGTCTAGAGTGGAGCGTGGATGAATTGGCGAAACGGTTGGACAAGTTTCCAAATATGTCCATAGACCTCGCTGCCAGAATGGGGCAAGTTTTTTATCAAACTGTAGAAAATAGGGAAAAGGTACGTGCCTTTTTTATTAAGTACCAAGATCGGCTCCTCTATGCAACCGATTTGTCCGATGATGGCGAGGAAAATGTCGGAGAAATGCAGAAGGAGATGCATAAAATGTGGCTTACGGATTGGCGATTTTTCGTTACCGATGAGCTTATGGCCAGTGATCTTGTAAATGAAGAGTTTAGGGGATTAAAACTTCCTAAGGAGGCAGTGGATAAAATTTATTTCCAAAACGCAAAAAAATGGCTTAAGATGTTTCCAACAAATGGAATTTGAAATTTTGAACAGTTCGGTGAACCATTTTAAAAGAAGAAAATTTCTAATATCATAGATCCAATAAAGTTTTCTGTGGTGGGCAGCGGGGGAGTGCTAGAACCAAGGTTCTGTTTCTCTTCTTCTAAGGTAACAAATATCGATTTTGGAATTGTTCTAATCGATGAAGTACAGTTTTGTTCGACAAACGAGCGGAGAAGTTGAAAGTTATAATGTTCAAGGTTCAAGGAACTAAGTTTGAATGTTTTAATGTTGAAAGTTATAATGTTGTAATGTTTAAGGTTATAATGTTGAAGGTTCTAAGGCGTTCTTGGCAAGGGGGTACTTTTTTTGGCCGCTTGACCATGCCGCCCCAAATTAACTTTCAATTTAATATCTTTAAAAATTAAGCCTGTGAAGGGGCTATAAGTTTAAATGATAAAACACGGCCTTAACGCGTTTAAGTGATATATAATCTATGTCTTACGATATACTGAAACAAAACTTAAAGAAACATTTAGATCTGTCCAATGCGGATCTAGACCTTATTTGTAGCTACTTTAAACCTGCTGGTTTAAAGAAAAAGGAATTTTTATTGACCCAAGGCAGTATCTGTAAAATGGAAGGCTTTGTATTGGACGGCTGCTTTAGAGTTTTCACCTTCGATAAAAAGGGAAATGAGAACACCCTATATTTTGCCGCCAAGGATTGGTGGCTCATGGATATTGATAGTTTTATGAATCAGACCCCTTCTGACCTGAACATACAGGCCTTGGAAGACAGCGAGGTTCTTTTAATTGATAGGCAGGATAAAATGGCGCTCTATGAATCGCTTCCCATTGTAGAAAAACTTTTTCGGATAATATTTCAAAAGGGACTGGTTTCGTGGCAAAGGCGGCTAGTGCGCAATCATAGCTTTACTTCTAAAGAACGATATTTCCATTTTATACAGACCTATCCGGACATCTCCTCCAAACTTATGGATAAACAAATTGCCAGCTATCTGGGGATAAGTCACGAGTTTTTAAGCAAGATCAAAAAAAATATAAAATAATTTTCCCTAGTTGAACTTGTTCAACTTTTTTGCCATCTTCATTTGGGATATTTGCATTGCATAAAATGTAAATAACGATGAAAAATAAAATTCCATTATCAAAAAGTATTACCTTTTTAGTTCTATTAATTCTACTAAGTACAGGGACGGTTTTTGGGCAATCCCCAACCGACATTCCACACGAAGATGCCTTAAAGGCCGTATTGGCCGCTAAGAAAAAAGCGGAACAAATGGATGTGCTGGTAAATATTGCAGTGGTCGATGCAGGAGCTAACCTAAAGGCTTTTGTCCGTATGGATGGTTCCTATTTGGGAAGCATAGACGTAGCGATCAAAAAGGCGAAAACGTCGCGCTATTTTGACATCAATACGGGCGATCTGGGCAAGCTTACCCAACCCGGGGGCATTATCTATAATATTGAACTTTCCAATGACGGACTCGTTACCTTTCCAGGGGGAGTTCCCATAAAAAACGAAGCTGGAAAAATCATAGGAGCCATTGGGGTTAGTGGTGGTACTATAGAGCAAGATCACGACATTGCCACTGTTGGAGCAAAGGCCATCTTGGATTAAACAATCCAATACATTATAAAAAAGCTTAATATCATGAATATCATAAAAATATCCGTCGTTTTCATTGCACTACTGTTGTTCCAAATTAGTTGGTCGCAAAGCTCAGATGATTTAATGCCTTATTTGCAGGATTTTAAGAGCGTATCCGCCAATAATACGGTTACCATAACCAGTTATGAAAAAGACGGCTCCCATTACGTGTATGCAGGCGGCTTTGGAGGGATTGATATCTTCAGCCTAGACAAAGAAGGCAAACTAACGCCCATAGGTACCCAAGAGCTCTATAAGCAAGAGGGACCTGCTAGGGGAATGGTCGCCGGCAGTATTGAGGGTACGGACTTTTTATTTGTAGCCAATAAATACGGTAACGCCATAGAGACATTTAAGATCTTGGATAATGGAACCCTGGAACAGGTTTCCCTAACCATGGATACCGATGAAACCCACCTTGGTATTGCCATTACCCTACAACTAGTTCATATGCAACAGGCGTCCTATCTCTTTATTGGAGGCCTGGAAGAAACACCCGGCCTAAGTAGTTTTAAAATTCTGCCCGATGGAAAACTGACCCATGTACAATCCATGGCCGATAATGACAAGATTTACACGGACGGTATCATTGGGATGTATACCCATAAAATTAAAGGAAGAACATTCTTATATACCGGAGGATTTCAGGACAATGGTGTAAGTAGTTTTAGAGTGTATGAAAACGGTTCCTTCAAAAATATCAACAATATTGGGGACAATACCACCGATAGGTATTTGACCGGAGCCTACCCGGTGACCGGAGTAAATTTAGGCGAGAATTATTATGTAATTGTAGGTCATAGACACCATAAGTATTATGAGAGAAATGGTTTTATTAAAAATACGGACTTTGTATACCACGGTGATGGGGTAAGTGTTTTTAAAATAAACAGAAAAGGAGCTTTGGTACCGCATTTTGTTTTAAAAGATGATGAAAACACCAAGTTGCAAGGGCAAACAAGAATTGAAATTGTTTCTGTAACAGACAAGGAAGCTGTATTGGCAGTGGGTACCAGGGACGATGCCAGTATTCAACTTATCAAATTGGACGAAAACGGAACGCTGAAGCCCTTAAATTATTTGGAAACCGGGTTCTCCATTTACTACGGTCTAAGATCCCATCAAATAGAAGATGTAAACCTGCTTATTGCAGGCTCCAATAGGTTCGATTTAAAGAAGGTGGCCGCCTACAAGGTTTTGCCCAAAATAGATAGGGGCGAAAAAGTATTAAGGCATATCGTAAACCTAAAGTATAAGGAAGAAGCCTCCAAAGCGCAAATTGATGAAGCCGTTTCCGTGTTTGAAAATCTTAAAAACGAAATCCCAGAAATTGAGAGAATAGAGTGGGGGGTCAACGATAGTAAAGAAGGGGCCAGCAAAGGTCTGACCCATACTTTTACCCTAACCTTCAAGGACGACCACGCCAGGGAAATTTACCTTTTTCACGAGGCACATATAGCCTTGGTAAATAAAATAGGCCCCATAATAGCTGATGTTTTGGTGATGGATTATTGGACGGAAGAGTAGTAGTACAAAAAAACAGTCAATTCATTTCCAGTGAACCGCAGCGAGAATTTGAACAGGAACCTATTAAAAGATTAAAAATGAAAAGTTTACAAAATAAAAAGGCAATTATAACCGGAGGCGGTAGAGGGTTGGGAAAAGCAACTGCCCTGGCATTTGCCAAAGAGGGCATTGATTTGGCCATTACGGGTAGGAATGAAAAAGTACTAAAGGAAACCGTTGCCGAATTGGAAACCTTTGGTGTTAAGGCCATCTATTCGGTATTTGATGTAGGTAATTATGAGGAAGTGCAAAAGAGTATCAAAAACATAATAAAGACCTTGGGGACCGTTGATATTTTGGTCAACAATGCGGGAATGGCGGCCATAGGCTCGTTCAATGAAATGGAAGTGGGTACGTGGAGTAAAATTATCCAGACCAATCTGATGGGGATGTATTATGTTACCAAAGAAGTATTGCCACATCTAATAGCTAAGAATGAAGGGGACATAATTAATCTCTCTTCTACGGCAGGTTTAAAAGAAAATGCGAACGTATCGGCCTATTCGGCATCAAAATTCGCTGTTATAGGTATGTCCGAATCGCTTATGAAGGAAGTGCGCAAAAACAATATTAGGGTAATCACCCTAACGCCGAGTACCATAGAATCTGAAATGACCATAGAACTGGGCATGTTAAGCAAAGGCTCTGAAAATGTATTGCAACCGGAAGATTTTGCGGAATTGATCCTAGCCGGTCTAAAACTTCCAAGAAGGGCAATGCTCAAAAGTGCCGCCTTATGGACTACCAATCCGTAAATAGAAATGAAAGCGGTCCAAAGCACGCGACTATGGAAAGTGCATGGATGTATTGAAATATTAAAGTCGCCTAGATTTTTTTGGATACTTTTTTAACAGGCTCGTATATCTTCTACAAGAGGTATTTATGAATACTGGGCATTTTATTGAAGGAAAATAATAATGACTCCAATAGCTAGATAAACCTTTTTTATTTGCGTTAGGGACCGCGGTGGCATCCCCGCAGCAAAGCAAGGGATATAGCCAAGGGCCCGACCGACGAAGGAGGGAACGCCCAAAGAATTAAGCCGGACAACACATCTTACTTGTGCCAGCAAGGGGGCTAGCAAGGGGCTTAAAAAATTATGACTTTATTTGGGCTTAGCTGGGTGGCTCCATTTTATTTAAATATGCCATCAAATCCAATACTTCCTCCGTACTAAGGTTGTTCAAGAGCCCTTCCGGCATCATGGATTTTTCGGAAACGTCCCTTGTCCTTATCTGGGATTTGTTAATAATAATCGGGTCTTGACCCACTATTCGTAGAGTTATGCTTCTGTTGTTTTCTGCAATGACATTTCCGCTATAGCTACGGCCGTCCTGAGTGGTTATGACCACTAGTTTATAGTCTTCCTGTACATCTCCACTTGGGTTTAATATGTTGCTTAACAAATAGGTGATATTGGTTCTGTTGGAGCCAGTAAGTTCGGGGCCAATTTTACCACCCTCCCCATGCAGAATGTGGCATGTGGCGCAGGTATGTTTAAATATTTCCTCGCCTTTAAGTGGGCTTGCCGTGCTTAGGGCATCGTCCGTCAATATTCCTTGGTATTTTTTGTACTCTACTTGTAAGGTCTGGGATATATCATCAATAGGCCCCCAAATTTCCACAAAACCATTTCCCAGAACCGCCCTCAACTGAAGTACTATGTGGGCGGGAATGTCCGATTTGGGTATGATACCCTTTTTTAGGGCATCCCCTAAAATTTGACCATATATGGGTCGTGAAGCCATCGTCATTATAGCCTCTTCCTTTTCTTTCCTTGTTAGATCTGCATATAGGTTGAACAAAACCTTGCCCAATTCCTTACTGTCGTAGGCTGCTATGGCCTTAATGGCCTGCAGTCGCAAATGTGGGTCTTCCAATAGTTTTGGTATCTCATTTTGTAAAGCTGGATTTTGTTGCGCTGCCAAGCCCTGGATCCCCTTTCTTTTATCTTCCGGTTCTGCCTTCTGATCTTTTATAATGGCCAACATTTTTTTAGATGCTTCCGCATTCCCAAATTTATGAGCTATTGCATCGGCTATGGACGATAAAGCGGAATCCTCTTTTAACAATGTATATACCTTGGCCCAATTGGTGGGCTCTTTTATATCAATATTCCCTTCCAAGCCGGCCAGCATACCTTGCAATAGTTCCGATTGGACTTCTGATTTTTGCCCTACTGCAACGGTCAATTTTTCCAATTGGTTCCCATCCACTAGTCGCCTCCCAATTTTTTGTGCAATGGACGGAATTCTAATTTCCATGGCTAGCAACAATGCTTTCTCTGGCTGCTTCGCGACTATTGGCTCTATACCGAACCATAGCATCAGTGGGATATTGGGATCGTTTATATCTTCATGGAAACGGACCAAAGATTCAGCAATGGCCCAGCGGTCAATTTCAGCGATTCGTTGAAGTGCCGCTGCAAGATAACGGCGAACTACGGCGGAGGATTCATTTTTAGCCATATCGGTCAACTTATAAAATGCTTTTTGCGAAGGCTGCCCATCTTCGACCAAGAACTGGATGGCCCAGCCCCTTACATATTGGTCTCTGTCATCCAAGAGTTCGGCCAGTCTGTCGACGTTGATGCCGTTTGTTATTTGAAGGGTCCATAGGGCACGTAGTCGGATATCCTCGTTTTTGTGCTGAGCCAATATATCCTTCAGGCGGGAAATTGCTGCACTGTCCAGGGATTTCCTAGAGGCTCTGTATTGTAAAATGACCCGTGCTCGTTGTGCATGCCAATTACTTTTGCTCAATTGCAATTCCACTAGTTCTCGATCACTTTTTTTACTGAGGTCATCAAATCTTCCGGGCCAATCAACTGCTTGTGACACTGCAGGCATAATTCTATATACCCTGCCCGTATCTTTATTTATCACGGCATCCCCACATATTTCAGCATCGTGCCAATCCAGTACATAAAGGTCGCCTGCTGGTCCCACTTCCATGCTAAAGCCTACCCATTGTGCATTGTTTGCCATCATAAAATCTTCCCCGTGACTGGCCGTAAAACCTGAGCCGATAGGTGTTAGGATATCCGAGAGCACGGCATGTTCATGAATATTGGCCATGAAAAGTCGCCCTTGTTGATCTGCAGGAAAAGCATCTGATTGGTAGATCCTTGCCCCACCGTGTGCCGAGCGATGGCGGTGGTCCACTATAGTTTTAATATCTTCATAGACATATGGATTGAAGTGTTGGCCGCCCTGCCTGTGATAAGTACCACCTTGGATGATGTGGAACATATGGGGGATAACACAGGCCGTAATAAACAACTGTCCCTTGGAATCATAATCGATGCCCCAAGGGTTACTAAAGCCGTGTGCAACTACCTCAAACCTATCCTTTATGGGATGATAACGCCAGACTCCGCCGTTGATATCTACTCCTTCAGCTTCCAATAGGTCGTTTGGAAAAGCATCCCTATGCTTATAGATACGTCCCTCTCCTTTGGGCTTTCTTATTTTGGAAGGGGTTGCAAATCCCTCGAGGCCATAAAGCCAACCATCCGGACCCCAGTGGAAACTGTTGATGGTCTCATGCCGGTCACGAATGCCCCAGCCCGTCAACAAAACTTTTGTGTCCTTTTCATCTGCCTTATCGTCCGCATTTTTATCCGGTACGAAAAGTAGATTTGGCGGAGCGCCTATAAATACCCCACCATGACCGACCGCAATGGCCGATGGGAATGGAATGCCTTCCAAAAATACTTTTTTACTGTCCGCAACACCGTCACGATCGGTATCTTCCAATATCAAAATACGGCTATCCCCTGAACTGGAAAATCCTTCGGATCGGGACTCATAGTCCCTGTTTTCGGCAATCCACATTCTTCCTTTGTCGTCCCAACAAAACGCCATGGGCTGCGTAATCATTGGTTCTGAGGCAAAGCTGTTCACCGTATAGCCAGGTTTGATCGCCATTGCTTCCACAGCTTCTTTGGGGCTTAAAAGCTTGGCATCGCGTCCTTCCTGCTTGGCAATGCCCCAAAGCGATGCCGTATTGTACATGCCCTTATCACCGACATAACCCCCCCAAAGGTCATCCAACACCATATCATCCAATTCACCTGTATAAGCGACTATCTGGTGTTGGAAAATTTTTGTTTCCCCTTTTTTTATGTGCCAATCGCCCAATCGGGCGGGGACCGGGCCTACGCCCAATTGCCCGTCTACTCTCCATGGTTGCGGATAATCCTTATTATCTTTATGATCAAAAATTGCAATATGGCCCCAGTGGTCAAGGCCTTTAATTTCCATGCCAATATCTACCCACATGGCTCGTTGCCCATCCGCTTTTTCGTTCTTTTGTCGGGCGGCATTAATTACTTCACCCTTATTACCTTGTTTCCATGGCATTCTTAAAAAGAGTCCTCCATAATCGAATTGATTGATAGTTAGATCGATAAGCGCTTCCCCTTGCCATTCCAATGTCAATAAATATTTATTGTCCTTTTCTGTAAAGGTCCAGGTCTGTGTTTCTTTTAGGATAGGAGCTTTAGATTCATCCAACATATGGTAAACTGTTTTCCATTTCAACTCTTGCCCTTCGGCGATTAGAACTTCTGCTGCTTCTCTTTGCCAGTAGCCCCCGTCAGGATGGTGAAAATAATCACGGCCAATTTTTTTTTGGATATGTCTTGGTTTATCAGGATTGTAAAACCATTCTTTTAATTCCTCAGGTTCGGCCCCAGTACCGTTTATGCGGGTAAATCCCCAATAAAGACCGGTCTGGTGTTTATGATGTCCCGGACTGTATTCTGTAAGTTCTGTATTGGAGCCAGGGGCCAAAATGGGATGGATATAGGGACGAAAATTGGGTTTTGTGTTCTGTGTTACCACTGCAGCATATCCACCGTCCGGAACAATACGTATTTCATTATCGGTCTGTTCAATGTAAAAACTTGATTGTTTTACATCGGCTGGAGCTACATCTTTTTCCTTCTTAGGCTTGCATGCCAGGAGACATATAATTCCGATCAATACTATTAAGATTCTTGGCATAGTTTTCTTTTTATGTAATGGTTGGTTTTAAAAGGGTCATGCAATTGTCCAATTGGATCTTCAAGATATTCAATTTAAGTGGATTAACTAAAATTAGTAAATGAGTATTGTCCTGTTTCCTTTTATAAACCTAGGATTGTTACTGCAATATTTTTGTTGTGGATTAATCTATTAACTGGGAAGTACGGGTTACTGCAAATTGTGCTATCGTCAATTTAGAAAGTTGACACTCTGAAAAAATTATGTGATTGTAATAGACGCGGAAATCGAAGGCATAAAAAAACGGATTGGCAGTAAGCAACCCGTTGGTTCTTATGATCTTATGTTTTGCAGCGAGAACAACAGTTGAACTCCTGATCCCAGGGTTGTGAATTTTTGCTTGGATTTTTAAAACCCTTTATTTAGCTGACTTTCCAGATACCCTTTTATCTTTTAGTAACACAGCGAATAATAGTATCTCCCCGTTCCAGCAGGGTAGGAGCAGATAAGCGTCTATACTTATTGTTATGCGCTATTTCTTATTTCAACGCATCAATTCCTGCTTTCACAATCTTCAAAATCCGATCGGCATCCTGTACACATCCCTCCCATATACCACTCTGTGTAGCTGCCCAAATTTTAATATCATTGGGCAATTCTGGATGTGGTCGAAGTTGTGGATGTGGTAATCTATTTGAAAACAATTTGGCTATTTCGGCTTCACTTAATTCGACATTGGGATTGCTGTGTGAGGCTATTAGGTTTATACTTCCACTTAGATTATCGCAATCAATTTTGATTTCAATGATATCTCCATCCTGAACCTTTCCAATAGGTCCTCCTACGAGAGCTTCAGGACCAACATGTCCTATACATGCTCCTGTAGAAACGCCAGAAAAACGTCCATCGGTAATTAGGGCTATCTCTTTTCCAAAGGATAATTGTTTCAGAGCGCCCGTGATTTGGAAGGTTTCTTCCATTCCTGTGCCACTTGGGCCTGTTCCCATCAATATGATAATTTGACCTGGTTTTACCTCTCCATGATTAATTGCCTTCATGGCATTGGCTTCAGAGACAAATACTTTAGCAACTCCTTTTTTATAGTATATGCCGTTGTCATCGATCATTTCTGGAGCAATTGCACCGCTTTTGATCAGCGCTCCTTCTGGTGCCAAATTTCCAGTGGGGAAAGTTAAGGTGCTTTTCATGTTGGCCTTGTTTGCTGCTTCAGGTGATAGTATCACTTTATCAGGATGTGCATCAGGATTAAATGTCTGGAGGTTAAATCGTACTTGTTTACGTCTATCTCTTTTATTTTCAGCTTCCCAAGCGTACATTTTGCCTCCCTGCTCCCAGACATCCAAATTTTCGCCCAATGTTTTGCCCGTAACTGTGAGGCAGTCTTCTTTCAGCAGACCTAATTTTCGCAAATGTAACATTACCTCTGGTACTCCACCGGCAGCATATACGTGTGCCGTGGAGTATTTCCCTGCTGGGAGCACATTGACCAATCGAGGCGTTTGTCGGTTGATATTCTCCCATTCTTCCCGGGTAGGCATCTTTAATCCGGCTGCATGGGCTATAGCAGGAATATGAAGTAAGAGATTAGTGGATCCGCCAAAAGCTGCATGTACGACCATAGCATTGTACACGGCATCTTGTGTGAGGATCTGACTGGTATATATATTGTTTTCTGCCAAATTAACCAGGGCAATGGCCGAATCTTCAGCAAGGGCATACCAGATTTTCCCTCCCGAAGGCGCAAGTGCCGAATGTGGCAATGCCATTCCCAATGCTTCTGCTACGACTTGGGAGGTGGCTGCCGTTCCCAAAAAATGACAACCTCCACCTGGTGTCCCACAAGAAGCACATCCTTGGGACTGGGCCTCTGCCAATGATATTTCTCTATGGGAAACAAGCGATGGCAAGGATTGTACCGAACCCAAATCTTTGATTCCTTTGGCGATCAATGTCACTCCACCGGGCATGATAATCGTAGGTAGATCAGCTTCATTCGCCAATGCCATCATCATCGCAGGTAGGCCTTTATCACAAGTAGCTATGCCCATTACCCCTTTGCGATTGGGCAAAGAGCGTCTTAAGTCTCCTAAAACTGTGGCGGCATGATTACGATAGGCCAAGGAATTCATCATGCCTGTAGTACCTTGGGTACGTCCATCACATGGGTCGGATACCGATACATAATAGGGTTTGGTAGAGCGACTTTTGAAAGCGCTTGCAGCCACTTTTGCGGCATCTCCCAACTCGAAATGACCTGAGTGCATGCCCAGTGCCAGTGTCTCTTCACCGTTCTTTAATCCTCCTGCAGTACTCATTATAAGGAATTCTGACTGATTTACATCTTTATGATTCCACCTCATCCCGGCATCCTGTATTTTGCCAAAGATGTCGCCACTGGGCTTGTTTTCATAGTCTTCCCGTGATATTGGTAGTCGCCCTTTCCTAGGAGTAACTTCTAAAGGGAAATAAAAGGGACTGTTCTCTTGGAAATGCTCTTTATCTTTATTGCTCATATTTTTTTAAAATCGCGGTACTGTGGAATCAAGTTAGTCTATCTGTTAAAAGGGAAAATATTTTCTAAAGGATATGTTCTTAAGGTTTCAAACCGCATCACGTTTTTTCTGGCGGGTTTGGATTTTTCTCTTCGTTTATTACAAAGCCAGATCAACAAGATTTGACAACTTAGTAAATATAAACAAAACATTGAAGTTGGAAATCAACCCTCATTAATTTTAGCCGGTATGTGTGTACTGTTTTGATTCAGTTTATTCAATCCATTACGTTTATTATTTTCCTTTGGGGGTATATCGTTCTTTTCCGTGTCCAACTTTTTGATAACCATTGCCAATTTTCGGACATTGAATGATGGCCTCAACTAAAAAACTGACAGCATCAAATAGTTTTTCAGAAAGCTTGCAGTTGTATTCATCATTTTCCAAATAGTAGAGTAGAGGATTTCTGTTTAGTTTTTATAAACTCCCTATTTACAGTAGTTCCTGGATGCTAAAGTATAATATCGTGTTCCAGAACGTGTTTAGGGGTCAATCCCAAATGTTGTGTTTAAACCGTGAAAAATAGAACGGACTATGGCCAAGTTTGTGTTCTGTTCATTTTTGCATCGCCCAAATCCAGAGCATTCATGAATACCTTTAAAAATCAATAGACCATCCCATGAATAAAAAACGACAAGGGCCCAACAATCAAGTTGCGGTGTATATTGTTTAGAAGTAGCCCACGATAGCCGGACCAATTTGTTGATCAGCCCCATTTATCCAATGTGGATCCCATTCGAATTAAACCGATAAGAAACACATAGAATGTCTGCTGTTTTGACGTTAGAAATCACAGCATATTAATTTATCAAAATACGATCTGTGGCTCAAAATATAAACTAATTTTGCTCGGTTTAAATTTTTTGTCTATTATAAGTAAATATCGTTTTGGATGGATCAACTAATACTCTATGCTGGGTTTTTAATCGCTGCCTATGCAGTTATTGCAAACGATGTTATACAGACCTTGGGGACGTTTATAGCCTCTAACACAAAAATAAAATGGTGGTATCTTTGGGCATTCGCTGGATTCATACTTACGGCAACCATTCTTTATGGTTGGTACGCGAATACAGGGGATGTATCTTATGGTAGGTTATCCGAAATTCCCTTGCCCCATCCTTTGCCGTGGTGGTATCTTTTGGCTCCCATTTCTTTATTGATCATTACCCGTATCGGTATTCCGGTCAGTACTACATTTATGATACTGAGCATATTCTCCTCCGGACAGCTTATTGAGAAAATGATTCTTAAATCTATCTTTGGTTACTCGTTGGCCTTTGTGGCTGCATTGGTCCTATATCTTGTGATATCGAGGAAATTTGAATCCAAAGCATCCATTCGTTTGATGGACAAAAAGAAGCAAAGGAGATACTGGCTGGTCGCACAATGGTTTTCTACCGGTTTTTTGTGGTCTCAATGGCTAATACAGGATTTTGCCAACATCTATGTCTTTTTACCCAGACAGTTGGGAGTAAACGAACTTCTTGTATCCCTTGGGGTCATCCTTTTGATTATGGCCTATATATTCCGTGTAAAGGGGGGTAAGATACAAGAAATCGTCAATCAAAAATCGAACACCCAACATATACGGTCGGCTACCATCATAGATGCCTGCTATGGGTTGTTGTTGTACTTCTTCACTTCACTCAATAATGTTCCTATGAGTACCACTTGGACTTTTATAGGAATTTTGGCCGGTAGGGAAATTGCTATCAGCTATCTTATGCATAAAAAGGAAATGAAAAACACTTACCGATTAATAATCAAAGACTTTGCAAAGGTCAACATAGGACTAATGGTAAGTATTTTGATTGCCTATCTTATTCAGTTTTTTAAGGATTAATGTATTAGAATTATGTTCCTTACAAATTTTGGATAGTTGCCAAATTACGGCTGTCGGTTTTGTTTTCTGGAAAGATGGGCCATAATTCTAAAAATAGAATCCCTTGTTATAAGGCTTTCCCCTAAAAAAAGGAAACATCGTACAAATGGGAAAATCAATAAAGCTTTAAATAGGCTGCTTTAGCTCACGATATCGAAAATTATAAGCTAGTGCATAGGGTTACTTATTTTAACGGGTGTTTTTTCTCCATTTTGTAGGTAGGCTACACTTTCTAAAGACATTTTGGGCAAAAATACGGAAATAGAAGTCATAAAAAAACGGATTGGCAGTAACCAATCCGTTGATTTTTATAAACTTAAGTCTTGTAGCGAGAACGAGAGTTGAACTCGTGACCTCCGGGTTATGAATCCGACGCTCTAACCAACTGAGCTACCTCGCCATGCCGTTTTTAACGGGTGCAAATATAAAGTTAATTTTCTGTCCTATCCAAATTAGATTGCTAAAAATATTATCTCGGTTTTATTTTTTAATCATTTATAAATATATATATTGTCCGCCATAAACACTATTTAGAATGAGCGATAAAACAAAATTTGAAGTTGAATTTGTAATTCAATCCTCTCCACAACTACTATATCAATATATATCTACCCCCTCAGGACTTTCCGAATGGTTCGCAGACAACGTAAATTCCAGAGGAGAAATGTTCAATTTTATTTGGGACGGCTCTGAAGAGCAGGCAAAATTATTAAAGCGCAAGAGCGATGAATTTGTAAAGTTTACTTGGGTAGCGGAAGAAGATGATAGTTTTTTTGAAATGCGGATTATAGTAGACGAAATAACTAAGGATGTTTCCTTGTTTATTACAGATTTTGCAGATGAGGATGAAGTAGACGAAGCTAAAATGCTTTGGGAGAACCAAGTATCCAGTTTAAAGCAGGTTTTAGGTTCGGCCTAATCCATTAATGGAATAAAATGTATCTTTGGCCTTGATTTTTCAAGGCTTTTTTTATGGTTAATTTTAACGGAAACCTACTTTCTAAAAACACATCTTACCTTAATCACGAAAATAGGGGACTGCGCTATGGCGATGCCCTGTTCGAGTCCATCAGGGTAGTAAACGGAAAAATATTCTTTTGGGAGGACCACTATCTTAGGCTTATGGCCTCTATGCGGATCTTGAGAATGGAAATTCCTATGAATTTTACCATGGAATTTTTGGAAGAACAGTTATTGGCCTGCGTGGAAGCCAACGGCCTGTTGGAGAAACCTGCCCGGATACGATTTACCGTATTTAGAAATAATGGCGGTCTATACCTGCCACAGACCAATGACGTATCCTATATTATTGAAGCCAACTCTTTGGATTCCCCCTTTTTTACTCTTAATAGCGATGCCTATGAAGTGGAACTTTTTAAGGACTTTTATGTTAACGCGGATATGCTTTCTACCTTAAAGACGAATAATAAGGCAATCAACGTTGTAGGGAGTATTTTTGCTTCCGAAAATGGTTACCAGAACTGTCTGTTGCTAAACCAGGAAAAAAGGGTAGTGGAAGCACTTAATGGCAATCTCTTTTTGGTAAAGGACCAACATATTAAAACCCCGTCCCTAAAAGACGGTTGCTTAAACGGAATTGTGCGCAAGAAGCTAATCGGTATTTTAGGTTCGTTGGACAAGTACCAATTTGAGGAAGCTTTTATTTCTCCCTTCGAGCTGCAAAAAGCGGATGAGCTGTTCATAACCAATGCAATCACAGGTATTCAGCCCATTACAAAATATAGAAAGAAGGGGTACGAAACTAAGGTGGCAGCCGATTTATTGGGCAAGCTAAACGCTGCTGCAAGGTTGAACTAAATATATAAGTTTAATTTAGGTTAGGGTTTTCAGGGGCATTGGACCATATCAGGTAATTGCCTCCCAATTCCATCATTTTTTCTTTCCAAAAAGCATTGGAAGATTTTTGGATAATGGCACTTTCATAGACATTTTTTACCACGACCCAAGATTTTGAATGCAATTCCTGATCCAATTGAAGGGAAGACCAACCGGAATATCCCAAAAAGAAGCGGATATCGTTTTCAGAAATCACCTTATTATTGATCAGGTCCACAATAGAACCAAAATCTCCGCCCCAATAGATTCCGTCGGATATTTCAATACTATTTTCTATGAGTTGTGGAACCTTGTGGATAAAATAAAGATTGTCCTGTTCTACAGGCCCCCCATTATAGACCTGAAAAGGGATATCTATTTCGGTTACCAGATCATTTATACTATAGTCCAAAGGCTTATTAAGTATAAAACCAACAGACCCTTCATGGTTGTGCTCCGCCAACAGGACTATAGACCTGTTAAAGGAAACATC
Organism: Arenibacter algicola; assembly: GCF_000733925.1. Lineage (NCBI taxonomy): Bacteria > Pseudomonadati > Bacteroidota > Flavobacteriia > Flavobacteriales > Flavobacteriaceae > Arenibacter > Arenibacter algicola. The sequence goes on from NZ_JPOO01000003.1 coordinate 126,190, forward strand.
ACCTGAAAGTGTAGGCTCAGCAATAAGGAGTTTGCCTTTTTTTGGCTTTTCAGCAACCATATTGTTTGTTCTAGTATCTCTAAAATAAAACAAATCTGTTAATCTGAAAAGTGTTTTGTACAAAAAAAGCACTTCCTGTTAAAGAAGTGCTTTCTATGTATAATAATATTATGACTAGTTTACTGCACCGCTCAAATCAGCACCTGCCTTAAACTTCACTACATTTTTAGCTGCAATTTGGATAGTCTTTCCAGTTGATGGATTTCTACCTTCTCTTGCATTTCTTTTAGATACAGACCATGATCCGAAACCTACTAGAGATACTCTACCACCTTTTTTTAGAGAACCTTCAACGTTTCCTAAGAAAGATTCCAATGCCTTTTTAGCTGCGGCTTTAGTAATGCCAGCATCAGCTGCCATTGCATCGATTAATTCTGTTTTGTTCATAATTTCGATAAATTAAGTGTTATTAATTATAATTAAATACTTCAACAAATTTATACGGATTTGCCAGTAACGCAAGTAAAATGGGGGGAAATCCGCAATTTTGTTGATAACTTGAAACGTTTGTTGATAAAGTAGGGTTTTTTTTACGATTTCCCACACCCCCAATGAACATAGGGGTTTACCCAACATAGGCGTTTTCTGCCAATTTTAATCCGTTCAACACCTCTTTGGTGGTCATTTTTCTTTTTCCGGGCAGTTGAATTTCCAATAAATTGATGTAACCTCCCTTTACAGCTACCTTTAGTTCGTTTTTGGTGGCAGCAACTGTCCCTACCTTTAATTGGTGAGGTTCCAAATCCATTTTGGCGGAGTATATCTTTAGGAACAGATCATCCTCCCCGTTGTGCAGGGTAGTCCATGCGGTTGGAAAGGGGCTTAATCCCCTAATAAAATTATATATGCTTGTAATATCCTGGTTCCAATCAATTTCACAGGTCTCTTTGTGGATTTTGTGCGCTTCCTTTAAGGGTCTATTTTCCTGCTGCTTGGATGGGGCTATTTCTTTATTCTCCAATTTGTTAATAGTTTCCAATACTAGGTCTGCTCCCAAATGCATCAGCTTATCGTGCAAAGTGCCGGCAGTATCCTCTTCCGAAATGTTGGTTTTCTTTTGAAGCAATATGGCCCCAGTATCAATTTTATCGTCTATAAAGAAGGTGGTCACCCCAGTTTCCTGCTCTCCGTTGATGATAGCCCAATTAATTGGGGCCGCTCCACGGTATTGGGGCAGGAGGGAAGCGTGAAGGTTAAAAGTGCCCAACTTTGGCATTTCCCAAACCGCTTTGGGCAGCATTCTAAAAGCCACCACAATCTGAAGCTCTGGATGTAATCCTTCCAATTCCTCTATAAAATTGGGATCCTTTAAATTGGTGGGCTGCATAATTTTTAGTCCATGTTCCATGGCATAAACCTTCACGGCGGATTCGTGTAATTTTCTTCCACGGCCGGCCGGCTTGTCGGGAGCAGTAATTACTCCCACAATATTACTGTTGCTTTTAACTAGCTTGTCCAAAATGGCCACGGCAAAATCCGGGGTACCCATAAATACTATTCGTGGTTTGCTCATTTTTTGATTATTTCGTACTGGTTAATAGAATTTACGCTTATTCTCCTCTCTTCCAATAATCGCTGTAAAGCCAAAATAATGGAACTTTCCTTATAGGTCAATAATTTTATCAGCTCTCTGGAACTTTCTTTTCTCACCATCAAAATTTGTAGAATATCCTGTTCTATGATTTTAATAATGTCATTGTTTATAGGATTCTTTTGCAGACATACGTCACATTTACCACAGTTCTCCTTGCTGGCTTCACCAAAGTATTTAAGAATGTGCCGACTTCTGCATTGTTTGGAATCCTTTATATAGGTCAACATACTTTCTACATTGTCCTTTTTAACCTGCTGTATCTGTTTTATTTTTTTTGCGAAGATATTGATAGTACGTTCATCCTCCCTGGGTACCAAAAATGTAATTTCCAGATCGCTGTGTTGGGCATGGTATTCGATTATTTCATCTTTTTCCATTTTTTCCAATACCGCTATTACCTCATTTTCGCTTGTGTTGGCTTTTCGCGAAATCAATAAGGGATTGATTTTGGTGTCAAAATCGAATATACCACCGTAAGTTCTAAGAATGGTTTGGACTATAGTTGCCGATGCCCGGTTTTTTTCCAGGTAATCAAATATTTGATGCTTGGAAGCTATCATCCGTATACTTGTTCTTTGTGAAAATGCCTCGGTCAGGGATATAACGGAGTTTTGATCCAACAGCCTTAAACCGTTATACGTTAAGGTAGTATTTAGTTTGTAGGTTTCGCAAAAGGAATTGAAGGGCAATTGAAAGGTTTCGCCACTGCCTTCCCCAAAGGGAATCTGAAAATAGTTGGCCAGTTTTCGGTACAACAACTTAAGAAAGTCCACATCGGGCAAGACCCCTAAAAATTGTTTTCGTACCTGGGCTTCGTCCGTGGGGTTGGTAATTAAGGCAGCATTTGCCGGTTTTCCGTCCCTTCCGGCCCTTCCGGCCTCCTGAAAGTAATTTTCCATACTGTCCGGAATTTGGTAATGTACCACAAGGCCAACATCCGGTTTATCGATCCCCATTCCAAAAGCATTGGTGGCCACCATGATCTTTACCTTGTTTTCCAACCACTGGTTTAATCTGGTATCCTTGTCCTTTTTGGAAATACCACCGTGAAAAAAGGTGGCCGTATGTCCTTGCTGGGATAGGTAATAGGCCAATTCCATGGTCATTTTTCTACTTCGGACATAGACTATGCTGCTCGTATTGGTCTGGGCGCATAATTCCTTAAGGCGGTATTTTTTGTCCTCCTCCCAGTAGACATTAAAATTAATATTGTTTCTGGAAAAGGAATCCTTCACCACCAATGGTTGTTCCAAATGTAAATTGTTGCAGATATCCTTGACCACCATCTCCGTAGCCGTGGCGGTCAATGCTATCATAGGCACATTAGGTGCCAATTCCTTTAAAATATGGCATTCCAAGTAGGCAGGTCTAAAATCGTTGCCCCATTGACTAATGCAATGCGCTTCGTCAATAGCAATAAGGTTAACGTTCATTTGCCGGATGCGCTCCTGTACCAATTCCTGTTGTAGTCTTTCCGGGGAAAGGTATAGGAATTTATAGTTGCCATACAGGCAATTGTCCAAAAGGTTGTTTACTTCGTCAAAAGAAATGCCCCCAGTTAGGGCAATGGCCTTTATGCCCATTTTTTTTAGGGTGTCTACCTGGTTTCGGATCAAGGCTATTAAGGGCGATACCACAATACAAATACCTTCTCGGGCCAATGCCGGTACCTGAAAGCACAAGGATTTGCCACCTCCCGTTGGGAGCAGGGCCAAAACATCCTGTCCGTTCAATACGGCGCTTATGATGTCTTCCTGGGAATTTTTAAAATCAGGAAACCCCCAAAATTTTTCCAGTATATCCTTAGGGTGCTGCAGCACTATAGCCTTTTTAATTTATTAAGTATAAAGGTAACTCTTCCTTCTACGGTTTCCTTGGGTACATTTATAATTTTGTAGCCATATGTGCTGTAGGCCTTTTCCAAAAAGGTATGGATACGCTCTGCCTCCTCAAAGTTTTCATAGCGCTCATTGTCGGACTCGTGTATTTCTTTCCAAGGTGGCAGTAAAAATACGTGGTCGTATCTGAAATTCTTACAGCTTTCTACAAAATGCTCACCATAGGACTGACCAAAACAATCCATATAGGCCACTACGTCCGGTATACCGCGATCATAAAAAACAATGGGTCTGTCTACCTCACTGGCTGCCTGAAATTGCCTGATCCGGCCGTCTATAATTCTTTCGCTAAACAGTAAAGGATCCGAAACAAATAACTGTGGAATTCCTTGCTGCCTGGCTTCCAAGGTAATCTCGCGGGATATTTCACTAAAACAAAAGAAGCCTTGCCTTTCAATTATTTCTATGATAGATGTCTTTCCCGTACTGGGTCCACCTGTGATGACAATTCTTTCTAAATCCAAATAGCGGCGTTTAAGGTTTTGCAATTACATGCATAAAATGGTGTTGCAAAGTAATGAAATAGGCCTAAGATTAAAAAATTGACAATGATACTTTATATATTTGCAAAAACATTGGCATGGATCAGGATAAATCAGAGGAATTTTATGGTAGATTACGGGAACAATTAGCTGAAAGTAGCAAATGGCCTTCCAACTACCTGTACAAGTTTATAGTACCTACCGACACAACAAAGATTAAACAGATACAGGATATTTTTGATAATACGGGGGCGGTAATCGAATCCAAGCAGTCTAAAAATGCAAAATATACCAGTTTGAGCATTACCGTGAATCTTAAAAATCCCGATGAAGTAATACAAAAATACAAGGAAGTAGGGGAGGTTAAAGGGGTAATATCACTCTAAAATAGTATTTGTGGCATAATTTTGTTAATTTGCAGACGTTATAAGAGTACTTCCTTATCATAAATAAATAGCAATAAATATTTCAATTTGAATTTAGTAGAAAACTTAGAATACAATACTGAGCGACCAAAGCTCATTATACCCGAGTATGGACGTCATTTCCAGAAAATGGTGGACCATGCCATCTCCATAGAGGACGATGCGGAACGTAACCGTGTGGCCCAGGCCATCATAAGTGTTATGGGCAATATTCAGCCACATTTGAGGGATGTACCCGATTTTCAACATAAACTATGGGACCAATTGTTTATCATGTCCGATTTTAAATTGAACGTGGAATCGCCATTTCCCATCACCTCTAAAGAGACCTTGCAAAAGCGTCCCGATCCATTGGAATACCCTCAAAATTTTCCGAAATATAGGTTTTATGGAAACAACATAAAACGTATGATCGATGTGGCCGTTAAGTGGGAAAAAGGTGATATGCGAGACGGATTGGAATATGCCATAGCCAACCACATGAAAAAGTGTTACCTTAATTGGAACAAGGACACAGTGGACGACAAGGCCATTTTTAAGCATCTTTACGAGTTGAGCGACGGACAAATAGATCTTGCCAAAGAAGGGGAAAACTTGACCGAAAGTGGCCAATTCCTTAAAAATCGTGTGGCAAAAACACCTAGGACCAGTTCTGGTAAAAAAACGCAAAGAAATCAAAACCGCGGTAAAAAGCGGTATTAATCTTCTCCAACCTTAATGGGAACATTTAGAATAGAAGGCGGTCATCAATTACATGGTGAAATTACGCCGCAAGGGGCAAAGAATGAAGCATTACAAATACTCTGTGCCGTACTACTTACTTCAGAAAAAGTATCGATTACCAATATCCCGGATATTGTAGACGTAAACAAACTGATATCCTTATTGGAGGATTTGGGTGTTAAGATCCAAAAGAAAGGTCAAGGGTCTTATACTTTTATGGCAGATGACATTAATTTGGAATACCTGCAATCTGCCCAATTTAAAGAGGACGGAAGGGGCCTTAGAGGGTCCATTATGCTCGTAGGTCCATTATTGGCGCGATTTGGTAAGGGGTATATTCCAAAACCGGGCGGTGATAAAATAGGACGTAGGCGATTGGATACCCACTTTGAAGGTTTTATAAAATTGGGTGCCAAATTTAGATATAATAAGGAGGAACACTTTTATGGTGTTGAAGCCAAAAAATTGAAGGGCACCTATATGCTCTTGGATGAGGCTTCGGTTACCGGAACAGCGAATATTGTTATGGCCTCAGTACTTGCGGATGGCAAAACCACCATATACAATGCAGCCTGTGAACCTTATTTACAGCAATTGTGCAAAATGTTGAATAGGATGGGAGCCAAAATTACGGGAATCGGCTCCAATCTATTGGAAATAGAAGGTGTTGATAGACTTGGAGGCACAGACCACCGTATGCTTCCGGATATGATCGAAATCGGTAGTTGGATCGGCCTGGCCGCAATGACTAGGAGCAATCTAACGATTAAAGATGTTAGTTGGGACGATTTGGGCCAAATTCCTACTGTTTTTAGAAAGTTGGGGATACAACTGGAACGAAAAGGGGACGATATCGTTATTCCCGAACATAAGGATGGTTATGAGATCCAGAATTATATAGACGGTTCCATTTTAACCGTGGCAGATGCGCCATGGCCTGGCCTTACGCCAGACTTGTTGAGTATTATTCTGGTAATGGCCACCCAAGCAAAAGGTGAGGTCTTGATCCATCAAAAAATGTTTGAAAGCCGTTTGTTCTTTGTGGATAAATTAATAGATATGGGGGCCAAGATTATTCTTTGCGATCCACATAGGGCTACTGTTATAGGTCATAACTTCAAATCCAGCCTAAAAGCCACCACCATGGTGTCTCCGGACATTAGGGCGGGTGTTTCTTTGCTGATAGCAGCCTTGTCCGCTAAAGGCACTTCTACCATTCATAATATTGAACAGATAGATAGGGGTTACGAAAATATAGATACAAGATTGAGGGCTATTGGTGCCAAAATCACCAGAGTTTAGTCAAGAATAAAACATTATAAATTAAACAAGGACTTTCCAAACGAAAGTCCTTGTTTAATTTTGTAGATGCACTAATGTATTTGTATCAAGACTTTAAGAATGCCATTGGGTCAAGGTGTCTATGAGCTTATTGCCTTACAAATTTTTTCGCCAATAGTCAAAAGATCGCTCACTTCTTCCTCGGTAAAATCATAAGGAACGGGTTTGGCAATTCCCAAGGTTCCAAATAATTTCCCATTGAGCATCATTGGAGCAGCTATGGAGCCTTCAACTTTTGTTTCTTTGGCTGCAGGACGCGCCACCCCGGAATCATCGGTTTGTAGGTTGCACATTTCAACCGGTTCACGCCGTTCCGCCGCTATTCCCGCCATTCCCTTACCAATTGGAATCTCGGAAAGTTTGGGGATTAAAAAGGGTGGAATGCCTTGATGCGCCTGGACCTTTAACAATCCGGATTTTTCATCCAAAAAATGAATAGTACCCGTAGTACAGTCAAAAGCGGAAATCACAGTGGAAAGGACTTCCTGCCAATTCGTGGCCTTATTTTTAAGGAGGGAATCTATTACAGTAGCCCGTTGCTCATTGTCCTTGTTCATATGCTTCAATTTATATTTTTGGTTAAAAGCCAAATTTACTAAATCTAGCCAAATTATAGACTGGATTTTTTAATCGTGCTTGGCGTTATTGACTTCTATCCAATAGCCTTCGGGATCTGTGAGATATATCTGTCGTACTCCATCCGAACGCAAGGTAACCGCTCCTTTTGTCCCCGGCCAATCCTCATATTCCACGTTGTTACTTTCCAAATGTTCAATAAAGGTCTCCAAGTTTGGTGTGGATAAACAAAGGTGCATGGATTTATGCTTCTTCATTACCACTGTATCCTTATAGATCAGATGCAGCTGTGAATTGCCCTGGACAGCAAACCAACGAAAGCCAGGTGCTTTGTCAGGGTGTGGAATTTCCTTTAACTTTAGAATGTTGGAATAGAAATCTGCAGTAGTGTCCAGATTATTGACGATTAGGGAGGAGTGGTCGATCTTAAAATCAAAGCTTTGAGCATGGATTTGAATGCTAAAAAAAAATAATATTGGAAATAAAGATTTATACATATTAATAGGTTTTAATTTTTAAATAGGATAATGATATAAGGTTGAAATAGGTTGAATACAAAGCGCATAATTTTGCAGGAAAGAAAGGTACTTAAAAATGAATAAAATAGTAAGTGCTCAACTGTTTTAGTGGTTATTTTTGAGGTATTATAATTTTTTCCATTACCACATAGTCAATTTCGTGTTTTCTAAAAGCAATGTTGGTGACTTCCAAACCAAATTTTAAATAAAATTCTTTTTTGTCCGTTCGGGCATTGCACCATATTTTGTATGCTTTTTTGTTTTTGGCGTAGGCCATGAGATGGGAGAGGAGTTGGCTGCCATAGCCCTTTCCCTGTTCTGGGATAGCCGTGGCAAGTTTGCGGAACTGTGCAATGTTGTTTTCTATAAATAATGAGGCAACTGCAATTAAGGTATCATTTGAAAAGAGTCCAAAATGGATTCCCTGTTCATCATTGGGAAGGACAATATAATCCATAGGCATGTTTGGCCACATTACCTCATGCCTTAATGGGTAGGTTTCTACCGCCGATATCTCTTGAACTTGAATATAATCAGTCATTACCCACTAACAAACCTCTTACAATTAAATATTGTGCCGCGGCATAAGTACCCATTACCAGAATGTGTGATCCCGGTATAATCACAAGAAACTTATTGATGGCAAGAATACTATCGGACAAGACAAAGAACATGGCTCCAATAAATACCAATTGGAAACTTATATGATTAACCTGATCCTTTCTACTGTAAGCAGAAACGGCCATTGCTAGAATACCTAAGATGTAAATAATTACAGGGATTTTTAACGCCCCCAAATTATCCTGAAGAATTATGAACAGGGTAGTGCCATAGACCAGCAATAAGGCGGCTACCACGCCAATTTCCTTTTTAAATATAGTTTTGCCCTGGATAAGAAAAACCAAGGAATAAGTTATATGGGCAAGCAGAAAAGCTATTAGTCCACACATAAAATACAAGGGTGAGAGATGATCATAGAGCAGGAATATGTCTCCCAATAAGGAAAAGAAAAGCGCTAACAAACTGTACCGATATATCTTTTTGGCAAGCTGCCTTCCATATACCCCAAAAAACAATAGTAGTGAAAGGAGTATAAGCGGTTTGGTGAACTGCCTTAGGACTTGATAATGCAGGTATCCTGTCACCAGATCCAAGAGTACCAAAAGAATAAATACGCCAATAAAGGCATTCTTCATTGTTTTCATGCTAAAAAAATAATACTCTAAACGTTAGGTTTGCGAACTATATAGTTTTCTTTTTCTAACCACAATAAAACAGAGAGCCAATTGGAGAACTACCGCAATGGCATTGGTAAGCCAAAGGGCTACGGTATTAAAACGGATTCCGTAAAAACACCAAAACAGATAAATAAATACCCAGCCAAAAATAAAGCCATTGGAGAGGCTGCTGGGACCTTTATAGCGGTATTCTTTATAGACCTGTATAGCTATGACCAGACAGGCACTTAGGCCGGCTGCAATTCCTATGCTTTCAAAAATGTTTTCTGGGATACTGTGTATGATATTCATGCAATAAGGGTTATTGGTTTTAAGTTTGGATTTTGATCAATATATAATTATTCGCTTCTGTACTTTAACATGATATCCTTGAACAACTCGCTTGTGGAAGGAGGCGTATAGCTAATGGCATTGGCACCTGCTTCTATGGTTCTTATAATGTCTTCCTCCAAATGGCCTCCTGTGGCCAAAATGGCTATATCGCTGTCAATATCCCTAATGCGCTTAACAATGTCAGCAGTTTTACCCGCTCCTGAAACGTTAAAGATATCCACCCCAGCGGCTATTCTTCCTTTTATGTCATCCTTTTCAGAAACCATGGTAATGGTAACTGGAATGTCAATTTTCGACTTTAATCTGGCTATAAGTTCATTGGGAGTTGGTTTGTTCAAGACAACCCCCAAGGCTCCTTGAAACTCTGCATGCAAAGCCAGTTCCACAGATCTTTTACCTGTTGTAATTCCACCACCAACACCACAAAATATAGGTTTGTCGGCTGCCAAAATCAAGGCATGGCTAATTAGAGGCTGGGGAGTAAAGGGATAGACGGCAATTATAGCATTGGCATTAGTGTTTCTAATGATGGCAACATCTGTACAGAAAAGAAAAGATTTTAGTAATTGCCCAAAAACACGTATTCCTGAACAAGTGTTGATTGCCTCGGGCACCTCCACTATATTTTTTCTTAGTTTACTCCCAAAAGAAGGTACCTTGATCATAATGCGGCAATGAATTAGGTTATAAGAAACAACAACACTGTTGGTAAATATGCTTTAGACTAGACCTAATTAAATATAGTCTTTTTTTTTGTTTGGTACAGGAAGGAAGATTTGATGCAAAGTCAAATTAATGGCCGAATAGAAAGCCTACAATTTTATTCCCCGAGTAGTAAAGGAAATTCCCTGTTGTCCTGTAGTCGAGATCATAACGGCTTCAAAAATAGGCTCGTGATTATGAGATTCCACAGCCCAATCAAAAACAAAATTGGCGCCTGTACCCCCATGTTCATCATCTTGATCGATAACAATTTCTATGGTTTCCAAAGGTTTCAGAAATATAGGCTTGTTAAAATAGGTGCGAATAAGATCTCCTTGCGTATTGTAATATTCAGCTTTTAGGATATATATAGAATCGGTGTTACTAACATTCCTCATACTTGCCGTAGCCGTTAAATGATGCAGCGTTCTTTCCGTGCCATCGTATATGGACGAGTATATGGACAAATAAGAACTACCTTTAATAAGTGAGTCCTGAGCAGGTAGGGCCAAGGATCTCTTTTGCCAATTAATGGGGTCTATATGACTTACGGCCTTTTCCTCGGAACAACTAATAATCATTGGCAAGGAGAAGAGGACAAGACATATTTTGAGTCCTGTTAAATGGAAACTTTTAAGAAATATATTAATCATTCTTCTAGACTTCGTTTAAAACATTACATCATTAAAACTTGAAACTAATGCTCCCTTTACGATCGCTTAGTCCAGCATAAAGATACTCTTTAATTGGTGAATCGTGCATTTCAAATTTGTCGATAGATATAAGTTTTTAGCTTTTGCCGTTCATATAAAACGATAGGGCCCCGGACGGACAATTTGCGATCTGCGATTTCAATTGTTCGGTCGTTGCCATCTCTGGCTTTATCCACGGTTTCCCTTTTGGATCATAAACCTGTGGCAAGGTTTTGACGCATACTCCAGCATGAATGCATTTTGAAGGTTTCCAGACTACAGTAATTTCACCATTGGTGTATTCCTTTGAATTTTCTTTCTTGTCCATAATTACGCGATATTAATTCCTTTTAGTACTAATTTTTTCCAATCTGGATGCCTTTTTATGTAGGAAGCTACAAAGGGGCACATGGGAATCAAGGTCAATTCCTTACTTTCTATATCCTTCAAGACATCCTTAACCAAGGCGGAGGCCACTCCTTGGCCTTCCAATTCCTTGGGAACCTCCGTATGGGTAAGATAAATTTTATCTTTTGTCCTTATATATTCAATTTTGGCAATAACGCCATTAATATGATATTCATATTGCTTTCCTTCCGTATTATCTATTAATTTGTATTCCATAGCTATCGTTATTATTTATACAATATAATCCAATAATCCTATTTCCAATTTACACTTTATTCCTCCAAATAGCCAAATTTGCCCAAATTATAATCTTTTATTGCTTGGGCTATTTCCTCACGGGTATTCATTACAAAGGGCCCTTGGGCAGCTATTGGTTCGTTAAGAGGCTCACCGCTTAAAATTAGAACAATCGACTTTTTAGTGGCCTCGATATTAAAGTCTTCACCCTCATTTTCAAAGAGGACAAAGTGATTTTCGGCTACAGTCTGCGTTCCATTCACCTTTATTTCCCCGGCAACTACCAGTAAGGCAGTATTGTAGGCAGCTGGAAAGCTAAAACCCGCTTTACCACCTTCTTCAATTCTAGCATTCAACATATTAACAGGGGAAAAGGTTGATGCTGCGCCGGCAACATTTTTATAGCTCCCCGCAATGACTTCAATGAGCCCTTTATTGTCTTCCAACTGATATTTATTTATCTGGGAATTGGTTATTCCCTGATATTTTGGAGCAGACATTTTATATTTTGCTGGAAGGTTTACCCAAAGCTGTGCCATTTGAAAATACCCGCCTTCTTTACTAAATTTCTCTTCGTGATATTCCTTATGAAGTATCCCTGAGGCTGCGGTCATCCACTGTACATCCCCTACGCCAATCACCCCACTATTGCCCGAACTGTCATGATGGGCTACTTTCCCCTGATATGCTATGGTAACCGTTTCAAAACCCCTGTGCGGATGTACACTAACACCTCTAGGTTTATCGGTAGGAGGGAAGTAAAATGGGGAATTGTAGTCCAAAAGAATAAAAGGATCCATTCTTTCCATATCCAACCTATATCCACTGGGGATAAAGTTATGTACCCTAAATCCGTCACCCACATAGTGCGGTTCCCTTGGAGCCACTACTATTTCTATATTCTTTGTATTCATCTATATCTATTTAATAATTATATAACAATAATACAAGGAAATGGGATTCTGTGCATTGATGTATGATAAGTAATGTAATCGCTAGTTAGGCTTAAAATTCTTATGAGCCAATTCTTTTCGTACCCTACTAAGACTCTCCGGGGTAATGCCCAAATAAGAAGCAATCATCCATTGTGGCACTCTTAAGGTTAGATCGGGGTATAATTTAATAAAATTCATATATCTCCTTTCAGCACTTGCGCTCAACAAAAGATTTATTCTTTTTTGTTGGTGTCTAATGTGGTTCTGAAGGGCAATTTGATTGTAGTTTCTAAATGAAGAACTTATTTCACTGGCTTCGTTTATAAAGTCCGAACTTATTAAAACTACTTCGGTATCCTCTATGGCATCGATAAACAAATCTGAAGGTTCATTAAAAAAAGCACTGCTCCTATCGGAAACGATCCAATTTTCTGAACCAAACTGAATTATATGTTCCTTACCTGCGTCGTCAACCGTATAGGACCGTAAAAGACCATTTTCAACAAAGAAGGAATGTCTACAAACTTCTCCCGGACGCAAAAGCACTTCCCCTTTCTCAATATTTCTGAATTCCACTTTTTTTATAAGCAGCTGAAATTCAGGTTCCGCTATATTCGCCTTGGTTTTTAGATACTTAGTGAAGTTTTGCATAAGAATCTTTATTGGGAATGTTTGTTTTTATAATGAAGGTAGGATGATCGTATAATTTCGGAAAGAACGTCCATATCAATATCCGATAATCGTTTTACATACAGACAGGCTTTGCCCGTTTTGTGGGGCCCCAATTGTTCCAATAGATCCTGGTAATTGGAAAATCCAGACATGATGTAGATTGAAAAATTGGACTTTCTAGGGGAAAATCCCGTGATGCACATATCTCCTTCCCGACCAGAATCGTATTTGTAATGATAACTGCCAAAGCCGACTATACTTTCACCCCACATTACTGCAGGTTCAAGGGTTATACTTTTAAACAATTGCAATAATGCATGTGAATCCTTACGCTTTTCTTCGCCCTCAACAGAATTTAGAAAGGCTATGACGGAATTATTGTTAGGTCTGGTTTTGTTCTCTGTCATATATCAAATATTGGCGTTCTATAAATTTAGTAAAAAAGGAGTAAAACATGATAGGCTATATATCATTATCGATTTGGAAAATATTATTATTCGTTGGATACAATACTACAAACCCACTTCCAGATTAGGCTTTTAATATGTAATTTAGCAGAAACGTTCTAAACACTTATCAACATGAAAAAAATAACACTTTTAGTATTTATGATTGCTGTATCCTTCGGACTACAGTCACAGATCTCAACGCCGGCAGCGAGTCCGTCCTCTACTTTGATCCAAAAGGTTGGATTGACCGATGTAACGGTGGAATATTCCAGGCCATCCATGCGTGGAAGAACCATTTTTGGGGATTTGGTGCCTTATGATAAATTATGGAGAACAGGGGCCAACGCCAGGACCAAAATAACCTTTAGTGAAAATGTAAAGATTGGAGGTCAAGAACTTAAAGCTGGTTCCTATGCTATTTTTACCAAGCCGGGAGCTAGTTCCTGGGAAGTTATTTTCTATACCGATTACAATGGTGGCGGAACTCCGTCTGATTGGGATGAAAGCAAGGTAGCCGCCAAAACCACTGCTCAAGTGCAAAATCTGCCATTTGAGGTTGAAACTTTTACGATTTCTATAGATGGCCTTTCTGATAACGCTGCCACTTTAGGCATGTTTTGGTCAGATGCATATGTAGGTGTTAAGTTTGATGTTCCTACGGACAAGGCTGTAACAAGTTCAATAGAAAAAGTAATGAAAGGCCCGGACGCCAATGATTATTATGCAGCTGCTGTATATTATATGAATTCCGGTAAGGATATCAATAAGGCCAAGGAATGGATGGATAAAGCCATGAGCATGACGGAGAAACCAGCTTTTTGGCAGTTGAGACAACAATCATTGATCTACGCTAAGGCAGGTGACAAAAAACAAGCCATTGAAACTGCTAAAAAATCTTTGGCCGCTGCCGAAGCAGCAGGTAATGATGATTATATTAAGATGAACAAAGATTCCTTGAAAGAGTGGGGGGCCATGTAATATATTGGCGTACCAAATTTAAAAGAGGGCGTCTAAAAAGTATTTCAACCCCTCCATAATTTGCGTATTTGAGAATAGTTCTCCGATACCTACCCGAATAAAAAAGAGGCTGTCTTGACTTTTTAGACAGCCTCTTTTTTTTGAAAGATTTATAACTAAAACCAATTAATTAATGGTTGGTAGCTCCTTGAATTATAGTACTGACCTTTAAGTTAAAATACTTCTGGCAAATGCAATCAATATTTACTCGCTGCTTCCAATATTTTCAGAGACGGATGGTTCAAAACGTTTTGGGTTCTTATTTCCTTCAGTGCTGCAGCATCATTATGATACAAAGCCAAAATCAACTTGCCCATAATGGTATTGATATTTGAAATTCGATTTATGGAGGATTCCAGTTCGGCGCTCTTTCCCAATTTTTTAAGGGACAATAGTTCAAACAGCTCATTAGCGGATACCATCTTCTTATTGTTATTTTGATAGGACAATATGTTGGTCAATAACTGTTCACTTTTTCTGGAATCTTTAAGCAATTCAAAATTGACTGCAAGTAGATAATCCTGTAGTCTTTCATCGGCATGGAAAGGTTTTCCAACTCCCAGATTTTCCGGCCATTCTTTTGACGATTCCAAGAAGGATATAGCCCTCTTGTAATTCTTGGATTGCATATTATCCAAAGCCATTAAAATATGGGCATCGGTATATATCTTTTTACTTTCGGAGGCATGTTCAAAAGGTAATATCAATATGTCGTTTAAGACTTCAATAGTTTTTCCATATTGATTGTTCAACAGGGCAGATTTGGCATAAATCAATCCTATGTTGGCATTCTTGGGATATTTGGAGTAGGACTTTTTAGCCAATTTATAGGCTGTTTCAATTTTATCATTATCTAAATAAAATTGAATCACTTCTTCCCTAAGTTTCCAATCGGTATTGTTTAGCTGCAGTGCTTTTAAATAATCCTTTTCATTGGCAGCATAATCTTCATTTTTGAACATCTTCGCCCTAAAACGATAAAAAATGTCGGAATCTGGTTCATTTCCACATTCCTTTAAGAGCTGTAATCCTAAAGTCTTTTGTCCTACAGCAATATAATTCTGCGCCAAATAGTATTTAAATTTCCAATTGGCATTTTGGGAGATGGCCCACTGAAGGACATCAATGGTTTCTTGCCTATAGGGGAAAACAAAATCCACAGGATCTGCTATGGCCTTAGCCAAATATTCATTACTGGGCCCAGCAGCCATATCTTGGGTTAAATAAGCAGCCCAAAGGTGTATTTTGGCATTCGATGTTTTGGACAATTTTAGGATCTCCATGGCCTCTGATACCAATCCTATGTACTTATAATATATGGCCAGTTCCAGAATGGATTCATCGGGAAATTCATTATTGATTTCCTTTGGCATAATAAGAGGGGTATCCCCTGATAATAATTGGGATTCTATTAGAGCAAAATGATTTAAGGGATCTATTTTTATTAGTGCGTTATATTCTTCATTAAATGCATTGGACTTGTTGTATTTCCTGTGCAACAATAATTTAATTTTTCGTGCATTTAGGTTGTAGGTATTGTAATCCAACGCTTTATTGGCATATAGATTTGCTCTTTCCAAATTTTGTAACGAGAAATAAATTTCGGCCATTTGGGCATAGGATACAGATCTGTACTTCATGCTTCTGGCAGCCCAGCCAAAAGATTCCAAAGCATTAATACTGTCATTTAGGGCACGATATATAATTCCGGCCAAGTAATTGGCTTCAGTATTATAGGTGTCCAATTTTAAAACCCTATTTACATATTCCAGAGCTTTGTGATAATCCGTTTTTCGATATTCCAATCCTGCCAACTTCAACAATCCATCCTGATGCAAGGGGTCCAAATCCACCAATTCATTTAATTTTTTGCTGGCGAGTTCATAATCCCTAAACTTTAGTGCCTCCCAACCTTCATGGTACAGTTGTTCGCTCATGGAGATCTTTATTGCTTCATCATCAATAAACGGACGTTTTATGAGGGTACTTTCACCATTGGAGGTATAAAATAATTTTTTATCCCCTAATTTTACCACTATTTCCCCGGAGTCCTTTAATGGAAGCTCTTGAGAAAAAACTCCCATGGGCTTTAAGATGATTTCCTTAGAAAAAACTTCTTTCCCATTGATGGATACCGTTAAATTATCACTTAGGTTTTGTAGGGCATTGATACCGATATAGAGTCCTTTACCCGATTCCTTAACGTTAAGGACGCCGTATTCCGTAGCATCTACCATTCCACCAATTTCTTTGAAAGGAAACCAGATTTCTTTCCAACGGTCCATGACATAGGGTTCAAAATTTGCTTGTGAAATTGGGTTGGTTTCTCCTGGAGAATATTGATTAAGAAGTCGCCCCGCTTGGAACTCCATGTACTGTCCATCGGTGTCAGTCAGTAAATCCTCCCAAATAGCTCCCGACCTTGCCATAGACCATAACCAGAGTTTCTGTCCCGGCATTTCTTCATAGGGTGCCCAGTGGCCAAAACCAAAATTTCTATTGTGATAATATCCGCCAAAATAGTCTTTATAATCGCCTACCACATGTTCGGAAATATCCTTATCAAAATTATTGTTTTTATAGAGGGAAAGATCTCTGCCTTCAGCATCTATTGGCCACGGTTTGGCTGCTCCTCCGTGCTCCAAAAATTGATTTCCTGGATAGATGAACTCCAAATCGTCCGAAACAACTGCCGCAGCGGTCATCCAATTGTAATAGGATTGATCAATAGGGGAACCATTGTACCAAGAGGCATTGGTTTCAAAGTAGGCCTTGTCCTTTTCAAGCCTTATTTCTACCCTCCAATCCGTATTTGAGGGTAGGTCGGCGCTACCTACGACACAGCTTACACTTCCATCATCATTTGTTTTTACCACATAATCTACTGGAGTAGCAGTAGACGGGTGATGCCCTATAATTCCAAAATTGAACTCAATCCCGCCAGAGGTCCAAGGTCCACGCATTGAAATATTTCTGAATTTAATAACTTCATTTTTATAAAGAAATTCTTCACCTGTACTTTTCTCTATTGCTCCCCAGACTTTACCTCCTATTTCGGGTAGTACAAAAACTTTGATAAAAGCATTTTCCAAAGTAACTACCTTCCAATTTTTCTTCTTTGCGATATTTTCATATCCTTCATATTTGAAATACGGGAAAATTTTGGCATTGTCGGTCAGGATTGGGATGGGGTTAGGCTTACTGAAGTCGTACGTATCCAAGGACATTATTTCTTCCTTTATTGTCGCAGATGGCGATTGGGCCATGCTTCCAAGACATAATCCCAATGCAATTATTAAGCTGATAATCTTTACTTTCACTTTACTATTTTTTAGTTGATTCTATTTTATACATTGCTATGCCGTCATTGTTTCTTACGAACAGTACTACCTCTGTTTTGTCGGCCAAGGTAAGTTTGGTAATATCCCTTATTTCTCCGTCAATATTTAATCCACTTTCCATTACAGTTGAAGGTTTAAAATTGCCTTTTCCGTCACCACACAGGACCAAGCCTTTATTGGCATCATATCTTCCAAATTTTACCCTCGTTCCAAAAAAATTACCCCCAACAACCACGTCTTCGTTGCCATCATTGTTAAAATCCCCATTTAATATCCCATATATTGGTGAAAACTGTGTTTCGATTGGCAAGGGTACGATCTTAAATTTTCCATCTCCCAGGTTTTCCATATAACTGGTATTGAAATTTTTGGCTTTTAAGACCATAGCCCCTTTTAGTTCCTCAGGGCTAAATACATCCGTAATTCTGGCAGATGCATAGTCTGAATAATTTAAATATTTGCCTTTGAGCCCACTCAATTGACCCACCATGTCATCTTTTGAAAAAACAGGAAATTCCTCTCCCAAGTTATAGGAACACAATATGGGATCTAAAGAGCCATTGCTATCAAAATCCTTGGTATACAAAGTTACTGGTTCGGAAGGCGAGGTTTTTAACTGGGAATTTCTTCCAAAATTTCCTACTATATAATCCATATCACCATCCTTGTCAAAATCACCTTGTTCAATCCTGTTCCACCAGCCCTCGGAATCGTTCAGGCCATTGTTTTCATATACTTCCACAAGTTTACCACTTACATTTTTGAATGTCCTGATTTTCATCCATTCACCTACCAGAATTAGATCATTAATATTATCATTATCAAAATCGGTCCACAAAGCATCTGTGACCATTCCGGGATATTCAAGATCTGGGTTTACAGTAAAGGTGATATCCGTAAAAGTGCCTTTACCGTTGTTCTGCAAAATATAACTTCTTGGTGCGGTGGGATATTTACCAGGAACCAATCGGCCGCCCACAAAAAGGTCCAAATCCCCATCTCCGTCAATATCACTGGCCTTGACACAGGAATTGCTGGAAAGCATCTTTGGTAGGGCATTAGTATTTTTGTAGAAATTGCCCCTGCCGTCGTTAATGTAAAGTCTATCTTGTAGTTCAACTGAATCTTCATCAAAATCGTTTCCGCCACTTACCACATAAAGATCCATATCCCCGTCCTTATCCGCATCGAAGAAAAGTGAGCCAATGTCTTCCGATTCCTTATCAGTAATGAATATTTTTTCATTGATGGACAGGAACTTGCCCGAAGACGTCTGCTTAAACATTCGACCTTCACTTCCTTTGGCGCCACCGACATATATATCTTCGAGACCATCATTATTCACGTCCGCTTTAGTTATTGTTGGTCCTTGGGTAGATAATTTATGGGGGAGTAACTGTTCACGTTTAAAATCGTTATAATCATTCTCCAAATGCCGGTAGGGGATAAGACTATCCATAGTAATGTCTGTAAAATAGGTTGTTCCAACTATCCGTTCGGAATTATTTTCCAATAAAACTGCATCCTTTTGATTTAGGGTAATGGTTTCATCCGCCTTTATATCATTTAAAATTTGCACTTGGCCATTGGGCCAAATAATTTTAAGTTCATCTACGGACGTAGCATACCCAAGACCAAAAATAAGATTAAAATCTACGGAAGATTGAAAGCCCCTAGTGGGCATAAATTCTTGCATAAGTATTTTGTTTCCAATGGTCAAAGTAACTTTGGAGCCAATGCCAGAGGTATTTTTTCCTTCACCCTTAAAATTAATTTTTAAGTGATGGTTGGTAGTGTGCAATTCACTATTGTTTCTGTAAACAAAAGGGTATTCATCTATGTTATTGACCACAAGATCTAGATCCCCGTCATTGTCCAAGTCGGCATATAAGGCCCCATTGGAAAGCGATTTCTGATTTAGTCCCCAGGCTTCATTGACTTTGGAAAAAGTAAGGTCGCCATTATTTTGATAGGTATAATTCTCTTCAATGGTAGCAGGCATATTCTCCAACAAATCTGTAATGGCCGTCTCTACCCCGGTTTTATTTTGATTAATTCTATCCTGAACTGCAAAATTTAAAAAATCCATATTAGTGTAGTCCCGTTTTACACCATTGGTAATAAATAGATCTTTAAAACCATCATTGTCCAAATCAGTGAAAAGAGAGGCCCAACTCCAGTCGGTATTGGAAACGCCCGAAAATTGCCCAATTTCGGAAAAAGATTTCCCCTGATTGTTTAAATGCATCATATTTCTCATGGTCTGATAATAGAATCCGGATTTCTCCAAGAAGGTGTTTTTGTCATAATTGTCCGGACCGGAGACCATCTTTAATCGGTAATTGTTTTCCGGGAGCATGTCCAAGGTCATAATTTCCGGAAAGCCATCATTATTGATATCCGCTACATCCGAACCCATGGAAAAATGGGAGGTGTGCCCAATAAATTCTTCAAGACTTTCGGTAAAGGTGCCATCATGATTATTGATATACAAATAGTCCTGTTCCTTAAAATCATTCGAAATATAAATATCTGGCCAATTATCATTATTCATATCCGAAACGGCAATTCCCAATCCAAAACCCAAAACATTTGAAACAAGTCCGGAAGATTCACTAACATCTACAAACTTTCCATCATCGTTTCTATAAAGTCGGTCTTCATAGGCAGGGTTTCTTTGTTGCTTAAGGTTATTGGATATTTGCCTAAAGCTTGAATATTCCTGTGAAGAATGGTTTACCACATATAAATCCAGATCGCCATCCTTGTCATAATCAAAAAAAGCACCCTGAGTGGAGTAACCACTGTCATCAATACCGTATTCCGCTGCTTTTTCTGTAAAAGTTAAATCCCCATTATTAATAAATAATAGGTTTTTTCTTTTATAATCGTCCTTGGCGGCCGATCTACATACATAGATATCCAAAAAACCATCCCCGTTAACATCGGCCATGGTTGTTCCGGTATTCCACAGACCCTCGGCAAATACCCCTGCCTTTTGGGCAATTTCTTCAAATTTAAAGTTGCCTTTATTGATATATAGCCTACTTCCTACCATGCTGGCCGTGAAATAAAGGTCCGTAAGACCATCATTGTTGATATCACCAGCGCTTACCCCACCACCATTGTAGATGTAGCCATAGGTTAAAATATTAAATTCTTCTGTTTCCTGTAAAACAGGTTTAAATGTAATTCCAGTCTTGTTGCTCGGCATTAGGGAGAACATTTTGCTATCATCAACACCTTGGCAAGAAAAAATAAATAGTGTAGTGACAAGCAGGTATATTTTGGTGATATTTTGAAACATAGTAATTAGGAATTTTTCAATATAGGCTAGATTTTGTGAATTGTATTATAAAACCAAAAGCCTATGATATAAGGGTAAAAATTAAAGAAGGTAAGTTAATTAATTCTATGGACTAACCACAATAAAAGCTTGGGATATAATATGATTTTCCGAACTCCAATATAGATTTTTAAAATGGGTAGTAACCTGATAAAACAAAAGCCTGTGACTTTTAAATCACAGGCTTTTTCTTAAACACTAATATATTTCAAAAATTAAAAGTTTGGTCCGCCAGTATCCCACCATAGTCTGGTACCAATTTCATCCGGTCCACCTAATTTGTCCGTTGCATCAGCAACACCCGCAGCATTACCTTCGCGTTCTGAATTCACGAACGGCATTCTTTTTATTGCTTCTCCATCAGGTATAATTCCCCAATCGGAATTACTACTGTTTTGATATACCGGAGGTAGTTTAGGATAACCTGTTCTTCTATAGTCTACCCAAGCTTCCATTTCGTTGGTATAGGCCGCAATCCATTTTTGGGTAATAATTTTCTCCAATTTAATCTCATTGCTGGCAGCTTCATCCCAAGCAACAGTGGTTGTAATCTGATTAACAAAATCGTTAACAGCACCTGCTGCTACAGGGTCATTATAGTCTATTGGCAAACTGGTATTGTCCGCCAAATAGGCATCAACACCACCTGCTCCCCATAATTCAAAGGAAGCCCTAACACCTGCTTCATAGTTGGCTTGTGCATCTCCGGCACCGGCCCATCCCCTTAGAGCAGCTTCTGCCTTAATAAAGAATACTTCGTCGGCACTCATTACCTTACGTTTGGTAACCTTGGCTGGATCATTAAACGATACGTCGATAGTAGAGAAGCTCAAACGATCATCCTTGGCAACCAATTCGGCACCATTACGGATTCCTTTATAAGGCCAGTCTGGGTGATCTGTAACTAAAGACATATCACTCACCGGATCAAAGAAAGGTGCAATACGGTTATCTTTATACCCTATCAAGATAGACTCCATAGTGGCACTCATTCTAGTATCTCCCCATTCAAAGCAAATTTGTGCTGGGTGAAATTTTTGACCGTACAAGGATATATTGAAATTATCTGCATTGGTCTCAATAAGCCCTACTGGATCAGCCATAGCTTTTTCACCTTGAGCTTTAGCCAAGTCTGGAGCTACCTTAGAGATACGCATGGCCAATTGCAACCTTAATGAGTTGGCATATCTGGCCCATTTACTAACATCACCACCATAACTGGCATCAAAATTATTTAGACCAACATAGTCGGTGTTGGCACTGAAAACTGAAATGATTCTATCTAGATCACTAAAAAAAGCATTATATAATGTTTCCTCGCTATCATAAAGTGCACTTCCTGTAGAACCATAATTGGTATAAAGAATTGGTCCATAATAGGTAGTAACCCTGGACATGGATACAATTCTAATTAAATTGGCCCATTCCACAAAGACGTCATAACCATCTGCTGCAGCAATATCAATAACCTGTTTGGCAGGAGCCATTACATTGTTATACTCCCTGGCCCAGTAGCCATTCCAACGTATGTAGTAGGTAGTGTTGTTTACACCTCCAACAAATGGGGTAGGAGTGGCCAAATGCTGCGCAAAGGTAACATTGGTCAAGTTATGATCTACTTGGTTACCAAATATTTGGCTCAGCATAGAGGAATAAAATGCCCCTACATGATTAAAATCCTGCTTTAATGATTCACCGGATATTTGATATGGATTGGTATTCGTTTCTTCAAAATCGTTGGTACATGCACTAAAGGCAATGACCATTGTAATTAGATATATTAACTTTTTCATCTTTTATAAATTAGAATGTTACTTTTAGATTAAATCCATAAGTTCCTGTAGAAGGAAGATTAAAGTTATCCAATCCCTGAGCATTTTGATTGGTACTCATTGCCAATTCTGGGTCGAAAGGAGCATCTTTGTAGATATAGAACAAATTGTTTCCAATGAACGACAATGATGCTGCAGATATTGGTAATCCTAATTTTGACACATCAATATTGTAACCCAAAGAAAGTTGGTTAACCCTAATATTGGTACGGTCATAAACATAGGCCTCTCCAACACCGTTTCTATCACCTATGGCTCTAAACCAAGTTTCGGCATCCACAGTTGTAATGGCAGCTCCAGAGGTCTGGTCTACACCATTAACCGTAACACCACCGGCATCCCTTGCATCAGCAGTTCTTTGGGAAACTCCGGCACCGTCCAACATGGATTCGGTTTGGCTAAACACGTTACCTCCAAATTTACCATTTATTTGCATACCAAGTGTAAATCTCTTGTAACTAAAGTTGTTGTTCCAGCCTAAGGTCCAATCAGGATCCAAATTACCAACAAGCTCAGTAGTTGGAGTCCTTAAAGGTTTTCCGGCATCAAACAAGATTTGTCCTTGATCGTTCCTTAAAAATTTTAAGACATATAGGTCATTGAACGCTCCACCCTCAACCAATTTTGATTGATAACCTTCCGAGGACCCAAGATTGATTACCTTGTCGTCATCTGGTCCTATATCCACAATCTCATTGGTGTTGTTGGTAAAGTTGAAGGCCGTAACCCATTGAAAATCATCAGTCTGAACAGGGGTTGCGCTAAGCGTAATTTCCCAACCTTTATTGGTAATTTCACCTGCGTTGATGAATTTAGTGGTGTATCCACCCTCAGATTCGGACTGCAATAACGGTACTTGAATAAACTGATCTTTACTGGTTAGACTATAATAAGTAATGTCCAATCCTAATCTGTTTTGAAAAAATCTCCAATCTGCACCAAATTCCAAACTCGTAATTATTTCTGGTTTTGCGTCCAAAAATGGCTTTACTGTATTTCTGTCTACACCACCATTACCCGCAATTGTGTTTTGTGGGTTAATTCTGTTAAAGGGTACCTCGTTACCAACTTGGGTGTAGGAGGCTCTTAATTTACCAAAACTAACGGCCTCTGGCATGGTGAACATTTCACTAAGAATACCGGTTATACCCACAGAAGGATAGAAATAAGAATCATTTCCGGTTAGGGCCAATGTTGAAGCCCAGTCATTTCTTCCGGAAAGATCCAAGAATAACATTTCCTTAAATCCTAATTGAAGGTTGGCAAAAGCACCTTGTTTTATAACAGATCCGTCATAAGTAGAACTTACCTGAACGTTAGTTGGTAAGTTTTGAAAATTAAACTCATTAGGATAAAGTAAACCTATAGTACCTGTACCTACGCTTACACCATCACCGTAAACTGTTTTCTGATAACTTGCTCCCAATACCCCGTTTAAACTAAAACTATCACTTAAATCGGTATCGTAGCTAAGAATGGCATCGGTATAGACCAATTGGTCATCATACTTTCTGTAATCCCAAGCACCTTTTGGGTGTACGTTAGTGGAGTTGGAGGTAGCGGCATGTTGCTGTTCGAATTCTTTTACAGCATAATCATAATTTCCCCTAACCTGTAATTTAAGCTTCTCGGAAATCTCATAATCAAGACTCAAACTACCTATTATCCTTTTACTTTCATCAGTTTTTGGTTGCTTGTTAACTATCCAATAAGGATTGGATTGATGGTGATCCACAACAAACCAGTTCTGCGCAAATAAGTTTCTGTCATTATCAAAAACTTCGTAATTGTTTTTGAAATCATAAAAATTTCTCTGTCTTGGAAACATATATAGCCCTGTTAATGGGTTTAGGTAATACCCTGCAGGCAACCTATTTTTTGTTTCCTCCAAAGCCATAAGAACACTGGAAGTAACAGTTACCTTATCATTGAACATCTTAGTGGATTGTTTAAAGGTAAAGTTGTTCTTCTGGTATTTATTCTCTGGTGTTATTCCGGAAGCAGTTATATTTCCGTAAGAAAAATAGGCAGTAGTCTTATCATTACCACCACTAATAGTAACGGTATTATTGAAATTATGACCTGTTTGGAAAAATTCTTCCACATAACTACTCTGATAATCACCAGGGGTTGTAGACCAGCTTTCCTTGGCATTACCATTTGCCCCATACTTAAACTGCAAATCTGGTAATTCAAGATAGTGTTCGAAGGTGTAACCAGAATTTAAGCTTACGGTAGTTTTACCAGACTTACCTGCTTTGGTTGTAATAACAACTACCCCATTGGCACCTTGACTACCATAAAGTACAGCTGCGTTAGAACCTTTCAGAATACTGATACTCTCAATATCGTCAGGGTTAATAGCTGAAAGTCCGTCACCCGAATCAACTCCTCCCCACATTCCTGGTTGTCCACCTTTGTTGTTGGCCATAGGAATACCGTCAATTACAAATAATGGTGAGCTATCGCCACTAAGGGATTTGTTACCCCTAAGAACAATCCTTGTAGATCCACCAGCACCAGAACTACTTTTCTTAATTTCAACACCGGCAGCTTTACCGGATATACTGTTCATGAAATTAGGATCTCTGGTTGCGGTCAACTCATCTGCCCTAACAGTCTGCTGGGCATAGGTTAAGGTTTTTTCTTCCCTCTTAATACCCAAAGCCGTTACAACCACTTCTCCCAGTTGTTCCGCATCTTCCTGCATGGATACATTAATAGTGTTTGATGCACCTACAGTAACGGATTGGGTCTTCATTCCTAGAAATGAAAATACCAATACGTTCCCGCTTTCTGCCTCAATGGAATAATTCCCATCAAAATCAGTTTGAGATCCAGTTGTGGTTCCTTGTACCAGTACGTTTACACCTGGTAGTGGGGAACCATCCGTAGCATCGGTAACCGTACCTGTCACCGTTTTGCTTTGCGCCAGTAACGGATAAGCTCCGAACACCAGTACAAAAAATAATAGCAATTTTTTGACCATAATAAAATTGTTTGAGTTAATAAATTAGTTGTTTGTTAATATTAAGTTAAGAGTGAAATTAATCTTTTTTTTTAATAAAACAAATAGTTTCAGTGTTAATGTGTTCGAGCACATCAAATAAAACCTTAATTTTTATAAGGTCGAAGTTGGAATGTATTCCTCACAAGCAACCTAATTAAAGGTAATAATGGGCATTTTCTGTGGTGATAATATCTATAGGAAGAAATTCCTGTGCGGGTAAAGGTTTTCCGAATAGGAAATGTTCGGCCAAATAATTAACACTCAGAAAAGCCTGCCTTTTTGGTTTTTGGTGTATTAAAAATTTGATATTCCCCTGTTTCAGGTACTTAATATTGGGTTTTAATAAATCGTAACCTATTATAGAACTGTCATCTTTTTTAAGATCTTGAAAGGCTTCTACCAACATATATGCCTTTGAATTAGTTACAAAAAAGGCATTGATTTTGGGGTTGTCTTTTATAAATTGGGATACTTCATGTTTAAAAATGTTTTCTTCCGCGGAATTAAAAGTTTTGGAAACCATAATGTGATCGCCATCCGACTTTTCTGTAAAAAATTCGACAAAACCGTTTTCCTTTGATTGCATATGGGGTTCTTTATTGATATGGATGATGGCTATTTCATCATTCTTTCCAATTATTTTCTCCATTAAACTTGCTGCAACCCTACCACTTTGTTTTAGATCCTGACCAATAAAAATTTGTTCTTTAAAGCAATTTATATGGTTGTTGAAGAGAACTACCGGAATTTTGGTCTCAGAACACCTTTTTAAAACCAATTGAGATTCATTTTCAAAAATGGGAGCCATTAAAAGAACATCGGGACGTGATTTAATAGCTTCCTGAGAATGTTCTACAAAAGATGATTTATTTCTAGGGTCATAAAAATACTTCCTGATTATTATACCAAAAGGGGTGAATTGGTCGGAGGCTTCCAAAACTCCTTCATTGGCAGGAATCCAATATGGATCATTATTGGGATCCGGAAGTAGAACATGTATACTATAGGTTTTGTTTCTCTTGAGATTCCTGGCAATGGGATTGGGTTTGTAGTCTATTTCCTTAAGTACCTTATCAACTTTTTCAAAAGCATTTTTGGAAACCTTGCCTCGTTTGTGCAATACCCTATCTACTGTTCCCTTGGAAACACCTGCCATTTGGGCAATGTCCTTTATCGTATATTTCTCCTTAATCATGCTAGTAGTTGACCCGAGAACAGGATTTAATTTTTGGCATATAAATAAACTCTTAACAGTTTGCTAACATTAAATATAGAAATATTCCTTACAAATTACCTAAAATTTTCGTGCACTTGAATAATATTAGGTATTAACCAACCATCAAACCTACTTATATCCAGCAAAAATGGAACGGTGCTAATTTGTCTTTAGGTATTACTGCAAAACTAAAACAAATGACATAAAGAAAAGTATTATGCTTCTATAGGAGGATTTTTAAGAAGACGATCAAAACCTTCCAATATTGTAGCCAATACTATTATTAGGCAACATCCGAAAGCATTTAACCACAAATAGGACATCCAATCGTAACTCCAGCCAATAATTACGATGCACTGTGTTATTAAGGCTGCTACAAAAACCGCATTGCCCTTTATAAATTTAAAAAAGAAGGCGATCAGAAAAATACCTAGAACATTCCCATAAAAAATAGAGCCTATAATATTGACCAATTGAATGAGATTATCAAATAGGTTGGCCACACAAGCAATTGCAATGGCTACAGCGCCCCACATAAGGGTAAATAACTTTGATACCTTTACATAATGTGCCTGTGTAAATTCACCTTTCTTATTTCGTTTGTACAAATCCAAAGATGTAACCGTTCCCAAAGCATTTAATTCAGAGGCGGTTGAGGACATTGCAGCTGAAAGTATCACAGCCAATAAAAGACCAATAAGTCCTTTGGGCAGAAAATTTAAAATAAAATGAATAAAAACATAATCTTTGTCATTTGTCTCTACACTTTCATCGGCCATAGAAATTAGTGCTTGGGCCGCCTGCCTATTTTCCTTATCCTTATTGTTAATACTTACAATGTGTTGTTTGGCATCTTCAATGGCATCGTACTCCTTAAGATCAAGGGCTCCGGAAAATTTATTCTGGGCCATTCTTTTTTCACTCTCCAAAACCAAATGTTCTTCTTCCAATATCTTATAGTCTTCCGAATAGGAAGATTCCATTATGGCATTGGTAGCAGCCGGATTAAAGTTTAGAGGAGAATGGTTGAATTGAAAAAAAATAAATACCATTACACCCACTAGTAAAATAAAGAATTGCATTGGTATTTTTAGCAATCCATTGAAAATTAATCCAAGTTGACTTTCCCTAACCGTTTTTCCGGAGAGATATCTTTGCACCTGACTCTGGTCCGTCCCAAAGTAGGCCAAAGCAAGAAAAAGTCCACCTGTAATTCCGCTCCAAAAGGTATAACGGCTTGTGGTATTGACACTAAAGTCCAAAATATTCAATTTATCACCTGCCCCGGCAATTTTCAGGGCCTTGCTAAAAGTAATGTCCTCCGGCAAATAACCAAGTATAAAAAAGAATGCGATAAACATTCCTGTCATTATAATAAACATTTGTTGTTTATGTGTAACACTCACAGCCCTGGTACCACCAGAAACGGTATAAATGATAACAAGGATACCTATTAGAATATTTAAGGTTTTTAAGTCCCAGCCCAATACGGCGGAAAGAATAATTGAAGGAGCAAAAATGGTAATCCCGGCAGCAAGACCGCGTTGAATTAAAAATAACAATGCTGCCAGGGTCCTTGTTTTAAGGTCGAAGCGGTTTTCTAAAAATTCATAGGCGGTATATACATTAAGCCTGTGATATATGGGAACAAAAACAAGACATATTATAATCATGGCCAATGGCAGGCCAAAATAAAACTGAACAAACCCCATTCCGTCATGAAAGGCCTGTCCGGGAGTGGACAAAAATGTAATGGCACTGGCCTGGGTTGCCATTACGGATAGTCCTATGGTCCACCATTTGGCATCGTGACCACCAAGAACATAGTCCGTTACATTCTTACTTCCCTTTGTTCTCCAAACACCATATCCAACAATGAACATAAGGGTTCCGACAAGTATGATCCAATCTATTGCAGCCATTTTATCGGTTTCCGGTCATTATTAAATAAAAAACAATTATGTAGATAATATTGAGCACTATTACTAGCGTATACTCTTTTTTCCAATCAAATTTCTCGAACATAACTATTCTTGTTATTTGTTTTTTACTTTTGGCTTTCCTGTTGTAGGGAAAGCATATTGGCAAACAGTCTGTAAGCCCCGGTTACACCCGCCGGTAATTCCCTGAAAAAGCTTAATCCCGTATAAATATAGTTCCCCTTACCGTATGGTGCAACTAAAAGGCTACCAGATAAAGCTGGTTCCCCTTCATCGTTCATTGAAAGTATAGGAGTAAACTCCTTGGACCATTGATCTGGAAAATACAGACCACGTTCCTGTACCCAGCCATTAAAATCGTTTTGGGTTATTTTATTTGGATAATTTACAAGGGGATGCGTTTTGGCCAGTATGCTTACATTGGAGGTTTCATCGGTTACCCTGTCACGGCTAATGGATAAGGGGTAGGGGGCCAGGTTTTCCATGTCCAATCCATTTCTGCCAGCTGTGTTGTATTGAATAATCAAGTTACCGCCCTCCTTTACATAATCCAATAAATAACGCTGCTTAAATTTTAATTCATCCACTACATTGTAGGCCCTTATACCAACAACAATAGCATCAAACTTGGCCAAGGATCCGGCTTGTATAGCTGTTGGGTCTATTTTTTCAACCTTATATCCAATTTGTATCAGACTTTCGGGAATTTCATCGCCAGCCCCGTTTATATATCCAATGTTTTCTCCATTCTTATTAATGTCCAGTCGAACCACTTTGGTTTCGGAAGGCATGAGCACCGATTGTTTGGGGATATGGTCATAGGATATTTCTATCAATTCTTTGGATATTTCCTTGCCATCCACCTTAATAATGGGGGAGATATAATTTTCATCTTCAGTTGAAGGTGGAGTTAAGATAAAATGTAATATTCGTTGGTCACCTTTTTTTCCTATTTCAAAAGGTTGTATTTCCTGATCAACCTTCCAACCTTTTCCAAAACACAGCTGTAGTTCCCCCTTAACATTATCTTTAAGTGCTTTTATTGTAACCGGTATTTTCTTGGGTTCGGAGTTGGCAAAAATGATCACCTTATCCTTAAAACTAGCTGTAGCCTCCGGCAATATTTCAAAAGGTTGATATATTTCCCCTTTTTCAGGTTTGGAATATCTGTATACAATTGGTTTTTTAATATTTATGGTAAATCCGAGGAATTCCATTTCAAAATTCACCTCAAAGGCATGGGGAGTTTCCGGTTTACCAATTAGATTTTGGTCCTTTACCATATACATTCCCGTAGTGCCTTTACTGTTTAACCAATATGGACTAGTGTATTCCTTATTGCTAGGAACATTTAGATTTATTTGGAACAATTCCTTTTTGTTTTCCTTTAGGGCTATATTTTTATTTATACTATTATCCGAGCCAGTGGAAACTGTTAACAGATTGATATTGGCATTGCTTCTGTTCAGTGCTTCAATATGTATATCGATAGTACTTCCGGGATAAGTGTTGGATTCTGAGGCGGTTGCTTCCAAATAAAGTCCACATACCGATTGGATAATATCCTCCAACTCCTTTTTCTTGATTTCCTTCCAATGCCCGTCCTGCAATTTCAAAATGGCCTTATACCCTTCAATAAGTTGTGGCAAGTGTTTCGACGGTTGGGCAAAATCGAAATTTCTTTCAATTTCATATAAAATTTTCCCAACTGCCTCACCACCTTCAACGCGTGACCAAGTAGTATTTATTCCGTCGAAAATATCGGATTTGTCTTTTGGGAGGTCGCCCTTTAAAAGTTCTATATACTCGTTCTCACTGCCTCGTGTAGCCAATCTTCCAAAACCTTGGCACAAATGCTGGCTACTGGCAAGTGATGCTATTTCGTTGTTTGAAACTCCCCTTAACGGATAGTAGACCCCAACATCCAGATCGATCATTTTGGATTTGTCCGCTTTTTGAAATTTATCCTCACTGCCGTAAAACCACCAAGAGGTATTAAAAAAAAGTCGTTTTGGTTGCCATACCTCCGTGCTTTTTAATTGTTCCGGATATATATATGGATTGTTGGTCAAATCGAAGGCCTCATAGCTCAGCATGGCAGAAGAGGTGTGGTGTCCGTGGGTAGATCCTGGTGATCTGTGGTCAAATCTATTGATAATAACATCTGGTTTAAAATTGCGTATAATCCAGACTACGTCGCTTAACACCGCCTCTTTGTTCCAGATCTTAAGGGTTTCATTCGGGTGCTTGGAGTAGCCAAAATCGTTGGCCCTTGTAAAAAATTGTTCTCCGCCATCAATACGCCTCGCGGCCAACAATTCCTGTGTTCTTAATACTCCCAGTAACTCCCTAAGCTCGGAACCTATCAAATTTTGGCCTCCATCCCCGCGGGTTAGCGATAAGTAGGCCGTTTTAGCCTTTACTTCATTGGAAAGATAGGAAATTAGTCGTGTATTTTCATCATCGGGATGAGCAGCAATATATAGTGCCGAACCCAAAAAATTTAATTTTTGAATGGAATGAAAAATGTCCGAAGATGTATTTTTTTTTGGTGCTTGAGCGTCAATAAGTTGGCATGAGAGTAGTATCCCAAATAAGAATACCCAAGGAAGGCGCATATAATTTATGTTTTAGTTGGTTCCCAAATATAAAGATATAAAATCCGTAGCTGTAATTTTTACAACTACTTTAACAACTTAAAGAACATCGCTGCTTTCCAAGGAGTCTTCATAGGTTTGCGCCAAAGCTATGGCTTTCTGAAGCATCATGTTATTGGGGTAGGTAAAAAGCTCTCCATTATTCCTTCTGAGATGTACATGAAAGGCCCTTATATCCTCAATAAGATAAACTTCATTGGGCAATTCAATTTCCTTGTCCATTATTTTTATCTTATCCCCGATCTTAAACGGAAATGAAAAAAATAGTATAACCCCAGCAGTAACATTGCTCAATATGGACCATTGAGCAAAAAGGGCCACCCCTATAACGGCAAAAACTGAAGAAAATACCAGGCCGATATCCTTCATTTGCACACCCCAAATCAGAATCAAGGCAACTATTCCAAAAGCAGAAAGTCCAACAGTGGAGTATTTTACGATCAAGCGCGTACGTACCTCATTAATATCACTTATTTTACCAACTTTTTGAATTGCTTTGGTACCCAAATACTTTAATATCAAGAGGACCAATAAACATATACCAGTGCCTAAAAGTTCATTTTTGTACTCCAAATAAAATGTTTCCATAGAAATTATAATCCTAAACTGTCGCGCAAAAATACATCACTATTTTTGTTTTCCTGCCAATAAGCCCTTTTTAATGTTTTTATTTTTGTTGCCGTGGAAGTAAGTGTCTGTGAATTGGGGCCAAACCCACTTTTATATGTTTCGGACCAATTTTCAATGGTATGTGGGAAGGATTTGGAAAAGCTGATTTCCAAAGTTCTTTCCAAATCTGGATAGGTAATTTTGTAGGTATTAAGAGTTGCTTCAGTATTTAATTCTGCTTGTGCTTCATAGGCTTTTACTTGTTTGTGTGCCAAACGTAAATATTCCATAGAGGGAACCATTTTTACATTACCTATAGGAAGATTGTTAGGGTTGACCCTTATTTTGTTCCAAATCTCGTTTTCCAAATCCGTTTTGTCCAATGTTATGGTCTGATCCCCTTCGCTTTCGAAATAAGAAAAGGAATTCACCTCAAATTTATCCCTGTTGTTCAACTGGGCAAATACCTGGCCGCACCATTCCTGAACGGAGGTGGTAAGTTTTATGGCATGTTGATTATCCGATACGGGAAAAAAACTGCTGCTCATAATAGAGTAGGGGTAGATACCTGTTAAGAAGTTTTTGGTACTGTTTAGTTTTAGTACAGATATATTGTTGGGGTTGGATTGATCGGCCTTCACCTGTTTGTCCGCCAAAAAAGGCTCGGTAACGTATATTAAAACCGCACTTCCGTCCCTAAGTTCACCATAGCGGGCCTGTTCCAATTTATAAGAAGTTATTTCGGCCTTCCCCGCAAACCAATATTCTTTGAACTCCTCGGATAAGTGAGTTTTTATTGGTTTAGTCTTGGACATTTTCATGTCATTTTCTGCTGGGGAAATGTTTTCGGATTCTTTAGCATTTTCCTTACAAGCGCTAAAAAGAACCATAAATAATAGTATATGTACAAAAATGAAGGTAAACAGACGTTGCATAGAAATTAAATTTTCCTAAAATTATTCAAAATAACCTAGCCCACCATGGCCATTAACGTTTTGTAAACCAATTGGGTTGGCAGGCCTACCACATTGGTATAGGATCCCTGGATCTCTTCAATTCCAATAAGACCTATCCAATCCTGAATGCCATAGCCCCCAGCTTTATCGAAAGGGTTATAGTTTCGGATATAGTGGTCCATCTCCCAATGACTCAATTCCTTGAATTTTACCCTGGTAGATTGATTCACAGTTTGTTGACTTTTGTTCGTTGTTAAACAAACGGAGGTAATTACTTCGTGCCAATCGTTGGAAAGTGTCTTTAACATGGAAAAGGCTTCGTCAAGATCGGCAGGTTTAGCCAAAGAGATACCGTTATGCCAAACCACGGTATCGGAAGTTATGAGAATATCCCTGCTCTCCAATCTTTTTTCATATCCAGCAGCCTTTAATTCTGCCAGATAATCTGAAATTTGCGAGCCCTGTAGATAATCGGGATATATTTCGTTTACATGTATCGGATGTACTATAAAATCTATTTCCATTTCCCCAAAGAACTGCTTTCTTCTTGGGGAGGCCGAAGCTAATATAACCTTATATTCCTTTAATTTGTTATTGGACATACTTTAGTCGTTCTTGGCGCTGAAATTTTCGGCCCAATGCCCTCTCACTTTCAATACCTGTTCAATTACGTCCCTTACACATCCATCACCACCATACTTGTGGGAAATGTATTTGGACATTGCCTTTACTTCTGGTACCGCATTTTGTGGGCAACAAGGAATACCTGCCAATCTCATTGGGGGAATATCTGGAATGTCATCACCCATATAAAGAACATGCTGTGGGTTTATATTGTAAATATCCAAATATTCGTCAAAAGGGTCTATTTTATGATGTGCCCCCATGTGTATATCGGTAACTCCCAAGCCCCTTAAACGAAATCTTACGCCTTCGTTGGTACCACCGGAAATAATAC
This sequence comes from Arenibacter algicola, assembly GCF_000733925.1. NCBI lineage: Bacteria > Pseudomonadati > Bacteroidota > Flavobacteriia > Flavobacteriales > Flavobacteriaceae > Arenibacter > Arenibacter algicola. The sequence continues at coordinate 160,355 of NZ_JPOO01000003.1, forward strand.
AGATATTATATCCTTGTTGAATGGCCACCTTTACGGCATAACCATCTTGGACGTTCATGGTTCTTAACATTTCTCCATCAGAGGTGATCAAAATTTTTCCATCCGTAAATACCCCATCCACATCAAATACAAAAGTGGTTATGTCCTGAAGCAGTTCCTTATAACTTTTGTCCATATTTTTCTCCTATCAATTTGCTTAACAAGCTGTAAATATCCTGATTATTTTTATTCTTTAACAGATTTAAATGGCTTTCCATAGTCTTAACATCATTTCTTTTCGCTGGTCCGGTTTGGGCATCGTAAGGAGCTAGATAATCCAATTTATTCACGGTTTCCTTAATCAAAGGGTTTAGCATGGAAAATGGCAAATGATGTTCCGTACATATATCATGGCCGATCGTAAAAAGATAATTGGTAAAATTATTTACAAAAACTGCAGCTAAGTGAAGCGATTTCCGTTGGTCGCTAGTAATCTCATGTACTTCCAAAGTGATGAGTCCTGCCAATTTCCTTAAAAGGTGCATATCTCCCTTATGTTCAGCTTCTAGGCAGATAGGAACCTTTTTAAAATCGATTGTTTTGCCTTCACTAAAAGTTTGCAGTGGGTAAAAGACTCCTCTATTATTTAGCTGTCCAAGCGATTTTAAGGTTACACTTCCAGAGGTATGGACTACTATTCCCTCTTTCTCCTTTAGATAAGGTGCTACCAGCGCAATGGCATCATCGCTCACGGCTATCATATAAATATCGGCGTCCGCAATTTGGGTGAAATCCGTTCCAGTAAGAACCTTATCCTTAAAATGGGCCAGGTGGCCTTCGTTCCGACCAATTACCTGTAACATATTTATTTCATCAACACCTAAAAAGGCATCGAACAAATGTTTGGCAACATTGCCAGTTCCCAATAATACAATAGATATCATAGTCAAAAGTAATTATTAAATCAAAATTATGGGTTGCTGCCAGATAAGTTTTTTAATAATCTGTTCCCAAGTTAGATGTTTAAAAAAGGGAGTTTAGTAGTTTGAAATCTCAAAAATTTTATTAATGGGGTTTATTCAATTAACAAAAGATTTAATAATTAAACCCTTATAAAAATGTATTTTTGCATGCTTAAATCAAACCTTTCTTGCCAAAATGATTGAACTCCTTAAAAAAATCTTCTTTTCCACACGTTTAACGGCCGTTTTATTTATTGTTTTTGCTACTGCCATGGCCTTTGGGACATTTATTGAAAGCTGGTACAGTACGGAAACCGCGAGAATTTGGATATATAACACCACATGGTTCGAGGCCATCATGGTATTTTTTGTCATCAATTTTGTTGGGAATATTGCTCGTTATAATCTGTTAAGAAAGGAAAAATGGGCAGTACTTATTTTACACCTCTCTTGGATTTTAATTATTCTTGGGGCATTTGTTACCCGTTACATAAGCTTCGAAGGTATGATGCCAATCAGGGAAGGTAATACGGAGAATGTTTTTTATTCGGACAAAACCTACCTCACAGTTTATGTGGATGGGGAAATAGACAACGAGCCCAAACGGAAGATATTGGAGGACGATATATTGGTTACCTCTGAAGCTATCAAATCCAATTTACCCTGGAATTCCGATTTTAACGGACAACCATTTACCATTTCCTACGTGGGCTTTATTGATGGGGCAAAAGAAGGTTTGGTCGAAGATTCCAATGGAAAGGAATATTTAAAGATTGTAGAGGCAGGTGATGGGCAACGTCATGATCATTATTTGGAAAGTGGAGAAGTTAGCAGCATCCATAATGTGCTGTTTTCCTTGAACAAGATGACCGAAGGAGCTATCAATATTATTGAGTCTGATGGTAATTATCAAATAAAATCGCCCTTTGAAGGGCAATTTATGAGAATGGCCGATCAGTTGCAGGGAGAATTACTGAAAGATAGTCTTCAAACGCTGCAATTAAGATCCCTGTACACAACTGCGGGCATGCAATTCGTAATTCCTGAGCCTATTATCAAAGGGTCCTATGGAGTTATTGCTATTCCTGAGAATGAAAAAACTGAGAATGACCTTGATGCCTTGATTGTGGATATTAGCAGCAATGGTGAAACAGTACGCAAAAAATTATTGGGAGCAAAGGGCATGGCCAATTTTTCCGGGGAATTTGAGCTAGGAGGATTGTCCTTTAATATGTCCTATGGATCTAAAGTGTACACCTTACCTTTTGGAATTAAATTAAACGATTTTATTGCCGAAAAGCATCCGGGAACAGAGAAGAGCTATGCTTCTTTTATGAGCAAGGTTACCATTGAGGACGAACGTCCTTTTGATTATGACATATATATGAACCATATATTGGACCACAAGGGGTATCGTTTTTTTCAAGCTAGTTTTCACCCTGATGAAAAGGGCACCGTATTGTCTGTAAACCACGACTTTTGGGGTACTTGGATAACTTATATTGGATATTTTTTACTGTATGCCGGACTTATGGGTATTATGTTTTTTGGTAAGACCAGGTTTAAAAGTCTTGGTGCTTCCTTGGAAAAATTAAAAAATAAAAGGTCCAAACTTGTAGTTCTATTTATTCTGGGCGGCAGTCTAAATATGTTGGCACAGGAAAATGTGGAAGAAGATGGGCATGCACATAACAATATGCCAACACCCCAGCAGATAGATTCACTTTTGCATGTAATAACACCTTCCAAAGAACATGCGGCCAAGTTTTCAGAATTGGTCGTTCAGGATGCCGGAGGGCGTATGAAACCTATAAATACTTTTTCCTCCGAACTGTTGAGAAAGCTTAGTCTCAAGGATAAGTATACCGATTTTAATTCCGATCAAGTATTTCTATCCATGATGTTGAATCCGGCAGCCTGGTACAATGCAGAATTTATAGCCTTGGACAAGAAAGGGGATAATGATAGCATTAGGAAGATTTTAGGGGTAGAACACGGTAGAAAGTACATCAAGGCTACGGATTTTTTCAACGAAAAGGGGGAGTACAAGTTGACATCTTATCTACAGGAGGCCTACGCTACCAATACACCTAACCAATTTCAGAAAGATTTTAAAGCCTTGGATGAACGTTTGGTACTTTTGGATCAGGCATTGGGAGGAAAAATTGTAAAGATATTCCCTTTGCTGAATGACGAGAACAACAAATGGATCTCTGCGGTGGAGTACAGGGCAGGGCAGTTCCAAGTATCGGATTCCCTTTATGCCAATTTTATAAAAAATGCCGTTCCCTTTTATTTAATGAGCCTGGAAAAGGCCGTAAGGAATGGCGACTATTCTGAAGCCGATAAATTGTTGGCCGCATTCAAAAAGAACCAGGAAAATCACGGAAGTGAAGTATTGCCTTCGGAAAATAAGATTAAAGCAGAAATATTTTACAATAAAGCAGATATATATAATAAGCTTTATAAGTATTATGCCCTGGTTGGTCTGTTAATGTTTGTTCTCTTGGTATTCCAGATTATAAAGGATAGAAAGGCGCTTCGGTTCAGCATAGCCAGTATTAAAGTCTTAATTTATTTGTTTTTCATCCTGCACACGCTTGGACTAATTATGCGATGGTATATTTCCGGGCATGCACCTTGGAGCGATGCCTATGAGAGTATTCTATATGTTTCCTGGGCAACTTTGGGTATGGGGCTGCTGTTCAGTAAAAAGAGTGATATGACGGTCGCTGCGGCTACTTTTGTGACCGCTATGTTATTGTGGATTGCCCACCAGAGTTGGGTAGATCCCTCCATAGCCAATCTAGTCCCAGTGTTGGATAGTTATTGGTTAATGATACATGTTGCGGTAATTGTTGGTAGCTATGGTCCCCTCACCGTGGGTATGATCCTTGGGGTGGTGAGCCTGTTGCTTATCATAATGACCAACAACAAGAACAAAGAAAAAATGGATCTTAACATAAAGGAACTTACCATTATCAATGAACTTTCCTTAACGGTAGGCCTAGTTATGTTGACTATAGGTAATTTCTTGGGAGGGCAATGGGCCAATGAAAGTTGGGGTCGATATTGGGGATGGGATCCCAAGGAAACATGGGCTCTGATCTCCATTATGATCTATGCATTTGTAGTTCATACAAGGTTGATCCCTGGTTTACGTGGTAAATGGATGTTCAATTTTCTAAGTGTGGTTGCTTTTGGAAGTATTATGATGACCTATTTTGGGGTAAATTTCTATCTCGTAGGATTGCACAGCTACGCCAGTGGGGCACAGGTTATTACCCCCACTTTTATTTATTACACCGTTTTTGGGGTTATGTTGTTGGGAGCTGTAAGTTACTGGCGCAATAAAAAATACTACGCCAAGTAATTTTGATATAGTGCAAAATTTATGCAATTTTGTACTATTATGAAGTAAAGGAATTATGTTTTTTGTAGACATCATAGTAGGAAGGTTAAGAATTCATGTTTTGAATTCTTAACTATTGATGGTGTTTATTTTCTTCGTATAACATAATTCTTTACCATGCCGGATACAAACAAACTTACTCCAGCTAGATTATATGAGTATTTTATTATTGCCTTAACGGGCAAGGACTCTGATTTTACCACTGGGAGCATCAGAAAGGCCATATTTATGCTTTCCATTCCTATGGTATTGGAAATGCTGATGGAATCTATTTTTGCCTTGGTGGATATTGCATTTGTATCCAGGGTTAGTGTCAATGCGGTGGCCACAATAGGACTCACAGAATCGGTGATTACATTGATTTATGCAATAGCCATTGGCTTAAGTATGGCCGCAACGGCAGTTGTAGCCAGAAGGGTTGGTGAAAAAAATTTACAGGGAGCGAGGGAATCGGCAGTACAGGTAATCCTTTTGGGGATAACTGTGGCCATTATCACTGGAATAATTGGGGCTATATACTCCAAGGAAATCCTTGGTTTAATGGGTGGAAGTACTGAACTTATTCAAGAGGGCCATGGATACACCCGGCTGATGATCGGAGGAAATATCACTATTTTACTACTTTTCCTAATAAATGCAATTTTCCGGGGAGCGGGGGATGCCTCGGTGGCGATGTGGATATTGGTTCTGTCTAACGGTCTCAATATTATTCTTGATCCAATCTTTATTTTTGGATGGGGGCCTATACCCGAATATGGGGTTATGGGCGCTGCAATAGCAACCAACTTTGGAAGGGGAACTGCAGTCTTGTTTCAACTGATAATTTTGTTCTATGGATGGAGCAAGATCAAAATTGGTATTTCCGATATCGTAATCCGATTTAAGGTGATGATGAACATCATTAAAGTTTCTGCTGGTGGCATTGCACAGTTCTTGATCGGTACGTCCAGTTGGATATTTTTAATGAGGATTATGTCCGAATTTGGGAGTGAAGTTTTGGCCGGTTATACCATTGCCATAAGGGTAATAATGTTTTCATTAATGCCTTCCTGGGGAATGAGCAATGCGGCAGCTACTTTAGTAGGCCAAAATTTGGGTGCCAACAAACCGGATAGGGCAGAAGCATCTGTTTGGAAAACAGGCAAGTATAATGCCATATTTATGTTTTCAATTTCAATAATATATTTATGCTTTGCAGAAAAAATTATTTTGCTCTTTAATACCACTCCGCAAGTTGTTGAATATGGCACTTTATGCTTACAGATTATTGCGGCAGGTTATGTATTCTATGCGTACGGAATGGTTTTGACCCAGGCATTTAACGGAGCGGGAGATACAAGGACCCCTACTAAAATTAACTTTTTAATTTTTTGGGTATTACAGCTTCCCTTTGCATATGTTATGGCTATTACATTTAAGTTTGGAGCGGTTGGGGTATTTTTGGCCATTTCAATAGCTGAGATTTTGCTTACCGTATTAAGCTACGTACTCTTTAAAAAGGGTAAATGGAAAGAAATTAAGGTATAAGCTATTTTTGTAACTTTATGCACCATTATCTTAATCAATTTAAACAGAGAGAATGAAACAGCAAAATAAAGGCCTTAATACCATTTGTACCCATGTTGGGCAGTTAGAGGACAAGGAATTCAAAGGGGCCATTTCGCCATTGTATATGGGAACAGCCTATGCCTTTGAAGACATCGATGTTAAGCGTTACCCACGATATTTTAACACTCCCAACCAAGTGGCCCTGGCCAAAAAGATAGCAGCCTTGGAGCATGCCGAGGCAGCGTTGATTTTTGGAAGCGGTATGGCCGCCATCAGCACCTCCCTCTTGGCATTTTTAAAGGCTGGCGACCATATAGTGATACAAAAGATTATTTATGGCGGTACCTATAATCTGGTGGTGGAAGAATTTGAAAAGTATGGCATATCCTACTCCTTTACGGATGGTTTTGGAGCTGAGGATTTTGAAGCCAAAATTCAAAAAAATACCAAAGTTGTCTATATTGAGACTCCATCAAATCCATTGTTGAACATAACCGACTTAAAGGCAGTTGCCGATATTTCTAAAAAACATGGTCTTGTGTCCATGATAGACAATACTTTTGCAAGCCCGGTTAATCAAAATCCTATCGATTTTGGAATAGACGTGGTAATACATAGCGCTACAAAATATATGGGCGGACATTCCGATATTTGTGCGGGTGCCGTAGCTTCTACCGAAGTTAATGTTAAGCGAATTTTTCAACTGGCTAAAAATTTTGGCGGTAGTCTTAGCGATTACACTGTTTGGTTATTGGAAAGGAGTATTAAAACCATGGGAATTAGGGTTAGGGCCCAAAATGTAAATGCCCAACATATGGCGGAATACCTATATGCCCACAAAGACATATCTGCCGTATATTATCCTGGCCTGCCTTCACATCCGGGCCACGACATCGCAAAAAAGCAGATGAATGGCTTCGGAGGCATGTTGTCATTTGAATTAAATGCTGATTTCAATGCTTCCAAATTTCAAAAGTCCTTAAAATTGATAAAACCTGCTATGAGTTTGGCGGGGGTGGAAAGTACAGTGCTTTCTCCAACCTTAACGTCACATTCCCTTTTGAGTCCCGAAGAGCGAAAAAGGCAAGGTATTGCTGATGGTTTAATACGCTTTTCTGTTGGAATAGAAGAAACCGAGGATTTAATTGCAGATATTGAACAAGCCTTGGAAAAGGTGAGAAAGGAAAAGGAAATGGCGGTTTAGATTCACGTTCGCCCAAATTATCGGATATATAGTATACTAGTAATAAATTTGAAGATTTAGAAAGATTATTTGAAAGCTTTCAAGAACAAAGTAGACATAGATTAAATGAAATTAGACATATTAGTATTTGGTGCGCATCCTGATGATGCCGAATTGGGGGCAGGGGCAACAATAGCAAAAGAAGTGGCCAATGGCAAAAAAGTAGGTATCGTGGATTTGACCCGTGGGGAATTAGGTACCCGTGGCTCGGCCGAAATAAGGGATAAGGAAGCTGCAGCTGCTGCTGATATTTTAGGGGTAGCTGTCCGTGAGAATCTAGAATTTGCAGATGGTTTTTTTACAAATGACAAGAAGCATCAGTTGGAAGTAATAAAAATGATCAGGAAATATAAACCGGAAACGGTATTGTGCAATGCCGTTGAAGATCGGCATATTGATCATGCCAAGGGCAGCAAACTGGTAAGTGATGCCTGCTTTCTAAGTGGACTTGTAAAAATAGATACCAAGATAGATGGGGACGAGCAGTGGCAAGAAGCCTGGAGACCAAAATTGGTGCATCATTACATTCAATGGAAAAACCTCGAACCGGATTTTGTGGTGGATGTATCAGAGTTTATAGATGTAAAGGTTAAAGCCATAATGGCATATAGTTCCCAATTTTACGACCCCAAAAGTAAGGAGCCGGAAACACCCATAAGTAGCAAAAACTTTATAGATAGTGTTGTTTATAGGTCCAGGGACCTTGGTAGGATGGTAGGCATAGCCTATGGGGAAGGTTTTACTACCGAAAGATTCGTTGCTGTTAAGAGCCTTGATAGCCTAATTTAGGCCGATTTTTGGAACTGTTTTTTTCCCTTGGGAACGGTGAAATAGAAGGTGGATCCTTCATTTATTTCACTCTTGACCCATAGGGTACCGCCATTTTTTATGACCATTTCACTGCAAAGAGATAGACCCAGTCCTGTTCCCTTTTCATTATTGGTACCATAGGTGGTAATGTTGGTGTTTTTTGATAATATTTGTTCCTGAACGTACTCGTCCATACCAATCCCATTGTCCTTTACAAATACTTCCAGATAATCCGGCCTATCTACATAGCCAATGGTAATATGTCCGTTGTTTGGGGTAAACTTTAGGGCATTGCTCAAAAGATTTCTAATTACAATATCCATTTGATTTTCGTCGGACCAAATTATAGCCTTATTGACTATTAAATTGTCCATGGTAATCATTTTGGTAAATGCCAATTCACTTAGTAAATTAATATTGTTCTCTACCAGAGCGTTTAGATCTACATTGGTAGGGTCGGTAGTGGCTTCCCTCATTTGCGATTGACCCCAAGTAAGAAGGTTGTTCAAGGTAAAGGAAATACTATTTACGTCGTTCTTTAATTTGGGAATAAATTCTTTGAACTCCGATTCCTTTATATCACCGCTGTTCAGTAATTTTAATAGTCCCTCCAAAGCCCCAATAGGCCCGCGAAGATCATGTGCAATAATAGAAAAAAGTTTGTTTTTGGTGTTATTGGTCTCCCATAGCTCCGACTCTCTAAGTTCTAGATCCTCCTTTTGAACTTCGAGTTCCCTGTTCAATTTTTTTAAGATTTTCTGTCCCCTAACAACTAAAAATGCTATGGCGCCCATAATGATAACAAATAGTATAGCAATATAGATATAGAGGCGCTGTTTTGCCAGGGCTTTTTCATTTTTTAGTACCAGTGCTTCCTGCTGATTTTTATGGCTGATTTCTGTTTTCAACATCGTCATACTCATCTTGTTCTCATCCCTGGACAAGGTATCCGATATTTGCCTAAAAATTTCATGATATTTAAGGGCTGAAGCGTAGTCCTCCTGATTTTTATATACTTTATAAAGAGTATTGGAACATTTCTTGACACCCTCCATAGATTTAATAGTCGAGGATATTTCATAGGCCATCATCGCATAATTTTGTGAAATGCTGTCCTTTTCCAATCCAAAATTAGCTTCTGCCATCCCATTGTACAGATCTATTATCCCGCGGTCATCCTGAAGATTTTCATGCAATTCTGCACTTTTATCGTACCAATATAATGCTCTGGTAAATTGCTTTTGTTTTAGGTATACCTTGCCTTTAACCTCATAAGCATAGGCAAGCCAGTCCCATACCTCACCTTGTTCAAAAATTTTGATACTGCGGTTTATTTTAAACAGGGCATTTTGGAAATCTTCTGTTTCAGCATATATGGAAGCCACATTGCTCATGGTCTGGGCCGAGTTTATATCATTGCCTATTTTGGAGTTTATTTTTTCAACTTTTTCGTAAAAATATAGTGCCTGATCATAATCTTTTTGTGTAGCGTATAAGTCGGCCACATTTTCATATAGGATGGACTCCATTTTTCTGTTGCCATAGGCTTGGGCCAGTTTAATATTTTCCAAATAGCCTAGCAAGGCCGTTGAATAATTGCCGATATAGACGTTTTCATTGGCCAATTCATTACCAATTCTCAGGGATAAGTCATGATTATTATCCTTTTTGGCATTTACCAATGCCATTTCATAATTGTCTATTGCTTTGGAATGCTCACCTATATCCGAATAATAGGTTCCTAGGTTGAATAAAGATTCACTTACACCTTTTTTATAATCTATGTTGCTACTTAATTTCTGGGCTTCGCTGGAAAGCAATAAAAGACTGTCTGGATTTAAAAATCTAAGCTTGGCGCCTAGATCCATTAATAATCCAATATATATGGTATCCTTATTGACCTGTTTCTTCTGACTTCGTAAAGTGGCGATTTTTTGACTCAATTCTCCAACGGAAGGTTCCTGGGCGGAGTTGATTCCACAAGAGAAAAGGAAAATCCAGAACACGGTTAATTTTAATTTAATCTCCCGTGAACATATTTTTAATGCTTTAAAAGACATTTATCCTAATTTATCTGTTGATAAAAATATCTTTCCTTTAAAAAATAGTCTAATTTATGTTGTGAAAGTGGGGTTTTTTGTGTGTTTCGTCCAGTATTATGAGTATTTGGTCGATAAATAAGATGGAAAATTATGGTATAATTCGCTATATGAGCATTTTATGAAATGATGTAAAATAATCTAAAATTTATTTTGAACGATAGCACTAAAGATTTATCTTTGCCACCGCTTACAAATGGTGGTTGTAGCTCAGCTGGTTAGAGCATCGGTTTGTGGTACCGAGGGTCGCCGGTTCGAACCCGGTCTTCCACCCAGAAATACAACCCTGTCAGAAATGACAGGGTTTTTTTGTGATTCAATGTTTCGTTTTAGGGGGAACGTCCAAAACATGGATCAAGAACAATTGTTGTGTTTATGCAAATATTGTGGTTAATCTATAAAGGAAGAATTCTAGGATCAAGAACAATTGTTGTGTTTATGCAAATATTGTGGTTAATCTATAAAGGAAGAATTCTACGTTTTTGACTCCTCTGAATTGCGCTCTAAAAGCTTTTATTTTTGCATTGAATGATTCCGCCGATGCATTTGTACTCCTGTTTATAAAATAGTTCAGGATCGACCTATAATTGAGCGATATCGTATTAGCAATAGTATTGAAGGCCCTAAAGCCTGTGTTCTCTACGTCTTTGTACCAATGTGCCAGCTTTGTATATGCTGTTTGTATAGAAGTTGCCGTATTGAATATGTTCCTGAGCCCCTGTACCAGGTCGAAGGCCACCTTTATATCCGGATATTGGGCGAACAATATTTTGCTCCTTTCGGATTGGTTTTGCGTCCAATTGTTGGGCGATTTATAAAGGAGATACCTACTTCTGGCCAAGAGCTGTTTTCTAGTGTCCCCATTGCTAAATTCTTTTGGGACGAATGTCCCGTTCTTTGCCCTTGCTTGCTTTATCTGTTGGTTCTCCCGGTCTATGGCGTCCCACCTATGTTTGATGCGGATGTCCTGAAGGGCCTCCAGTGCCAGCTTCTGTACATGGAACCTGTCCGTTACCTGTATTGCTTTAGGGAAGCATTGTTTGGCGATGGTCTTCATGGAGTTGGCCATATCCAGGGTAATTTCCTTGACCTTGGCCCTTTTTTTGGCCGATATCTTTAGCAGCTGCTCTATGATCGGCTCCACCTTGGTGCCGGAGAATATGGCCACTATGGACCCTTTCCTGCCCTTGGCTTTTTTGTTGGTAATTATGGTGTAGAGCTCCCCCTTGGAGAGTGCCGTTTCGTCAATGGACAGATAAGGTCCCATATTCTCTGGGAATATGAGCCACTGTTTGGCATGTGGTCTCTCCTCCCATTGTTTGAACTCGCTTAAATAATCCCGAAACTGTCGCTGTAGTTTTTTGCCGTTGACCCCATAAAATCCGCCAATGGTATGGCAGTCATTAGCTTTGGTACTGACCAAGTACTTTTAAAAAAGCAGCGAACTCAACGGTCATACGAGTCCCCTGTGCCACTAGATCCCAATCTCTTTGCACGGCTTGGCCAGTGGCCTTGTCCAGCCAACGGCGGCGCTTAATGTGGAGATAAACTGACTTTCCCCTTAACGGAAAATCCTGGACGACGATCTCTTTGTGAAAACCATGGGCTATTAAAGTGCGATGTTTTTCCTCTTTCGGGGTATCTTTTTTTTCTTCAAAATATAAATGAAGCGCACCCTCTTGCATATTATGGGAGACTAGGTCAAAATGGGTCGTTAATACTTCTGGCAGTATAAACTTTAATAGGTCCAATGATAATTCCAATGCGATCGTTTTTCTGCAAAGATCTTATTCTATTTTCAATTCACACACAACTTTTAGGATTGATCCCAAAACATCTCAGATTTACTATATTTACTTCATAAATGGATACGAACGATCATTAAAGTAGATTGATTGCGGATAATGGATATAAATTATATGTCAACTAAATTATTATTCCTTCTTTTAATACTAACAAATAGTCTATTCTCTCAGGTGAATACTATTGAATGGAAACCAGATTATGATTTCAAAATCCCCGATTTTCAAGGCGCAAAAACAGCCATTAATGGGGATATAGACCAAGTATTGGTACAATCTGGAGTTATATTGGATTTTGAATTTCAAATGTCCAACGTTGAATTTATGTTTACAAAGAACTTCAATTCCAAAGTGAGCTGTATATTTAATAGGGATGCAGCAGTGATAATGGCTGCGGATAGTTTGGCGGCAGAAAGACTCATAGCCCTTGTTAAGTTCGATTTTGATCTCTCAGAGCTTTATGCCAGAAAGATCAGAAAGGAACTATATCAAAACAAAAAAACCTTTTCCAATGCCACTTTTTTTCAACCCTATTTTGATAAAATGATAGCTGAACGAGATAAGATTAGTTCAAGGATCTATTCGGAAAGCGATTTTGGCAACGAGTCAGATATATTGGAAAGGGAGCATAAAGTCGTTAAAAAGGAGATCAATGCATTATCAAGTTTCTGCAAAGAGTGCAAGCCCCTAAAAAAACCATAACAAAACTAATTGACCAATCCTTTTGGCCAATCTCAACTAATATAGTTCCATATATTTTTGTACTTCACCAGTTGCGTATAGGCATGGAGTATAACGGGATGCTTTTGCAAACTAATATCTTCCCTTAAAATTTTGAGGGCATGGTACCTAGCCGTTTTTAGAATATCATTGTCCTTGATTATATCTGCTATTTTAAGATTAAGAACACCACTTTGCTGGGTACCCATCAAATCCCCCGGACCACGTAGCTTTAAATCCACTTCGGCAATTTGAAACCCGTCATTGGTGCCTACCATAGTTTCCAATCGGGTTTTTGAATCTGATGACAACTTGTGTCCCGTCATTAGAATACAAAAACTTTGATCGGCCCCGCGACCAACCCTGCCCCGTAGTTGGTGCAGTTGGGACAGTCCAAAGCGCTCCGCACTTTCAATGATCATTACCGAGGCGTTGGGAACATTTACACCCACCTCGATTACTGTTGTAGCAACCATAATCTGTGTTTCCCCCTTAACAAATCGCTCCATTTCATAATCTTTGTCCGCTGGTTTCATTTTGCCATGTACAATGGAAATCTGATAATCGGGCATAGGAAAATCCCGGGCTATGCTCTCGTATCCATCCATAAGGTCCTTATAGTCCAAAGCCTCGGATTCCTGGATCAAGGGATAGACCACATATACTTGTCGGCCCTTTTTAATTTCGTCCCTTATAAATTGAAATACTTTTAGACGGTTGGAATCGTACCTATGGACTGTTTTAATAGGTTTTCTTCCCGGGGGGAGTTCATCTATCGTTGAAATATCCAAATCGCCATATAAACTCATTGCCAAGGTCCTGGGAATAGGGGTAGCGGTCATAACCAAGATATGGGGTGGAATATCATTCTTGTGCCATAGTTTGGCTCGCTGTGCCACACCAAATCTATGCTGTTCATCCACAATAGCAAGCCCCAGGTTATTATAGGCAACCTTATCTTCCAAAAGGGCATGGGTACCAATAAGAATATGGAGCTCCCCATTTTCCAATTGTTCATGAATTAGCTTACGGGCAGATTTTTTGACCGATCCCGTAAGTAGTGCTGTATTGACGCCAATATTCCCAAGAAGGTCTTTTATGCCCATAAAATGCTGGTTTGCCAGAATTTCCGTAGGGGCCATTAAGCAGGCCTGGAAACCGTTGTCTATGGCGAGTAGCATGGTCATTAAGGCTACTATGGTTTTGCCCGACCCTACATCTCCCTGTAGTAATCTGTTCATTTGTGCATTACTCCCCAAATCGGCCCTGATCTCTTTGATTACCCTTTTCTGGGCATTGGTCAGTTCAAACGGCAAGTACTGTTCATAAAAAGTTTTGAAAAGTGTTCCAACCTTGTCAAAATTATATCCTTTTATTTTCTGTTTATGCATTAAGTTCTTGGAAATTAGCTGCAATTGGATATAAAATAATTCCTCAAATTTTAGCCGAAATTGGGCCTTGGCCAGTAATTCTTGATTCTTTGGAAAGTGGATATTAAAAAGTGCCTCCGCTTTAGAAATTAGGCTTAATTCACTTATGAGGCTAGGGGATAGGGTTTCCTTAAACCGGCCTTTGGTCTCCAAAAACAACTGTTGTATAAGTTTATTGGTCACCCTGTTGGTAATACCTTTATTGGCCAATTTTTCCGTGGAAGGATAAACGGGTTGCATATATATTTTCAGGCCTTTTTCATGGTCTTCCCACAGTTCCATTTCTGGGTGTGGCATGGAGAAGGTGCCATTAAACCAATTAACCTTTCCGAAAATAACATATGGAATATTTAGCTTGAGATTTTCCCTGATCCATTTTTGGCCACGAAACCAAACCAGTTCCATTTCTCCCGTATCATCTATAAATTTGGCTACCAAACGTTTTCCTTTTTTTTGTTCAACCGTTTTAATGTTGACAATCTTCCCAACAATTTGGACATCCGAACTGGTTCGCTGTAACTGGCCAATTTTATAATATTGGGTTTTATCAATATAGCGATTGGGAAAAAGATTTATTAAATCCTGATAGGTATGTATTCCAAGCTCCGATTGTAAGGTCTCAGCACGGTTGGGACCAACGCCTTTAAGGTAGACAATAGGCGTTTGTAGTACATTGGAATTCATTGGGATAAACTTGATTATAAAAAGTCCTATTAATTATTGTTGCAAAGCAATCAAGACGACTGGATTTTATGTTGCTATATTTGATCAGACTAAAATAGGGGTTCCTTAATACAACTGCAATAATCTAAAATGCTAAATTTGAAAAAGATTATCCAAGGCTTCAAAAAATGGACAAAGTAATTAATTTAGTTATTTCCGTAATTTTCCGTTGAATGATTTACAAAACAAATGGCATTTTGCATTTGAATATTGCCAATTTTAATAGGATGAAATTTGTCATTTTATTTCTAGCATTGCACTCTTGTTTGGTGGTCCACTCCCAACACCAGGACAAGGTAGATTTTATTCAAGGAAAAGTAGATATAAAAATCGATCCCATGACCGAAACCATTGCGGGATCTGTAACCTACAAATTGGAGGTCTTACAAAAAGTGGATAGCGTTTTTCTTGATGCCCAAAATCTAAATGTAATGGGGGTCAAGCTCAACAATAAAAAAGTAAAGGCTACCAACAACAGCAAAAGAATAGTGGTTCATAAACGCTTTAAGGCCAATAAGACCTATACTTTGGACATCACCTACGCTGCCAATCCCAAACAGACCGTATATTTTTTAGGTTGGAAGGACGACTTACTTGGCAACGAGCAGGTATGGACCCAAGGTCAAGGAAAATATACAAGTCACTGGCTTCCCAGTTTTGATGATATGGCAGAAAAGCTAGAGTACGATCTGGATATCAGCTTTGATAAGACCTACGAAGTAATAGCCAATGGCGCCTTGGTGGCGACCAAAGAACTGGACGGACTTAAAAAATGGAGTTTTGATATGGACAGTTCAATGAGCAGCTATTTATTGGCTTTTGCCATTGGGGATTACCGTAAGAATGAAGTTGTATCCAGTACCGGAGTACCCATTAGCCTTTATTTCTACCCCAGTGATAGTGCTATGGTGGAACCTACCTATAGATATACTACGGCGATATTTGATTTTTTGGAAAAGGAAATAGGGGTGCCTTATCCCTGGCAGAATTATAAGGAGGTACCAGTTAGGGACTTTTTATATGCGGGTATGGAAAATACGGGAACCACTATCTTTTCAGATTCGTATGTAATGGATTCCATCGCCTTTGTTGACAGGAACTTTGTGAATGTAAATGCCCATGAGATGGCGCATCAGTGGTTTGGCAATTTGGTTACCGAAGTGGATGGCAGTAGTCACTGGCTTCATGAAGGTTTTGCTACCTATTATGCCCTGTTGGCCGAGAAAGAACTTTTCGGTAAAGAATATTACTATTGGAAGTTGTACGAAACCGCGAACCAATTGAAGGAACTATCCAATAAGAACATGGGGGAGGCCCTCATTGATCCAAAAGCGGGCAGCCTTACATTTTATGAAAAAGGTGCATGGGCCTTACACGTTTTAAGGCACGAAATAGGGGAGAATGATTTTAGGCAAGGGATTCAACGGTATTTAAAAAAGTACGGGTTTAAAAATGTAACCATTGATAACTTCCTTAAGGAAATGGAGATGGGCACCCACAGTGATTTGTCCGCTTTTCGAAATAGATGGTTGGTTGATAAAAATTTTCCTTTTGATGAGGCAAAAACGATCCTTGTGCGGGAATCGGAGGATTTAAAAACCTTTTTTGAACTTCAAAAAGACATGATGACCAGTAGCAAGGACAACGAATCCATCATTAAAAAATATTGGAAAAGCACAAATTCCGATCAGTTGAAGGCCAAAATAACCAGAACATATTACAAATCCCTATCCCAAGATTTTATTAGGGAATTGTTAGGGAATGAAAGTATGCTGGTTAGGCAAGCATTGGCCACTTCCATAGTGCAGTTGCCACTGGATCTAAAATCTGAATATGAATCACTGCTAAATGATGAGAGTTATGTTACCAAAGAAGAAATGCTGTACAAACTTTGGATAAATTACCCAAATGACAGGGAAAAGTACTTGAATTGGACCAAAGGCATCATAGGCTTTTCAAATAAGAACATTCGTATATTATGGCTCACCTTGGCCTTGCTCACTAAGGATTATGAACCCAATAATACCAACGAGTATTACTTGGAACTGAGTAGATATACTTCCCCAGTGTATACCAACGAAGTACGGCAAGGGGCATTTCAATTCTTGGAACAATTAATAGGATTTTCAGACAACAATTTGTTGGATCTTGTTGATGCAACCCAGCATCATTCTTGGCAGTTTAGAAAATATGCCCGTTCATTGTTGGACCAACTTTTGGAAAAAAAGGAATATAAGGATAGAATAGATAGATTGAGCGTGAAATTTAATAAGGAGGAATTGCGTTATATTAGCAACAAACTGATTTCGGAATGAGAGCAATGGTAATTTCTGGTGGTGGTAGTAAAGGAGCATTTGCCGGTGGTGTAGCCCAATACCTGATGCAAGAACTAAACCACAGTTACGATTTGTTTTTAGGTACTTCTACAGGGAGTCTCCTGATTTCCCATCTCGCCCTACAAAAAATTGAAAAAATTAGGCAGGTGTATACTTCGGTGAATCAGCATAATATATTCAGCAATTGCCCCTTTGTGATAAAAAAGAAATATGGCATTGAGACTATTGGCATCCATCATGTAAACGTGATGAAAAATTTTTTCAAGGGCAGCAAGACTTTTGGAGAAAGTCATAATTTACTTCAATTGATCAAAAACACCCTTTCCATTGAGGAATTTAAGCATTTAAAAAATGGCCCCTTGGATATAGTGGTAACCGTTTCCAATTTGTCGTTAAATCAGGTAGAATATAAATCCATCAATGATTGTACCTATGAGGAATTTTGCGAATGGATATGGGTTTCCTGCAATTACACCCCATTTATGACCTTGGTAAAGAAAAATGGATGTGAATATGCAGATGGCGGCCTGGGCAGTATGGTCCCTATAGAAGAGGCTATTAGAAGAGGGGCAAAGGTAGTGGATGCCATAATTTTGCAAACGGAGGTTACCCAATTGAACAGAATGCCCTCCAAGAATGTATTTTCACTGCTTACAAGTATGTTTGCCTTTATGCTGGACAGGATAGAACAACAAAATATTAGGATCGGTAAGTTTGTGGCCAACCATAATGATGCAATCATTAACTTCTACTATACGCCAACCGTACTCACTACCAACTCCCTCATATTTGAGAAGGAAAAAATGACGGTATGGTGGGAAAGTGGATTTAATTTTGCCAAACATAAA
This sequence comes from Arenibacter algicola, assembly GCF_000733925.1. NCBI lineage: Bacteria > Pseudomonadati > Bacteroidota > Flavobacteriia > Flavobacteriales > Flavobacteriaceae > Arenibacter > Arenibacter algicola. The sequence goes on from NZ_JPOO01000003.1 coordinate 178,267, forward strand.
AACTCTGAAACCAACCCAATAGAGACTGGAATTTTATGAAAGCATTAGTAATTAGTGGGGGAGGGAGCAAAGGGGCCTTTGCAGGTGGTGTGGCCCAATATCTGATGGAAGTTGAAAAAAGGGAATATGATATTTTGGTGGGCACCTCTACCGGTAGTCTTTTAATCCCTCAGTTGGCCTTAAACCAAATTAGCAAACTACATAGTATTTATACCAATGTTAACCAACGTTCCATTTTTAGCCTTAATCCATTTGTAGTACGAAAAAAGGGAGACAGGGAATATGTCTCCATAAATTTTCTAAACACCTTTCTTCAATTTATAAAGAGCAAGCGTACTTTTGGGGAAAGCAAGGCTTTGAGAAGAACCATTAAAAAGAATTTTAGTGAAGGGGAATTCCAGAGGTTGAAAAAAGGTCATAAAGATGTGGTAGTGACGGTTTCCAATCTTTCCAAAAACAGAATCGAGTATAAATCCATTAAGGATTTCTCCTATGATGATTTCTGTGATTGGATATGGATTTCGTGCAACTACATTCCTTTTATGTCCCTGGTAAAAAGAGACGGATTTGAATACGGTGACGGTGGCCTAGGATGTGTTGTTCCCATAAGGGAAGCCATAAGACGTGGAGCTACCGAGATAGATGCCATTATCCTGGAGTCCGAAAATATGGAACACAACAAGGTTTTGGGGAGAAATCCTTTCTCACTTATGTTGAGTATTTACGGCTTTGTTTTGGACCAAATAGAGTATCACGATATTTCCGAAGGGGTATTGGCGGCAAAACATAACGGGGTGCAATTAAATTTATATTACACCCCCACTAAATTGACCGAAAACTCTTTGGTTTTCAACAAGAAACTTATGCGACTGTGGTGGCAACAAGGGTATAAGTACGCAGAAGAAAAATTTTCTAGCATTAGTTAAGGCACGTTTTACTTACCATAATTCCCCTATTTCCTTTTTAACGTAGGCCAAAGCAGTTGCGGAAGGTGAACTTTTTTCCATAGTCTCATTTAGAATGTCCTCACGGAGTTTATCTGCCGAATCCGATTCGCTCATACCTGCTTTTCTGATCATTTGTATGGTGGCACTTTTTGCTGCCTTAATTATATTCCAACATTCATCTGTCATATAGATTTGTTGGGATAGGTTATGCTCAAATTCATTTTCTATACTTTTGATGAGCAAATTTTCATAGTCGTTTTTATTGCTGTTTTTTGGACCTACCCTTACCACCAAACTAGGAATTGCAATTCGCTCCAGAAATAACGCCATTCTTTCGTAAGCTTGTAATCTAATGGGCAGGGTATTTTTTTGACTGTCTTTGTGCAATAGGTAGCGTCTTCTTCCTTCCTCGTTTCTTGTGTGCAATCTAAAAAAGTAAAAGGCAACCACTCCGGTTACAACAGCGGGCAGCAAATAGGCAAATAGTTGAAAAATTTCCTCTCCAGTCATTTTATATTGGTGTATTTTGGTTTGTTGATTATTTAACGGCTTATTCCCTTAAAAATTATGGGGGGTTTCAAATTTTTAACCGTGATAAGTATATTTGGGTTAATTGGAACCCAGTCATAAAAAAAAGCGCTATTTAGCGCTTTTAATATTTTGGGGAATATTTCCTATAATTTGCTACGATGACCATTAAATTGCCCTTCCCGGAGGAAGTTAAAATAAATCACTGTAGTAATTCCCAGATGGTTTTAAGAACTACGATGACTTATTTCATGCTCTCCTTGACCAATTTAAAGAATTCGTAAAATCTTGGTTGTACAATGATTTCGGTAGCAGTTTCTATACTGTACAGTCCTAACTCCGATTTCCCGGTGGCGATGATGCGTTTGGGCTCTATTTCATATTTACTTTCAAGAATACGGGCTATGGCAGCAGCTTGTTGGGTTCCAATCTCCCAGTTATTCAATTTATTATCCTTGGATTCCACCAAGTTGCTATTACTTACAATTTGAATATCCATTGTTGGATTGGCCTTTAAAACACTTCCAATCTTGGCAATAATGGACTCTGCCTTGTCCTGTACTTTGAAATTCTTGGAGTTCTCCCCAAATATATAACTGTTGTCCATTACCACCGCTACAGCTCCATTGCTAACGGTAATCTTGGGATCACTGCCCAAAGTCTGCTTAAATTGGGTAAAAACAGCAAGGGTTATAGAGTCATGGCTGCTAAGCGCATCATTGATAACTCTTAATTGCGCTTCCTTTTGAACAAGACTTTCCAAGGTGCTATTTATGTGATCGGATCTCTTATTGGAGGCTTCCGTAAAACTGTTCAAGTTTTTCAATAGGTTGCCATTGGTTTCCTTAAGTTCATTTACTTGTGCTTCATAAGACTCTACTTTGGCGGATGCAATTCTTTCTTCACGTTTGGATTCAGACAGGGCAGTTTCGGTCTCCCTTAACTTAGATCTTAGATCATCTACTTCCAAGATAAGATCTTTTTTGCTCTGTGCCTGTGCAATGGATATATACATTAATAAAACTAGAATGGTAAAAATTCTTTTCATCTGTTAATATTTATTTGTTTTTAATGGTCAGATGCAATGCCTTATTAATCATTTACCTCCCCATAATTATTGGGAGGTACGCAATTTGTTAATGGGCATTTCATAGATAAAATTTGTTTATTTATATGTTTGGGTAATTCTAATTGGTTGCATTACTGCAAGGATATACATTTTATTTTTCATGCAAAATTAAGATTATATTTAAATTAGGGCCAATCTTATTTTTCCATATACTCCTTTCCTCCCAAATAAGAGCAATTATATAGCTCCTCTATTCCAGAAAAGGGCACCACAGCTTTATTATACCCATAAGTTGAGGATAACGACCTGTTCAAGTCATTGTCATCCACATTTACCTGGATATCGTCCATGGTAAACTGACAGGGATGTTCATAGCCAGCGGCATGTGTTATTTCCAAGAATTCCTTTCTAAACGTTTTGAAATATTGGGACAATCTATCAGATTTTAGTGGGACATTTATTCCTCCCTGCAACCATTTACTTTGTGTAGCTATTCCTGTTGGACATCGGTTGGTATGGCATACTTGCGCTTGGATACAACCAATGCTCATCATAGCTTCCCTAGCTACATTTATACAATCTACACCCATGGCAAATGCCATAGCTGCTTTTGCAGGGAAACCCAATTTTCCACTTCCAATAAACACTATTCTTTCTGTTAGATCGTACTTTTTAAATAGCTTATAAAGACTGGAAAAACCGTATACCCAAGGTAGGGAAACATGGTCGGCAAAACTTGGAGGGGCAGCTCCCGTTCCTCCCTCTCCACCATCAACAGTAATAAAATCGGGTCCTTTTCCTGTTTCTATCATCAATTTTGCCAATTCTTCCCATTGATCCAATTTACCAATAGCTCCCTTTATGCCAACGGGAAGACCTGTCTGTTCTGCTATATCTTCTATTAACTGCAATAGTTCGGGTACGGAATTAAAAGCAGAATGGGTTGCGGGAGACAATACGTCCTTGCCCATTACAACACCTCGGATTTCGCTGATTTCATGGGTTATTTTTGCGGCTGGCAAAACACCTCCCTTGCCCGGTTTAGCTCCCTGGGAGATTTTAATTTCAATAGCTTTGATACAGGGATTATCCGAAACCAATTGTTTCATTTTATCCATGGAAAAATTTCCATCTTCACTGCGAACCCCAAAATAACCTGTTCCAAAGTGGAATATAACATCTCCACCTTGTTTATGATATGGGGCAAGTCCGCCTTCCCCGGTATTCTGATAAGCTCCCGATTTCCGCACTCCATTGTTCATGGCATTTACCGCAGCAGCCGATAGTGACCCAAAACTCATGGCAGAAACGTTGATTACGGAGGCAGGCCTATAGGGCTTTTTGCGTTTATTGTAAGATCCAATGATCTTGGCACAGGGCAAAAAGCAGGGATCGGTAATATTGGGGTGGTTCCCAGGGAGCTTATAGGCCATCATTTGATTCTTGACAAAAATATGTTGATGGGCATATATGTCCCTGTCAGTTCCAAAGCCTTCATAATTATTCTCCTTTTTCGCCGAGGCATAGATCCATCCCCTTTCTATGCGGTTGAATGGTAGTTCTTCCCTATTGTTGGCAACAAAATATTGCCTCATTTCTGGGCCAATGCTCTCCAACCAATACCTTAAATGTCCTACTACAGGGAAGTTATGCGAAATGGTGTGCCCTTTCTGCAGAAAGATATCCCTGATAGCCACCAAAACTAAAAACACTATTAGCCATGCCCACCAAGGTAGACTAGCTAGGGTGTTTAACATTGAATCCATATTCTTAATTTAAGTTTTTAAAGATGACTTGAATGATTTTAGGAAATAGATCTTTTTTACAAACTACAGCTGTAACTATTATAAATTGTGCATCCTCAATTGTTTAACAAAATTTTTAGTTGTTAAGGAAGTCCAAACTCATTTCTGTGAGTGCCTTTACCCCAAGGATCATTCCGTTTTCGTCTATACTGAAATCGGGCGTATGATGTGGAAAGGATGCGGTATTTCCAGGAGTCATACCTCCCAGAAAGAAGAAGAACCCGGGAACCTCATTTTGAAAGTAGGAGAAATCTTCACCCCCAGTAACGGCTTTTTGTATTTGCACATTCTCTTTGCCCGCCACCCTGTTAAGGGTAGGTAACATTTGGGTTACGAGCTCGGGATTGTTAAAGGTTATGTCCGTATTGCTTTTTATCTCAATGGTGGCCGTACCGCCATATGTCTTGGCGATGTCCGGTACCATTTCTTTCATTCTCTCGGTAATCTGTTTTTGCATATCATAGTCCAAGGTCCTTATGGTTCCGATCATTTCCGCACTTTCTGGGATAATATTAAATCTGACACCACTTGTAATCTTGCCCACACTTATCACCGCTGCTTCATTGGTAAGGTCTACTTCCCTACTAATAATGGTCTGTAGCCCATCTATGATCTTGGCACTGATAAGAATGGGGTCTATACCCTTCCATGGTTGTGAGCCATGGGTTTGTTTTCCCTCAACCTTTATAACGAATCGTTGCACTGCCGCCATTAGTCCTTCGGATTTATACCTAATTACACCAACTGGGGTAGAGGAGTTAATATGAAGCCCAAAAATAGCATCCACATCCGGATTTTTAAGAACACCTTCCTTCACCATTAATAGTGCTCCACCTTCTTCCCCTGGAGGAGGACCTTCTTCTGCAGGTTGAAAAATAAATTTAACGGTTCCCCTAATCTTGTCCCTATTTTTGGACAGAATTTCTGCAACTCCCATAAGGATAGAGGTATGGGTATCATGGCCACAGGCGTGCATAACACCGACCTCTTGTCCTAGAAATTCGGATGTCACAGTAGATTTAAAAGGAAGATCGTTTCTTTCGGTAACCGGTAAGGCATCAATATCGGCCCTTAAAGCGATTACCTTTCCATTTTTATTGCCTTTTAGAATCCCTACAACCCCAGTTTTGGCGACTCCTGTTTGAACCTCTATCCCCAAGGATTTCAAATGGGAGGCTATTTTTTCTGCAGTATTGAACTCCCTATTGGATAATTCTGGATTTTGGTGAAAATCCCTCCTCCAGTCTATTACCTTTGGTTCAATACCTTTATATTCCTTTTCAAAATTATATTTCTGGGCCGAGGAATTTAAACACCATAAAAGCATTGGGAGAATTAAATATAACTTCATACAACTAAATGGGATTTAAAATTATAGATGTCTAAGATTACATTATCTTAATCATTAAACTTGGTTTTTAATAATTTTACAGATGGCAACATCCATAAAAGTGTTGCTTTTCGTAAAATTGGATTTAAAGGATAAATATATTCAAATTAGAACTATTAACTCGGTTGGATTATCACAAATATTAAAGTTGATTTTTTGATAAGGCTATTTATGGTTAAATTCACCGATCGTAACGAGCTTAATATCTACATACGTTTTGGAGAATTATATTAACGAATTAAATGAAGCCCAAAAGGCTCCCGTATTGCATAAGGACGGGCCTTTGATGGTGATTGCAGGGGCCGGTTCCGGTAAGACAAGGGTATTGACCTACCGCATTGCTTATTTGATGAGCCAAGGAGTGGATTCCTTTAACATTTTGGCTTTGACCTTTACCAACAAGGCTGCCAGGGAAATGAAGAAACGTATTGCCGATATTGTGGGTACCTCCGAAGCCAAGAACCTATGGATGGGTACTTTTCATTCCGTTTTCGCCAAACTTTTGCGGTTCGACGGAGACAAATTGGGCTATCCTTCCAATTTCACCATATACGATACACAGGATTCCCAGCGTCTTCTATCCGCTATCATTAAGGAAATGGGGCTGGACAAGGATATTTATAAATATAAGCAGGTACAAAATAGAATATCTTCCTATAAGAACAGCCTTATTACCGTAAAGGCGTATTACAATAATCCGGATTTGGTAGAGGCGGATGCCATGGCCAAGCGCCCTAGGATGGGAGAAATTTATCAGAACTATGTGGATCGCTGCTTTAAGGCCGGTGCAATGGATTTTGATGATCTTCTGTTGCGGACGAACGAGCTGCTTACCAGATTCCCCGAAGTTCTGGCCAAGTATCAGGACAGGTTTAGGTATATTCTAGTAGATGAGTACCAGGATACCAACCATTCCCAGTATTTGATCGTTAAGGCGCTATCGGACAGGTTCCAGAATATTTGCGTGGTAGGGGATGATGCACAGAGTATATATTCCTTTAGGGGGGCAAACATTAGCAATATTCTAAATTTTCAAAAAGATTATGACAATGTGGGGATGTACCGATTGGAACAGAACTATAGGTCCACTAAAAATATCGTGAATGCCGCCAATTCCATAATTTCCAAAAATACCAATCAATTGGAAAAAGTGGTTTGGACCTCCAATGACGAAGGTCCATTAATTAAGGTTCACCGCAGCCCTACGGATGCGGAGGAAGGAAGGTTTGTGGCCGGATCTATCTTTGAAAATAAAATGCAAAGTCAGTTGCCCAATGGTAATTTCGCTGTTCTGTACAGGACCAACTCACAATCACGGGCCATCGAAGACGCTCTAAGAAAAAGGGATATCCCCTATAGGATTTATGGCGGACTCTCCTTTTATCAGCGGAAAGAAATTAAGGATGTGCTGTCCTATTTAAGATTGGTTATCAATCCAAAAGATGAGGAGGCGCTTAAACGTATTATCAATTTCCCTGCACGTGGTATTGGACAGAGCACTTTGGACAAGCTTACCGTGGCCGCTAATCACTATAATCGCTCAATTTTTGAGGTTATTGATAACTTGGAAAGGATTGATTTAAAGATCAATTCCGGTACCAAAAGAAAATTGGGCGACTTTGTGGCCATGATCAAAAGCTTTCAGATCATGAACGAAAGTGCAGATGCCTTTACCTTGGCAGAACATGTTGCCAAAAAATCCGGAGTTCTGCTGGAATTCAAAAAAGACGGTACTCCAGAGGGAATTGGCAAGATGGAGAATATTGAAGAATTATTGAACGGTATCAAGGATTTTGTTGAAGGGCAAAAGGAATTGGCAGATGCCAAAGGGGATATAGGGGAGTTTTTGGAGGATGTAGCACTGGCAACCGATCTGGACAAGGATACAGGAGATGATGACCGAGTGGCCCTAATGACCATTCACTTGGCAAAGGGACTGGAATTTCCGCATGTTTATATTGTAGGGATGGAAGAAGACCTATTCCCCTCTGCCATGAGCATGAATACCAGGAGTGAATTGGAAGAGGAAAGGCGTTTGTTTTATGTGGCCCTTACCAGGGCAGAAAAGCAGGCATATTTAACCTACACGCAGAATAGATACCGTTGGGGTAAATTGGTAGATGCCGAACCTAGTAGATTTATTGAGGAAATTGATGAAAAATATATTGAAAACCTCACACCTGTCCAGAGATCTGGATACACCCCCTTAATAGATGTTGATATTTTTGGTGATGTTGATAAAAGCAGATTAAGACAGAACAAACCCCTACAGGGAACACCTCCCAGTGGTGTTAGGCCCAATGAAAATCAGTTGCGAAAACTTCGTAAACTAAAACCGGAATTAGGTACTCCCGTTGGAAATACCAATTCGGTAGATCCCAATTTATCAGAAGGTTCCTTAGTAAACCATACTAGATTTGGTAGGGGACAAGTGCTGAAAATTGAAGGGGTAGGAAACGACAGGAAAGCTGAAATTAAATTTGATAAGGGAGACATAAAAAAACTTTTATTAAGGTTCGCAAAGTTGGAGGTACTCTAACTCCATAGGGACCAGTGATTTTAATATGTGGACATAGATTATAAATGCTCTTGGACAAAGGCCTTCAGTTTAATGGAAGTATCCCAAAGATCCAATCCTACCCAGCCGTGACCTCCGTTAGGGTAGAAGGTAAATTGGTGTTCTACGTTTAATTCCATTAATCTATCCCTTAGGCTTATTCCCTGGGAATTTGGAATTAAGGGATCCTGTGCTCCATAAAACAATAAGGTTGCAGGAGAAGTGGTTTTTACTTGGTACAACGGACTCACCTCTTCCAAAACCTCTGGATCATTACCAAATTGATCTAAAAGGGTCCTTAACACGGGATTTGGTGTATTTATATATGCCTCGTCCAAAAGGTTGGTAGGCCCTACAATGCTACAGACCATTTTCACCTGTTCTTTGGTATCGTGTGCATAGCTCCACAATAGGGAAAGATGGGCACCTGCACTAGAACCAATAAATCCGATATCCTTTAAAATTTGAAATTCATGCGCCCTATTGGACAATTCCTGAACTAATTGGTCTATGTCATGGATTTGCATTGGATAAGGAGGATTGTTCAGATCGGCCAATCTATAATTCATGTTAACTACTGCTATCTCCGATAATTGTTCCCTTATAAAGTCTTTAAAGGGATTCATTTCCGATTTTTCACCAGCATTCCATCCTCCTCCATGTACCAGAATGAGAACTTTAGTTTCAGTGGTCCTGTTTTTTGGAAGATAAATGTCATATTTTTGATGTGTATTGGAACCATATTCCAAGTCGATAATGTTCTTGGCCTCCAATGCGCCAGTGTCGGTTGCAATAGGATCTTCCGAACAAGAGTGGAGTATTACAAAGAAGAATCCAAGAAGTACGATAAACTGGAACTTATACATAAAACATTATTTCTTAAATTGTTAACGTTTATTTTGAACCAATAATATGTCTGAATTTATTAAAATATATCCTGAAAATCCTAATCCTAAGGAAATTAAGAGAGTGGTGGATGTTTTGCGTAAAGGGGGCCTGATTATTTATCCAACAGATACCGTGTATGGCCTTGGGTGTGATATAACAAACACCAAAGCCTTGGAAAAAATAGCACGCATCAAAGGAGTAAAATTGGCAAAGGCCAATTGGTCCTTTATATGTGCCGATCTCAGTAACCTTTCGGACTACGTAAGGCAAATAGATACCTCTACCTTTAAAATTCTAAAGCGGGCCTTACCAGGACCTTATACTTTTATACTTCCAGGGAACAATAACCTTCCCAAAGAATTTAAAAAGAAAAAAACAGTAGGTATTCGTATTCCTGATAATTCTATTGCCAGGACCTTGGTTGAAGCACTGGGAAACCCTATCGTATCAACCTCTATTCGTGATGAGGATGAACTTTTGGAATATACCACCGATCCAGAATTGATCTATGAAAAATGGAAAAATCTGGTAGATATAGTTATTGATGGCGGTTATGGGGACAACATGGCGTCCACAGTAATAGATCTATCCGAAGATGAACCTATAGTGGTTAGGGAAGGAAAGGGAAGTTTGGATATATTCTAGGTACAAAGAAAGTTTTCCAATTAATTAATGAACAAAAAAAAAGCGACCCTATAGGTCGCTTTTTAATTTGAATAAGTTATTCTTAGTTGATCTTAGGATCTTTCATTCCTTCTTCGATCATACTGTAGAATTGATCAATTTTTGGAAGTACAACAATACGTGTTCTTCTATTCTTAGCCTTGTCTGTTGGGGAAACAGGAATGTACTCTCCTCTTCCTGCAGCAGTCATACGCTTAGGATCAACACCGTAATCTTTTTGTAAGATACGTACAACTGAAGTAGCACGTTTAACACTTAAATCCCAGTTGTCATATAAAACACCACTGTTGTATGGATCAGTATCGGTATGACCTTCAACCATAAATTCGAAATCTGGTTTGTTGTTAACCACTTGGGCAACTTTGCCTAAGATTTCCTTTGCTCTTTGGGTTACATTAAAGCTTCCGCTTCTAAACAAAAGTTTGTCAGAAATAGAAACAAAAACAACTCCTTTTTCTACACTAATTTCGATATCCTCATCATCCAAGTTTCCAAGAACACCTTTTAAACTTTGAACCAAAGCCAAGTTTACAGAATCCCTTCTAGTAATGGCATCGTTAAGCTTTCTTATAGTTAAGTCCTTTTCTTTTAAACTTTCCAAGGATTTCTCCAAGTTATCGGCACCTTTACTTGTAAGAGTGGTAAGGTTGCCCATATTGTTTATCAAGTCTTGGTTATTGGCTTTAAGGAAGGCGTTCTGATCTTCCAAAGTCTGCATTTTTGAAGTTGCAGCAGCCTTATCTTCTAAACAGGTGTTTAATTTAACAGTCGCGGAATTTAATAAATCTTGTGCTTCTTTCGCTTTAGCTTCCATATCCGCATATTTCTTCTGCGATACACATGAAGACAATAAAAGGGTAATACCTAAACAGCCTAAAATGATTTTTCTCATAGTTATGATAATAGAATTAATAATTTATAATTTAAATAGGTTCGTTTTAATGATGGCAAAATTATATAAAACGCAATATATTGCGAGACCAATTTAGTTAATCTTTTACTAAATTGTTAAAAATTTTTACATGATTTATATAATAAGCCCAAACAATGGATTTTATAAGGTAGTAATCACCTGTAATATAGGCCTTTTCGCGCTTGTTGTAAATGGTCAAGAAATTCCTGTAAAAACTAAAATGAGCCTGCAATATGGCCAAGAAATGCTTAAATCTGCCTTGAAAAAGAAAATTCAGCCCGGCCAGACCATCCAAAATAAGTCTAAAAAGCACTAATGGGAATACTTTTCCTGCTGGAAGGTTTTTAACTAGCGAATAAAGGGAATTTCTAAAGTTAAGGAAAGTCTTCTTAGGATTCATACTATTTAAGGTAGAACCACCTAGATGATATACCTCGGAGGCTCCAACATAATACACTTTGTGGCCCTTGTTCCTTGCCCTCCAGCACAAGTCGATTTCTTCCTGATGGGCAAAATAATCCTCGTCAAATCCGTTTAGTTCCTGGAATACCTCTTTCTTAATAAACAAACACGCTCCGGTTGCCCAAAATATTTCTTTTACATCATTGTATTGACCGTTATCCGTTTCCAATTCATTAAAAATACGTCCCCGGCAAAAAGGATATCCGAATTTATCAATAAACCCGCCTGCGGCACCCGCGTATTCAAAATGGGTCTTATTTTTATAATCCAATATTTTGGGTTGAACAATGGATGCTAAAGGCCTGTCCTCAAATTCCTTTATAATTGGGATAAGCCAATCCTTGGTTACTTCCACATCGGAGTTTAAAAGGCAATATATATCCGCATCTATATGGGGTAGGGCATCATTATATCCCTTGGCGTAACCCCCATTGCTCGAGTTTTGGACGATACCTATCTCTGGATACTTCTTTTTAAGAAAGGCGATAGAATCATCTGTAGAGGCATTGTCGGCGACATATACATCAGCCTCCTTGGAGAATTCCGTTACGGACGGCAGAAATTTTTCCAAAAGCGATTTTCCGTTCCAATTAAGTATAACTACTGCTATTTTCAACATTTTATATAATGCCCAAAATAACAGGCATGCATTAAAATTAAGAGGTTCTGATTAAGTCGGCAATGTAAAGAAATAATTTATAAATGACGATGTATATTTTGATAACCACTATCCAAAATGCCTCGTCCATAATAGATAATTGGATGTTCCGGCTGTCCCTTATCCCGGACTATATGCCGGAATATCCGTTAGAAAACTATATCGTTCCCTCTCGAAATCCATACTGCAAAAAAAATGATCCAAGCCGTTGGTGACCATTAAATATTTGGCTTTTAGCAAAAGGTTATAACGGGCAATTTGATCAAAAACCACTTGGTCAATTTTAATATCAGGCGATTTGCATTCTACAAGAATTTGAATACTCCCGTTGGGATTGAAGACCACCACATCATATCTTTTTTTAAGATTATTAATAAGCAATTGCTTTTCAACATTGATATGCGCCTTAGGATAATTCTTGTCCGAAATTAGATTATGCACTACGTGCTGTCTTACCCATTCTTCAGGTTGTAGAACCACAAATTTTTTGCGTATGACATCAAAAATATAGATTTTATTTTCCCTATTTTTGAATCGAAAGGGATAGGACGGATAGTTTAATGGTTGCATTGTGCAAAGTTGATGATTTTTTTTAGATGGATGAGGTAAAACAAATTGTAAGCAATATAAAAAACGGAAATATAGCACCAATCTATTTTCTGACTGGCGAAGAGCCATACTATATTGATAAGATAGCGGAGTATATTGAAAAAAATGCCCTAACGGAAGAAGAACGCGGATTTAATCAGGTTATACTTTACGGTAAGGAAATCACGATTGAGGACATCGTTAGCAATGCCAAGAGATACCCTATGATGGCAGAACGCCAAGTGGTTATCGTAAAGGAGGCACAACATTTATCCCGCACCATAGAAAACCTGGTTTCCTATGCCGATCAACCCCAACCTTCCACCATCCTTGTATTGTGCTATAAATACAATAAACTGGATAAACGTAAGAAGTTATATAAATCCATTAAAAAATCGGGGGTAATCTTTGAAGGCAAAAAACTTTACGAAAATCAAGTAGGGGAATGGATTAAGAAATCCTTGCATTCTAGGGGTTATGGAATTACTTTCAAGGCGGCCAATCTTTTGGTAGAGTTCCTTGGGACCGATTTGGGCAAGATAGATAAGGAACTTGAGAAATTGTGTTTGGTTGTCCCAAAAGGTGTTGAAATTAATCCGGAAGCCATTGAATCCAATATTGGAATTAGTAAGGATTATAACAATTTTGAACTTAAAAAAGCAATAGGGGAGAGAGACGTTGAAAAAGCAACAAGAATTGTCAATTATTTTGCGCAGAATCCAAAGGACAATCCGTTTGTACTTACGATAACCCTTTTGTACTCCTTTTTTATACAGTTGCTTTCTTATCACGGTTTAAAGGATCACTCGCCAAAGAGTGTTTCCTCCGCCTTGGGTATAAGGCCATTTTTTGTTTCTGAAATTCAGACGGCGGCAAGAAATTATCCCATGAGGCGCGTTAGTGAAATTATTTCCAGTTTAAGGGAATTGGATGTTAAGGGCAAAGGTGTTGGCTCCAATATTTCGCAGGCGGACTTGCTAAAGGAACTATTGATCAAAATATTCTAAACTCATAATGGGTTGAATGGCCCCTTTACAGGAAAAACCTATATACTATCAACCCAGGGAACTGATAGGCCATGGCAGTAAAAGACTTAATACAGTCAGATTTACTTCTTATCCAAACTATATTTTCCTGGACCCAACATAAGTATCGATATAAAGGCAACTAAAAATAAAACGGCCTTTTCTTTTACATTGAAGGGATCTGCAGCATGTACGATAAATGTAGCAACAAACATGGTTATAATTGTAGGAACTGTGGCCCAACGCGTTTTAAAACCAATAATAATCAGAATTGGACAAATAAATTCCCCTATAACCGCAAGGAATAGGGAAGGGGCAGCACCAATACCAATGGGGTCACCAAATTCAAAATTACCACTAATTAACTTTTGAAATTTAGGTAGTCCGTGGGTTATCATTAAAATAGCCGAAGAAATGCGTAGAAATAGTAGGCCTAGGTCTTTCATTTGGGAGGGAGTAGGTTTTATTAAGAATTAATAGATTTAAAGCGTATAAAAGTAACTATTAGTTTCTGAATAACAAAAGGAATTATGATAGTCCATATTTAGAAACTTCAAAATAACGCTAGGGTTATCTCAATTTAGGAAAATCCGTAGGATTGGACTCGTGCATTATGCCATAAACCTTTTCAAAAATATCCTCGGCGTTAGGCTTGGAAAAATAATCCCCATCTGTGGCATAAGCCGGTCTATGTGCCTTTGCGGTAAGGGTCTGGGGAGCACTGTCCAAATATTTATACGCACCTTGTTTCTCAATAATTTCATGTGTCAGATAGGCGGAGCAGCCTCCAGGTACATCTTCATCTATAACCAACAACCTACTTGTTTTTTTAATGCTCTTAAGTACGTCATGACGTAAATCGAAAGGCAATAGACTCTGGGCATCCACAACTTCAGCATCGATACCCACTTCCCTAAGTTCTTCAGCGGCTTGCATCACTATTCTAAGGGTAGAACCATAGGACAATAAAGTAATGTCCGTTCCAGCTCTAACTACTTCAACTATTCCAATCGGGGTGCATATATCCCCAAGGTTATTGGGTTTGGGCTCTTTTAAGCGGTACCCATTTAAACTCTCGATCAACAAGGCCGGCTCGTTTCCCTTCATAAGGGTGTTGTAAAAACCAGCTGCCTTGGTCATATTCCTTGGTACTAGAATATACATGCCGCGCAACAAGTGGATCAATCCACCCATTTGCGAACCCGAATGCCAAATTCCTTCCAGTCGGTGCCCACGCGTCCGCACGATCAATGGTGCCCTTTGTTTCCCAACGGTCCTATAAAGTAGTGTTGCCAAATCATCGGTCAATGTAAAAAGCGCATAAAATATATAATCCAAATATTGAATTTCCGCAATGGGGCGCAAACCTCTCAGCGCCATTCCTATTCCTTGCCCAATTATACTGGCCTCCCTAATCCCAACATCGGCAACCCGGAGTTCCCCATATTTCTTTTGCAATCCTTCCAATCCCTGATTAACATCACCTATGGCTCCGCTGTCTTCCCCAAAAATCAATGCTTGGGAATACCTTTCAAAAAGAGCATCAAAATTGTCCCTAAGGATAATTCTTCCATCCACTTGCTCGGGATCCTCATCAAAAGTAGGCCTCACCTCAGGAACACTCAACGCATTGTTGCTTTGTTCGTTATATAAATGGGAACTAAACTTGGTTTGGGATTCCTCTAAAAAATTCTTGGTCCAAGCAGCCAAAAGATCTTTTTCCTTGCTGCTTTCTCCCAGCAAATATCGCATCGCCTTTCTGGCCTTGGAAGCCATATCCTTTTTTATAGGTTCTTCTATAGCTATTAAATCGTTTTTTAATTTGGTGATAAAAATTTTGTTCATACTGGAATTGGCAGCATTTTCCAATAAGTTCACCAATACTTTTTTCTGTTCCTTATGGGGTGTCAAAAATTCTTCCCAAGCCTCTTTACGAGCGCTTCGAACCTGTCTCTTAATATTCTTTTCAAGCGATTTTAACTCCTCTTCTGTTGAAATTTTATTTTCCAATATCCATTCCCTGTAGCGCTTATTGCAATCATTGTCCTTTTCCCATTGCAAACGCTCCTCACTCTTATAGCGCTCATGGGAACCCGAAGTAGAATGTCCTTGCGGTTGCGTTAGTTCGGTAATATGGATTATTACCGGCACATGTTCGTCCCTAGCAATATCGGAGGCATTTTCATAAGCGTGGATCAAGGCCGTATAATCCCAACCCTTCACTTTTAATATCTCATAGCCCTCATGGTTCTTGTCCCTTTGAAAACCAATTAATATTTTTGATATATCCTCCTTGGTGGTCTGGTGTTTTGCGTGAACGGAAATGCCGTAGTTGTCATCCCAAATACTAATTACCATTGGCACTTGTAATACCCCTGCCGCATTTATGGTTTCAAAAAAAACACCTTCACTGGTACTGGCATTACCAATGGTCCCCCAGGCTACTTCATTGCCATTATCCGAAAATTTGGCACTGGATTTAACCTTTACGTTCCTGTATATTTTTGATGCCTGGGCCAAACCTAACAATCTAGGCATTTGTCCGGCAGTACAAGAAATATCTGCACTACTATTTTTTTGTTTGGTGAGGTCTCTCCAACTGCCGTCTTCGTTTAGACTAAAGGTGGTAAAGTGACCACCCATTTGCCTTCCGGCACTCATGGTTTCTTTAGTTATATCGGTCGTTGCATATAGACCATGGAAAAATTCCTTTGGGGAAAGCAGTCCCAAAGCCATCATAAAAGTTTGATCCCTGTAATAGCCACTCCTAAAATCCCCATCCCTAAAAGATCTGGCCATGGCCAATTGCGGAAGCTCCTTACCATCTCCAAAAATTCCAAATTTAGCTTTTCCGGTCAGAACTTCCCTTCTGCCCAATAGGCTACATTCCCTGCTAGTAACTGCAATTTCATAGTCTTTCAATATTTGTAATTGAAAATCGTCAAATGAAATATCGTTGCTTGACTTGGAATCTATATTCATTACGCTATTGATGGTTTATCGCAAAAATATCAAATCAATATGGTTTTTGCAACCTATACAAGAGGATAATAATTAATAATTCCTTAAAGAAAATTGAAGTGTATTTTTAAATATTGAGAATATCGTAAAAATAGATTCGATATTTGAGAATGCATCAATAATTTAGAACCATTTCCTAGTAAATAACCCGGTTAAAGTCCTTGGGCTAAAGGTTATAACAAATCTGATTTTTTGATCGTACTGTGGTTGTGAAATCTCCCAACCGTTGTTCGAGTATAATGGAAAATAAAGTTCAAAATAATCTGTCAACAAATTTAAGCGAATACCGGAGTCATAAACAAAACGCTCTTTTAACCCTTTATTCTTTATAAAACCCATATCGCCGTAAAGTTCTATCCATCGCCAAATATTTACACTGGTATTAATGGTTGCCATCCAATCATTGGCAAAGGGGTTTTCCAATTTGGATTTAAAACCGCCTTCGGCAACTATAATTTGTTGGCTATAGATCCCCGAACCTTCCGATCTTCCCAAATATTCATAATCGAACAGATAGTCTGTGGGCCTATCAAGGGCAAAACTAAAAAATTCTGTACTGCCGGCCGTTTCATTTCTAAGGAACTTACCAGCGAAAAAACGTAAATTAAACTGCCTATTGTTCTCAAACAGTTTTCGATATTCCAATTCATACGCAAGCTTGGTAAATTTATTGGAATACTGTGCATCTACGGACCAAGATAGATAATTGATTATGTTATTGGTTGTATTATAATATTTTGCATTGAACACATTATAATCCGGATCTGTTTCCAATCCCAGACTCTGTAGATTTGGATCTATGTCCCTAAATACACTTATAGACCTAAAAATCAGGGCCTCCCTTTTATTAAGTAAAAGATTACTGGGCCTCCAGCCAAAACCTATAGAAGGACTCACCGTACTGTAGCGGGAATTTTCCTGGAAATGTGAGGTAGACCCCCTTAGGGAATAGTTGGTAACATATAGACCGCTTTTACCGTGGTATTTACGAAAATTAAATTTACCATAACCTACAAAAGTCTTTTCATTAGGGGCATAGGAAGGGGCCAGATCAAAAACGAACGGCCTTTCCAATAAGGTCTTGTTGTGTAATCTCATGCCCGGAGAAAGTCCGTCATACTTATTGAATCCCAAGACCGGAACATAAAACACCTGATTGTAATAGGGGTCTTCGGCATCCTTAAAAAATTGAAATTTCAGTTTTTTGTTACTTGAAAAGAAGCCGTTCAAGGATTTCCAATTATCCCGTTGATTAAATTCCGGGATGGTTTGATCATAATTTAAAACCAAACGATCTTCGCCGTTCTTTGGAATTCTAAAGGCCTGTTGATCGGTAATATCCGTAAACCAGTAATTTGAAACTACGGTATCATTTTTTATCCCAAAAAGTGAAATAGGTACATTGGTGCCTTCTTTATTTTTTAAAATGACCACCAACGAATCCTCCATTTTTCGCACCTTCTTTATTTTGAAGTCGATTTTTTGGGTTGTGGACACATATTCATCAAAAAACCAATTGATATCCTTATCCGAGTTTTCCACAACTATAAATTTAAAATCTGCCGCTGTGGATGGTTTTAATCTATAGTTTATGTAGAATTCTTTCACACTGCGGTCTACGTGTTCTTTGCCGGTATAATCGGCCAAATATGCCAATCCCAATCCAGCCTTGTACCTGTTGGCTATTTTTTGATTGAATTTTACAAGAGAATCGTTGGGAGTAGTGAGGGACTGATCAATATTTCTTCTGGCCGACAGCATATGGAGCAGAGGATATTGTTCGTTAAAATTCATTTTGGCCAAATGAAAATTCCGTACACCCCAAATACTGGATAATTTGCCCAACAGTTTTTGATCTGGATAGTATTCCTCCACAAAACCGATCATAAGATAATTCAAAATTGCATCGGTAACCCATTTTTCGTTTCTTGGATCCAGGAACATTGTTTCCTTTATAAAACTATTGAGAGCTGTTTTTAGAAACTTCATTTCAAATTGAAACTGTTCCTCATAGGGTCTAATAAAGCTGGGGAGTTGGTTAATTCCATACAAGGGATCCTTATCATAATCCAGTTGCGAGACCAATAATTGTTTATGTGGAAAATCGCCCAAATTTTCATAGATATACTTAGATACCTTGTTTATAGATATTCCGGAAGATATTTCATCGTACTTCGGTGACTGCAAGTCGGTCAAAATAGTTATTTCCGGCGTTACATGCTTTACGAATTGATTGTACGGCCTTATTATTATCTCCCCACTTTTTTGATTAATCCCCTGTAGATAAATATGCTGAATATTTCCTACTTGGTTTTTTCCCAATTCATGAAAATTGGAGACAGCAAATAAATTTTCAGGTATAATGAGTTCTATGGACGTATTGGCCATATCCGTATAAAGGTCTTCCAAGTTTTTGTTTGAATATAAGTGCCATTCCCCATCATAAACGGCAGGGGTAAGGTACCAGTCCTTTAGATAATAGCCGCCCCTGTTATCATATCCGTAGGTAGTGAATTTATCCGAAGGTAATTTTACCTTATAGGTAATAAATATTTTAGTGGATTCCTTTGGGGGTAGTGGATGGTTCAGATTAATTTTAATAATGTCCTTTCCAGGGGCGTATTCCCAATCCAGACCTTGGTAATTATCATCAACGGTACTTGTAATTTTGGTATTTCCCCTTTCTACATCCTTGGCCAAATGCAGCCCTTTCTTAAATTCTTCAGAAAACCTTTTGGCCAAAGCAGTATTCTTATTGGCATAGGCATTGGCCCAATCATTTAAGTAAATTAACTCCAAGGTATCCTTGGAATTATTTTCATAAATAATTTCCTGTTGTATATTGAACGTTTTACTTTCGGCATCCAAGGTGGCCTTAAGTTTATTGGAATGCTGGGCCATGGAAAGACCGTTGACACATAAAATTATCAACAATAAAATAGGTTTCCGTATGTATACCAACTTTTTCAAAAATCCTGTGTTTAGAAATTAGGGCTCAATATATTTCCTTTGTAAAAGGAATCTATTATGTCCACCACTTCATTTTCCGTGTCAACTATTTGTATCAGATCCAAATCATTGGGACTAATGTTCCCCATTTTCAGCATGGCATCCTTTATCCAATCCAACAATCCTTTCCAAAATTCTGAGCCCACCAAAATAATGGGAAATTTTTCTATTTTGTTGGTCTGTATAAGTGTAATTGCTTCGAAAAGTTCATCCAACGTACCAAAACCTCCTGGCAAGACCACAAAGCCTTGGGAATATTTTACGAACATAACCTTACGGACAAAGAAATAATCGAAATCCAAACTTTTATCCCCGTCTATATAAGGATTGTCATGTTGCTCAAAAGGCAAATCAATATTTAAACCAACAGAGGTGCCACCTGCCAAATGTGCGCCCCTATTCCCTGCCTCCATTATTCCTGGACCACCGCCAGTGATAATTCCATAACCGGCTTCGGCAATACTCTTGGCCACACTTACTGCCAATTCATAGTATTTGTCCCCTGGCTTTGTACGTGCGGACCCAAAGATGGAAACGCATGGTCCGATGGAACTCATTTTTTCAAATCCGTTCACAAACTCGCCCATAATCTTGAATAGGGCCCAGGAATCGTTTGTTTTTATCTCATTCCATCCTTTGTGATGCTGTTCTTTTCTCATGTTAGAATATTATCTATAATCAATTAAGGCTTTCTTTGTCATAACGCTATAAAGTTGTTTTGAAGAAAAAAGTATCTTTAATTGACGGTTAATTTCACAAACCTAATTCTTTTCTTAAAAATTTTGAGGTGTAACTCTTTTTATCGAGGGCTACTTCCTCGGGAGTTCCTTCCGCAACTACCATACCACCATTGCGACCGCCTTCGTAACCTATATCGATAATATGGTCTACCATTTTTATAACATCCATATTATGTTCAATTACCAGAACGGTATTTCCCTTGTTCACAAGCTTATTAAGTACGTGCATCAAAACCCTGATATCTTCAAAGTGCAGGCCTGTTGTAGGTTCGTCCAATATATAAAAGGTATTACCGGTATCCCTTTTGGATAGTTCCGTAGCCAACTTTATACGTTGCGCTTCTCCACCGGATAGGGTGGTAGATTGCTGGCCCAAGGAAATATATCCCAACCCAACATCCTGTATAGTTTTCAATTTGCGATAGATCTTGGGAATATTCTCAAAAAATTCCACAGACTCGTTAATAGTCATTTCAAGTACATCGGCAATAGATTTGCCCTTATACCTTATTTCCAAGGTTTCCCTGTTAAAGCGTTTCCCATTACAGGTCTCACATTCAACATAAACATCTGGAAGGAAATTCATTTCTATTACCCTTAGTCCTCCGCCTTGACAAGTTTCACAACGCCCTCCGGTAACATTAAAACTAAAACGACCTGGCTTGTAACCCCTAATAGAGGCTTCCTGTGTTTTGGCAAAAAGGGACCTGATTTCACTAAAGACGCCGGTATAGGTAGCGGGATTGGACCTTGGTGTTCTTCCTATAGGAGACTGGTTAATATCTATGACCTTATCTATATGTTCCAAGCCCTTAATTTTCTTGTAGGGCATAGGAACTTTAACTCCATTAAAATAATAGGCATTTAAAATGGGGTATAGGGTTTCGTTGATCAAGGTAGATTTTCCGCTGCCCGAAACTCCCGTTACCCCGATCATTTTTCCCAAAGGAAAACTTACCGAAACATTTTTAAGATTATTTCCGGAACAGCCAGATATTTCCAGACTGTTTCCATTTCCTTCACGCCGCTTTTTTGGAACTTCTATTTTTAATTTACCTGAAATATAATCTGCCGTT
Source organism: Arenibacter algicola (assembly GCF_000733925.1). Classification (NCBI taxonomy): domain Bacteria; kingdom Pseudomonadati; phylum Bacteroidota; class Flavobacteriia; order Flavobacteriales; family Flavobacteriaceae; genus Arenibacter; species Arenibacter algicola. The sequence continues at coordinate 199,627 of NZ_JPOO01000003.1, forward strand.
AAAGTATGATGGTTTTTTAGGGCATCGGGTTTCCCTTCCGAAATTATTTCCCCTCCATGCTTTCCTGCCTTTGGCCCAATATCTATAACGTGGTCTGCACGTTCTATCATATCGCGGTCATGCTCTACCACAATTACAGAATTACCAAGGTCCCTAAGCGATTCCAGGGACTTTATCAACCGTTCATTGTCCCTTTGGTGCAAACCAATACTGGGCTCATCCAGAATATAAAGAACGCCTACCAATTGCGACCCAATTTGGGTTGCCAATCTAATACGCTGCGCTTCCCCCCCAGAAAGGGATTTGCTACTTCTATTTAGGGAGAGGTAGTCCAAGCCTACATCCAATAGAAATTGAACCCTTGTTTTTATTTCCTTTATAATTTCCTCGGCAATTTTTAATTGGTTGCCCTCCAATTTTTTTTCCAGACCGTTAAAGAAATCCGCCAATTCCGCAATATCCAAATTGGATAGGTCGGCAATATTGTTGTTGTCTATTTTAAAATTTAGGGATTCTTGTTTTAGCCTAGTGCCTCCACAAGTTGGACATTTAATTTTGTCCATATATTCCTTGGCCCAACGTTTGATAGAGGTGGAGTTGGCCTCATTAAATTGACTTTTGATAAAATTGGATATGCCTTCATAATCTATTTTGTAAAGGCGCTTTACTCCCAAAGTTTTTGAATCTACCTCAAAACTTTCCTTACCACCATAGAGCAACACTCCAATGGCTTCCTCAGGGATTTTGGCAATTGTGGTGGTAAGTTCAAAATTATATCGCTGCGCAATAGTTTCTATCTGTTTAAAGGCCCAAGAATTTTTATATTCGCCCAAAGGTGCAATGCCACCCCCTTTGATGCTAAGGTTTTTGTTTGGGAAAATTTTATTTTCATTTACCTCATAAATATGTCCAAGCCCATTACAATCGGGACACATGCCCTTTGGGGAATTAAAAGAAAAGGTATTGGGTTCGGGAGAAGGGTATGAAATTCCAGTAGTGGGGCACATTAAATCCCTACTAAAATAACGGGGTTCGACCTTCCCTTCTTCCAAAATCATGAGTACATTTTCTCCACTGTACATGGCCGTATTAATTGTTTCCGAAATACGTTTGTCCAATTCGGTACTCTCCTCAATTTTGAGTCGGTCAATAACTATCTCAATATCATGGGTCTTATAACGGTCCACTTTCATGCCCTTTACAATATCCTTTATTTCCCCATCTACCCTTACCTTAACAAAGCCTTGCTTGGCAATCTGCTCAAAAAGCTCCCTATAGTGACCTTTTCTGGACTTGATGATAGGAGCTAGAACGTTTATCTTTTTACCGTTGTAAGAGGATATGATCAATTCCTTTATCTGTGCATCATCATAACTGACCATCTTCTCCCCAGTATTGTAACTGTAGGCATCACCGGCCCTGGCAAATAAAAGTCTGAGGAAATCGTAGATTTCGGTAATGGTACCCACTGTTGACCTAGGAGATTTTGAAGTGGTCTTCTGCTCAATGGCAATTACTGGTGACAGACCATCGATCTTGTCCACATCAGGCCGCTCCAAGCCACCCAGAAACTGTCGGGCATAGGCAGAAAAAGTCTCAATATACCGTCTTTGACCTTCGGCATAAATGGTATCAAAGGCCAAGGATGATTTGCCGCTTCCGGACAGTCCGGTAATAACGACCAGCTTTTCACGGGGAATGGTGACATCTATATTTTTAAGGTTGTGCACACGAGCGCCTTTGACCTCAATATTCTCTTCGTAATTAATCATTTTCATTAGCAATGTGCGAAGTTACGACTTTGACTCCTAAAAAGGAAGTAGGTGCTATTTAGTTTTTTGTAGATTAAAAGCTTAGCTATAAATTAGCGTTCTTAACTTTAAAATATTTTTAAATGCAGCTTTTAGGAATAGGTTCCAGGATTAATCACAGCGAATACGGAAAAGGGGTAGTAACCAATGTTACGTCCAAACATTATTGGGTTACCTTCATGGACAATGGTTTGGAAACCATAGATTTGGATTCTGATTTTGAAGTGATAGAGGCAGTGGAGGACGAAGTGGATACCATTAGTTTTTCCGAAGTGGAACAGTCATTGATTTCTATATTAAAGCGCTGGAGCGATGCAAGTTCCATCACTCCAATTGCCGACAAATGGAAAGGCGGAAACCTGGTTTTAAAACCTGGCGATGCCAACTTATCCGAAAAAGAAATTCCAATAGATACCTTTTTTCACAAAATAGTAATGGTCAGGGACAGAATTCGGGTAATGGAACAGAAAATAAACAGTAGTAATAATTTGGATGATCAGGAAAAGGTTGACCTACAACAGTATATAACCCGAATTTACGGCAGCCTAACCACATTTAACGTGCTATTTAAAAATCAGAGCGATAATTTTGTGGGCGAAAAAACCAAGTAAGTCAATCTGAAAGTCATTACTGTAAATTCTTTACCATTAATTGAAGGCACTTAGTAATATCCCTAAAACAAGGAAGAGTGGGATTAATTTAAAACATTGTGAAAAATAAACGCGCATGTTAATTATACTGCCGCCTTTTCACCCATATCGGCCATCTCGGGTTTTCTGGAATAGCGTGAATGTGAGTGCAATTTATTATTTATCAGTTGTTTTATGTTGGTATGGGAAAGGTCTCCGGTGCAATCATAAACCGACAATTCCAAGGAAATAATTTCGACAGTATAAAGGTTGTAATAAATGGCATACTTTCTTTTTTGATCATATACCATAAATTCCTGACCATGAAATTTTGACCTGAAGTATTTGGAAATAAGCGGTAACACATCAAACCCAGGGGACACATTGGAGAAGTAGACCTGATCTTGTGATATTTCAAAGTTTGCAATGGCTTCTATTCTATGTTTTTCCCGAGCCACCATTCTGGAATGTTGCTGAATTTTTAAAATAATTTCGGACATTCCTTCAATAGGGTTTTCATTGGGATGGGCATACATGGAACGGATATACTGGTAGAGTAGAAGTTCAATGCCTTTGGTTTCGCTCAGAAAAGCAAAGTATATGGACTTAATGGCTGAATTGCTTTTGTTCTGTATACTGTTCCAAACCCGTCTTGCCCTATCCATCTGGGTAAATACCATTATTGCCTCCGAAAACAGTCCTTTTTGAAGATCCTTATTTTTTTGGATGTTCACTACCGGTATTTTCTCTTCAAAAATTTTGAACACCGTAGTTAAAAAACCATTGAAACTGCCATCGTAAATTAAAACCTTAGGATTTTCCATAATTAATCGAATAAACTGAGTTGCACACTTAATTCCTTTTTTAAACGCCTTCTAGTCGTTTTTACCATATGACCTTTGGTTGAACCATTCCCTTTCTTAGAGTTAACCGAAACAAAGTAATTATCCTCCATCCCGGAAAAAGCTACGTTACTTAATTTTTGATGCAAATCGTCCAAAGTCATAATTTAATATTTGTAATTATTCCAAATATATGGATTATTTCCTAATTATGGAAATAGTCCAAGAAATTTTTTGGATATATTCCAAAATCCGTATATTTGAAATTATTAGATATGGTCATTTCAATAAATAATGGGTATGTCTAATTCAACTAAATGAATTTAAAACCTGTACTATGAATGAGGATATGGAAATTGTGACAAAGCGTTTTACCGATCTACGCCGGGAATTGGGGTATACCCAATCTGATTTTGCCAACTTGCTCGGAATATCAAATACTACGGCGGACATAGAAAGGGGCCGTACCAAATTATCGGGAAAAGTAGTGGCGGAACTGCTCAAACAATTTAAAATAAATCCTCTTTGGCTATTTGGTGAAAGTTCCCAAAAGTATCTAGCGGTTACAAATATCAGTGTTATTCCAAAGGTGGTTACGGTAAATTCATCAGAAAACGAGAATATGGTATTGGTAAATGCCAAAGCCGCAGCCGGATATCCTCAAAATATTCAGGACACCAGTTGGTACAAACAGCTACCTGCCTTTGATATTCCCTTGCCAGAATTCAGAAATGCCACTTATAGAGGTTTCCAAATTGAAGGGGACAGTATGTTGCCCAATCTAAAGCCAGGGGAATGGGTATTGGCCAGAGCCGTTGAAGGTCTAAAGGATATTAGTCCTAATAAGATCTATGTTGTGGTATTACAGGACGCCGTTTTGGTGAAAAAAATTGAAAAATCTCCCAATCCTGCTGTAATTTCCCTAATATCGTTGAATGAAAACTACCCTCCATACAGCGTTAATACGGAAGACATACAAGAGCTTTGGCAAGTTAGTAGCAAAATAACCTTCGGTGTGGATGCCACCTCCGAAAAGGGATTGCTCAGACAATTGCAGGAATCTATGGATGAGCTGAAAAATCAATTAAAAAAAGTAAATAATTAAAACAGCACCATTAATAGGCAGCAATTGCCGTATCCGGTATATTGTATTCAGGAGCTTTTTGTTCTCAAATAAAATTATTGAAACCGATTTTCCCTTCCTTCTTTAAATGTGTAGAGCTTTAACCCATCAGAAATTTTTAGTTTGAATAGGATTAATATCTTCTAATTGTAAGGTTTCCCTTATAAGCCTTTTATCCGATGAAATGCATATTTTTATCGATGAAATACAAGAATATCTTCAATTTCCGGCTTTCACAACAAGATCTAGGTATTACACAACAAAATTCCAAAATTCACATTTCTACAACATACTTTTGAGCTGATAAAGAGTCCCAAATCTTATCATTACATATATAAAAAGGCTGTGCAAATTAATTGTATTGCCTTTTTTATTTTAAATCTTACTTTCGGCAAAAATTGTAGGATAAAATAATGGTTAACTTGCACACAAATCCATTAATTTGGTTTGAGCGATTATCAGCCAATTTATGATGATGGTAATTAGACATATGCGGGGTACAACAATAACCCTGCTTTGGCGTTTCTAGTATTGAGTGCCAATTTGCTAAAGGTTTAAAAATTATTAAAAAGACCAAAAGGATATAGAATATTAAGACAACAATTGAACAATGGTGAAGTCTTTTAATAAAATGTTTGTTTCATTAATGATTTGTTCATTGTGTTTTTGGTATTCGTCTGCCCAAGACCCTTCTACCAAACCCGATTATTTTAAGGAGTTCCAAAATAAGAAGGGAGTACAGGAAAGATTTGATTATTTCTTTGGCGTCCCCAATCGCTATCTAGAGGATTCGGCCTATGACTGGCAAGCAGCGGTAAACATTTATCACAACAATGCCCAAAAAGTAAAGGATTCAACAAGCATAACCAAATATGAGCTTATGCAATCCCAACTTTATTATGATATTGGCGACTTTAGCAAAAGTGTGGCCATTGCAAACCAATTGTACAAGAAGATTGATTATTTGGATATGCAATCCAAAAAAATCCTTTTAGATCTTATTGATAACAACTATGCTAAACTGGGGCTATACGATCGGCAATTTGAAATAAGAAATGAGAAAAAGAACTTAGGCATTACAGATAAGGTTATTTTCTATGATATCTACTCCAACCTTGGACTCCATAGAAAGGCAATGGACGACTATATCAAGGACAAGCTGAAAACCATAAGGGAAGACGATTATTTTGGCCAGGCAGAATATCAGAGCAATGTTGGGAACTATCTTCTTTTGGATATGTCCATTCCCACTGCCTTAACCTATTACAAAAAGGCAAAGGGTTTTATTGATGTCTACCTCAATGATATTAGTAGGGAGAAAACCGATCAAGAAATTAGCAAAGGCAATTTGTTGAAGGCCATTATAGAAGGAAACATAGGTAAATGCCATGCACTGCTCAAGGAATATGATATTGCCATTCCATTTTTGGAAAATTCCATTAACTTGATCAATGAGTACAACAAGGGTAAATTCTCGTCTGATAAGGTAGAAAACACCTTGGAATTGGCGGATTGTTATTTGCAGAAAGAAGACTACGAGAAGGCCAAGGAATATCTTTTGGATGGGCAAGATCCTCTGAAAATAGAAAATATACTTAGGAGGAACAGATTATTGGCAGCCTATTATGACCGTATAGGTGATTATAAAAATTCGGTCGACTATTTAAAAAGAAACGTACGCATAAGGGATTCCTTAAATAGAAATGAATCCTCCATGAAGAAGCAGCAGTTGGCTGCAGTGGCCGGACAAGAGATAGAGTACTCCAAAAAAATGATGGAGCAGCAGAAAAAGGATTTGGAACAATCCCGAAGCGATTTGCAGGCCAAAGAAGAAAGAATAAACATTGTTTTTATTTCGTTGATATTTACGCTTTTGGGATTTGCAGGCCTGGTTTTTGCCTATTTGAAAAGTATTAAGAACCAAAGACTCATAGCCGATCAAAAGCGCATTATAGAGGCTTCACTGGTTGAAAAGGATTCACTTTTAAAAGAAATTCACCACAGGGTAAAAAATAACCTTCAAATGGTCTCCAGCCTGCTTAGCCTACAGACAAAAAACACCCGCAGTAAAGCAGCTATAGAAGCATTGGAAGAGGGCAAGAGCAGGGTAAAGGCGATGGCACTTATCCATCAAAAATTATATCAGAACGACGATCTCTCCGTGATAGAAATGCAGGGATATATAGAAAGTCTTATTAATAGTGTACAATCGGTCTACAAAAAAGGTGGCCACAATATAAATATTACCATTGATGCCGAAGGCGTTGAATTGGATATTGATAGGGCAATTCCCTTTGGCCTTATTCTGAATGAACTGGTATCCAATTCCTTTAAATATGCCTTCCCTGATGATGACGAAAATGGAAAAATTTATATCCATTTGAGGAAAAATGGGGGACAGGGCTATTTTGAGTACACAGATAATGGGGTAGGACTGCCAGAGGATACGGATGACAGGGCTAATTCCTCCATGGGAATCAGGTTAATGAATCGACTGGTAAATCAGCTTCAATCTACTTTAAATATCGACAAAACATCGGAAGGAGTTCGTTTTTGGTTCAATTTTAAATAAATTTGAATAAAAACAGTTCAACTTATGAAAATTACTTCTTTAGGCCATTCCTCTTTACTCATTGAAACTGGTGGAAAAAGGTTACTGGTAGATCCGTTTATTACAGGAAATGATAAAGTCGATGGAAAAATCGACATTAAAGATCTAAAACCCGATTACATCTTGGTTACCCACGCCCATCAAGACCATACCTTGGATGTTGAGGAAATTGGAAAAATGAGCAAAGCCACAGTGGTAAGCAATTTTGAGGTAGCCACCCACTATGAAAACAAGGGCCTAAAGGCTCACCCCATGAACCATGGTGGGAGCTGGAAGTTCGATTTTGGAACCCTAAAATATGTAAATGCCATTCATACCTCTTCCTTTCCTGACGGGACTTATGGAGGCCAGCCGGGGGGATTTATTCTATCTTCTGAAGGAAAGCATATTTATATTGCCGGTGACACTGCCTTGACCATGGATATGAAACTAATTCCTATGTCCTTTAAATTGGATCTTGCCGTCTTACCCATTGGAGACAATTTTACCATGGGGGTCGATGATGCCATATTAGCGTCCGATTTTGTGGAATGCCCTAAGATATTGGGGTATCATTATGATACATTCGGGTATATTGTAATTGATCATAAAGAATCCGTTCAAAAATTTTCCGAGTATGGTAAAGAGCTAATTCTTTTGGAAATAGGCGGGTCTTTAACGGTGTAGTTATCTCACATTACTTCGCAGTACTAGCCTATGGAGCAGTTTGGGGAAAAATCTTTTCATATAGATACCCATTACTTCTTTCCTGCCAATGTAAACTTCGAATTTTTCTTTTTCTATGGCCCTGACCATTTTTTTGGCAAAAACATGGGGAGATAGTCCATTTTTCGTGGCCACATCATTGTCAAGTTGGGGAGTGCCATCTGCGGTAAGGGCGTTTATGGCTACATTGGTATTTACAAAGCCAGGACATACCATGGTTACCTTTACATTGTCCTCTTCATGTTCCATGCGCAAAACATCAAAAAAACCGTGAAGAGCGTGCTTGGCCCCGCAATATCCAGAGCGATAGGGAGAGCCAAATTTTCCCATTAGGCTGGTTACGGTAACAAAATGGCCTTTTTTTTGGGACACAAAATAAGGAAGTATTGCTTTGGAAAGGGCTATGGTACCCATATAATTTACATCCATTAATTTTTGATAGACTTGCAAATCGGTTTCCATAATCAAGGAGCGTTGGCTTATGCCCGCATTATTTATCAATATGTCTATTGATCCATAAAAAGACATGGCTTCCATTACTTTTTCAGACATTTTATCCCTATCCATCAAATCCAATGGGAGCACGGAGATATTATCGCCATGTGGACAACGGGCCTTTACTTGTTGTAGATCTATTAATTTTCTGGAAGATATAATCAGTTTATAACCTTTGCGATTAAGTTCATAGGACAGAGCTTCACCTATTCCTGATGAAGCCCCTGTTATCCAAACTACCTTATCGACTTTTGTTTTCATTTTTTTCATATTTAGAGAAAAAGATAGTTAAATTTGATTTTATATTTCATGAAAGCGACCTACAAAAAATACATTTTAGAATTTAAACGTCCCAGCGGTACTTCCAGGGGTATAATGACCCATAAAGAAACCTTCTTTATAATTTTAGAACAGGATAAAAAATTTGGAATTGGGGAATGCGGTATTCTAAGAGGATTAAGTGTTGATGATGTTCCTGATTATGAGGAAAAGCTAAAATGGACCTGCGATAATATCGGTTTGGGGAAAGACGTACTGTGGGAGGCTTTGATGAGTTATCCGAGTATTCAGTTCGGGGTGGAACAAGCCTTTTTATCCCTAAATTCCTCGGATCCCTTTTTACTTTTTCCTTCAGAATTTACACAAAACAATAGCGCCATACCTATCAATGGATTGATCTGGATGGGCGATGAGCAATATATGCATCAACAGATCCAGCAAAAGTTGGAGGAAGGTTTCAAGTGCATCAAACTAAAAATTGGAGCCATCGATTTTGAGAAGGAAATAGCACTTTTAAAATCCATTAGAAATAAATACAGTGAAAATGAAATAGAACTTAGGGTCGATGCCAATGGTGCATTCCTTCCTTCCGAGGCCATGCATAAACTGGAACACCTTTCCCTGTTCGGTCTACACTCAATAGAACAACCTATTAAGCCAGGTAACATCAATGAAATGAAGGATTTGTGCTCAAAGACCCCCATTCCTATAGCTTTGGATGAAGAATTAATAGGGATTACAGATGTAACTGAAAAGGAGAAACTCCTACAAACTGCAAGGCCACAGTATATAATACTAAAACCCAGTTTGGTTGGAGGGTTTAAAGGAAGTATGGAATGGATCAAAATTGCGGAGATATTAAATATTAAATGGTGGGTTACAAGTGCGTTGGAAAGCAATATTGGTCTTAATGCCATAGCTCAATGGACCTATACCTTGGATAACCCTTTGCCCCAGGGATTGGGTACCGGAGGTTTATATACCAATAATTTCGAATGTCCGCTAAAAGTGAAAAATGGCACAATATCCTATGAAAAAACTGGGAATTGGGAAAATAATTTAATTGAGAATATATGTATATAGAACAGGGATATAAAGGGAATCATGAATCTTGGCGATATCTAGTTGGGGTTTTGATCATATTTATTGGCTGGCAACTTTTGGGGTCCATCCCCCTGCTAGGGGTAATAATAGTTAAGTCTCTTGGAGGGGAAACCTTTCCCTCCGATGTTGCTGGGATGTCCAAAATGGTCGGAAGCAATTTATTTTTGTTCCTAATGCTCATATCTTTTGTATTTGGTCTTTTAGCGACATTCCTTACCGTAAAATTTGTCCATAGGCAAAGTATAGTATCCCTCACCACCAGTAGAAAAAAAATAGATTGGAAAAGAATATTCTTTGCTTTTGGGCTTTGGGGTTTGATAACCATTTTGATTACCGGTTTGGATATAATTTTATCCCCAAAGGACTATGTTTTTAATTTTAATCTACTGCCATTTGTCATATTGAGCCTTATTTCCGTATTCCTGATCCCTCTCCAAACAAGTTTTGAAGAGTATTTTATGCGGGGATATCTGATGCAGGGAATTGGCTTAATGGCTGGCAAAAGATGGGTTCCCTTGGTAATCACCTCCATGATTTTTGGATTGTTGCACCTTTTTAATCCTGAGGTTGAAAAATTGGGATATGGAATAATGGTCTACTATATCGGCACTGGATTTTTTTTAGGGATATTGACCTTAATGGATGAAGGGTTGGAATTGGCCATTGGTTTTCATGCTGCCAATAATTTACTGACCGCCCTTTTGGTGACAGCGGATTGGACCGCTTTCCAGACCGAATCCCTCTATAGGGATATATCGGAACCAGAATTGGGCTGGGATGTATTTTTGCCCGTTTTGGTAATTTACCCAATTCTCCTGTATGTATTCTCCAAAAAATACGGCTGGACGAATTGGAAAGAACGACTTGCTGGTGATGTACAAAGTCAGGAATCGGTACAATTAATAGAAGAAAGTGAATCCAAGCTATAAAAATATCCACCCTAAATTCAAATTCAACGAAATCCATTACGATTTCGGGGTTTTAAAAGAGCTGTCCTATAGCCTTGTCAAGGAGGGGCTGGAGTATGAAAAAGCCATTGGAAATTTTCTGATGGATTGGCTGGATGATTCAGACTCCCTTGAAGTACGTACCTCTGGATCTACAGGTGTCCCCAAAACAATTGCCTTGAAAAAGGAACACATGGTAAATTCCGCCTTGGCCACAGGAGCTTTCTTTAATATGGGACCAGGAACAAAAGCCCTCCTATGTCTGTCTTCCGAGCATATAGCCGGTAAAATGATGTTGATCAGGGCTATGGTACTTGGCTGGGAAATAGACTTAGCGGAACCCTCTTCCAATCCTTTGCAATTCACTTCCAAACATTATAACTTTGTTGCTATGGTGCCTTTACAGGTACAGGGCTCTAAATTAAACTTAAACCAAATAGACACTTTAATAATTGGGGGAGCACCTATTTCACCTGAATTAAAATCAGATCTGAAAAAGGTAAATACGCGTATTTTTGAAACCTATGGTATGACCGAGTCCATTACCCATATTGCCGTGAAGGAGCTTGCCAAAGGTTCGGAGGATTTCAATTTTAAGTCCCTTCCTGATGTAGTTCTTTCTAAGGACCATAGGGATTGTCTTTTAATCAAAGCCCCTAAAGTTTCCGATACTGTTATAGTTACCAATGATTTGGTAAACCTAATATCTTCTACTGAGTTTAAGTGGTTGGGCAGGTATGACAATGTTATTAATTCTGGGGGAGTAAAAATAATTCCAGAACTATTGGAAAATAAGTTGTCGTCTTTGATTAAATCCAGATTTTTTGTGGCGGGCATCCCTGATCCGAATTTGGGACAAAAACTCATATTGGTGGTAGAAGGCAATGTAGATGGGAATCAATTGTCAATAGATATTAAATCCCATAGCTCAATCACTAAATTTGAAATTCCCAAAGAAATTTTTAGTGTAACCCAGTTTGTAGAAACAACTAGTGGGAAGGTAAATAGAAAAGAAACTTTCGGAATTATAAAATAGAGAGGTTAAGGGGTTCATCTTAAATTAATTACCTAAATTCAAGAATTGAATATTCCATTCAAATTCTAAAGTGTATCTAATGGCCCGGATTTTTGTCAGTATTACATTTTTCTTTGTTTTTATTATAGGGACCGCTCAGGCAACTAAGATTACCATCAGCGGTAAGGTTACTTATATGGATCAAGCTTTACCCAATGCCAATGTGGTCATAAAAGGCACTTCGATTGGAACAAAAACGGATATTAAAGGAAAATATAGCATCGAAGTGTATCCTGGAAATATATTGGCTTTTACCTATTTGGGAATGCAAACCATTGAAGTAGCTGTTGATGACACGCACAATGTAATGGACATACAGCTATCAGAACATGTGGAAGAATTGAATGAAGTAGTTGTAAAAAAACGAAAACGTAATAGTCAAAAAGAACTTCTGGCAGATTATCCCACCAATACCAACCTAATCAAGTCCTCATGGGGAATTATGGACAAGGACCGAACATCATATTCCATGCGGGTTATTGACGGTAAAAATTTAATGCCTTCGGGGATTGATTTTCTGGATGCCCTACTTCCATGGGTTCCTAATATGCTAATTGACAGGGTAACCTATCCCTTGGATCCTCGTGTTTATTTAACGCAATATGGAAGTACAAAAACCCATGTTATTTTTGACGTTGACGGCTTTGTTTATGAACAAGCCCCGACATTTATTTCAGTTCACGAAATTGATCGTGTTGCGGTACTAACCAGAAATGGCGCATTTGCTAGATATGGTCCTAGAGGTGCTGGCGGAGTCATTATTATTAATACCAAGGAGCAGACGCGTATAGATGATTTAGGGGTAAAAAGAATCTATAGTAATTCTGGGTTAAGGGATAGCATTAATGATCGGTTAGCAATAAAACAGTCATATGTTCCAGAAATTCCTGAATACATTAAAGAATATTCTTTGGCCGATTCGGAAGAAGAGGCTATTCAAATATTTGAAAACCAAAAAACAAGATTTAGCAACTCCCCCTATTATTTACTTGACATTTCCCAATACTTTAAGGACACCTGGGGAGACAACAAAAAATCACAAGCACTTCTGGATACTATGGCTCACCAGTTCGCCCATGATGCCATCGCTCTAAAGGCCTTGGCCTATAGGTATGAAAATTTGGGTTTATTGGAAAGTGCCTTACAGCAATACTTGGCGATTCTGAAATTAAAACCAAGGGATGCCCAATCGCACAGGGATTTGGCCAATGCCTATGATGAAATAGGGAATTACCAAAAAGCAATTCATATTTACTCCCGCTATGAGCTGGCCGTTAACGATCTAGATTCTGTTCCATTTGACAAATATGGTACGGACGAGCTTATGACTACAGAACGTATGAATATTATTAAACTTAATGCAGGGAAGTTTTTTTTGGAAAGTGGAACATTGGAAGAAAGAACTGCAATTCCTGGGAACAGGGTATTGTTTGAATGGAATAGCAATGCAGCCGAATTTAAATTACAATTTGTAGATCCTGAAAAATATTATGACAGTTGGGAATATACTGTTGAAACCAAAGAAGCCGAATTGTCTGCAGAAATTTCAAAAGGATACTCCAGTAAACAATTCTTTTTGGACGATAACCTAAAAGGAGAATGGGTGATTAATATTTCTTACTTCGGAAATGGTTCGCAAGACCCAACCTACCTGAAAGTAACCACATTTTTTGATTACGGAACTTTGGAGCAAAGACAGGCTACCAAGCTTTTCAAACTTGCAGGGATTAAAGAAAATTCTTATTTGTGTAGAATCAATACGGAATCAAAATTATTTATTGAATAATAAAGGAATAAACCTTAATCGGTAGAGGCTCCTACAAATTTCCAAATCAACACATTGGTACATTAATGAATTGCTCAATTTTCAAATCCCCAAACAAACACATTGGTACATTTCCACATCATCAAATTCCTAAACCTGTACCACCCCCATATTAAAAGGCTTTTCAATAGGGGCATGGTTTGCCGCCTCAATCCCCATCGAAATCCATTTCCGGGTGTCCAAAGGATCTATTACCGCATCCGTCCATAAGCGCGAAGCCGCATAATAGGGAGATATTTGGTTATCATATCGTTCCTTTATTTTATTAAAAAGTTCGTTTTCCTGCGCCTCCGTTATTTTCTCGCCCTTCTTCTTTAGCGATGCTGTTTCTATCTGAAGTAACACTTTTGCGGCAGAATTACCGCTCATTACCGCCAATTCGGCACTGGGCCAAGCTACAATCAATCTTGGATCGTAGGCTTTTCCGCACATGGCATAATTTCCCGCACCATAACTATTGCCTATAACCACGGTGAATTTAGGTACCACGGAATTACTCACCGCATTCACCATTTTTGCACCGTCCTTAATAATCCCCCCGTGCTCACTTTTACTGCCCACCATAAATCCGGTAACGTCCTGTAAAAATACCAAAGGAATTTTCTTTTGGTTACAGTTGGCAATAAAACGCGTGGCCTTATCAGCAGAATCGGAATAGATGACCCCTCCAAACTGCATTTCCCCATTCTTGGTCTTAACCACTTTACGCTGATTGGCAACGATACCCACTGCCCATCCATCTATACGGGCATATCCTGTAAGTATAGTTTTTCCGTAACCTTCCTTGTATTGTTCAAAATCGGAATTATCTACCAACCGATTTATAATTTCCAGCATATCGTACTGTTCCGATCTTGATTTTGGAACAATACCATAAATGTCATCTTCCTTTTCCTTGGGTTTTGCGCTAGTTACCCTATTGTATCCTGCCTTATCATAGTCGCCTATTTTACCCATAATGTTCTTAATGGTATCCAGAGCGTCTTTGTCGTCCATGGCCTTGTAATCCGTTACTCCACTAATTTCACAATGAGTTGTGGCACCTCCCAAGGTTTCATTATCGATAACTTCCCCAATCGCGGCTTTTACCAAATAGCTTCCGGCCAAAAAAATACTACCTGTTTTATCCACTATCAATGCCTCATCGCTCATAATAGGGAGATAAGCCCCTCCTGCAACACAACTGCCCATAACAGCTGAAATTTGGGTGATTCCCATACTGCTCATTACAGCATTGTTTCTAAAAATCCTGCCAAAATGTTCCTTGTCCGGAAATATTTCGTCCTGCATTGGAAGGTATACGCCGGCACTATCCACTAGGTAAATAATGGGCAAGCGATTTTCAATGGAAATTTCTTGGGCCCTTAGGTTCTTTTTTGCCGTGATAGGAAACCATGCCCCTGCTTTTACCGTGGCATCATTGGCAACAACAATGCATTGTTTGCCCTGTACATAACCAATTTTTACTACAACACCTCCAGAGGGGCATCCGCCATGGGCCTCGTACATACCATCACCAACAAAAGCCCCGATTTCTATGGCCTCCTTTCCTTTATCCAAAAGATAATCGATACGCTCCCTGGCAGTTAATTTACCTTGGGCACGCTGCTTTTCCAACCTGCTTTTTCCGCCTCCGAGTTTTACCTTGGCCAGTTTATGTTTTAATGCTGATAATAGTAATTTATTGTGGTCTTCGTTTTTGTTGAAGTTGATATCCATGTTGAGACGCCTTTCTTTTGCGCAATAAAGATAAGGAGTTATATTTATTAACTTTAACTAAATTATATTCTAAATGGGTGAAAAAGTAAGATGGGGAATTATCGGATTGGGCAATATAGCCCGTAATTTTGTCAAGGACCTTGCTCTGGTCAATGAAGCTCAAATATACGCGGCAGCCTCTAGAAATTTGGAAAAGGCCAATGGGTTTGCCAACGAATATAATATTCCAAATGCCTTTGGGAGTTATAAGGAACTTTTGGAGTGTAAGGAAATAGATGCGGTCTATATTGCTACACCGCACACTTCCCATTGCGAGCTATCCATAATGGCTATGGAACATGGCAAGCATGTACTATGTGAAAAACCAATGGGGATAAATAGGGTAGAGGTCGAAAAAATGATAGTGGCAGCCCAACAAAACAAGGTTTTTTTAATGGAAGCCCTATGGAGCAGGTTTAATCCGTCCATTCTGAAGGTAAAGCAGTTGGTAGAAACTGGGGATATTGGTCCATTAGCTTATCTACATGCGGATTTTGCGTTTTATGCTATGGATCGGGATTTTAAGGGAAGAGTTTTAAATCCTGAACTTGCTGGAGGTTCTTTATTGGATATAGGTATCTATCCTATTTTCCTTGCCTATTTACTTCTTGGCAAACCGGATCAGATTTTATCAACCTCCAGCTTTCATGGTAATGGCACAGAAATACAGACTTCAATGATCTTTAAATACCCCAAGGCCCAGGCCATTTTATATTCTGGGTTTACAAGCAGATCCGAAATGAAGGCAGAAATATCCGGGGAAAAAGGCACTATCTATATACCCACAAGATGGCATGAGGCTCAAGCTTATATCGTTGAAAAAAATGGCGAAAAAGAAGAGTTTAGCTTACCAACTACAGGTAGGGGATATTTTTACGAAATAAAGGAGGTTAATGACTGTATCAACCATGGCAAATTGGAAAGTAGTCTCTGGAGCCATCAGAATAGTTTAGATTTAATAAACATAATGGATATCGTGAGGAAACAAAATGGGATTGAATTTCCATTTGAGGAATAAAAGGTATAAACTCCAAGGGAAGACCTGAACCCCTATTAGGAAACAATCCAAGGGTAGTGATATTAAACTAGAAACCCCGCTAAGCAGGCGGGATTCGTTCAACTATCGTATTTCAATGAGCCTGCGGCTTTTGAAATACTTGTTTCACGAATAAAGTTTTTTTGTAAGATGACAAATTCTTGTAAAATTTACGATATTTGAGGCTCTAAAAACCAAACCAGTTAAAAAATGGGAATGAATAAGAATACAGTGCTTGCATGGGCAACCTTTATAATGATAATTGTAGGTCTTTCGCTTATTGCGTTGGGTGCTTTTAGATACGATGATGTTGCCGGATGGGGATTTGCCTCGGTTGGAATAGGTTTCTTTGCCATTGCATGGGTATTTAATGCATTAAAAGGTAGGGTATAAACTACTATAAGGTTTTAGCGCTTTGAAAATTGAAGGCTATCATGACTTCAAAAAGAAAATAAACACCTTAAGATTGCAAGTAATTGGCCTTCTGTTTATAATTTAAATAATCACAATTAATAATACTTATATAATATGTCGGACGATAAGAAAGTCATTTTCTCGATGTCTGGGGTTACTAAAACATACAAAACTGCCAATACCCCAGTATTAAAGAATATTTATTTAAGTTTCTTTTACGGAGCTAAGATTGGAATTTTAGGTCTTAACGGTTCTGGTAAGTCTACACTGCTCAAGATAATTGCCGGTGTGGACAAGAACTTTCAGGGAGATGTAGTTTTTTCTCCAGGATATAAGGTAGGTTATCTGGAACAGGAACCTCAATTGGACGAGAACAAGACCGTTTTGGAGGTAGTCAAGGAAGGCGTGGCAGATACTGTGGCCATCCTGGATGAATACAACAAGATCAATGATATGTTCGGGCTTCCAGAGGTATATGAGGATGCGGATAAAATGCAAAAACTCATGGATAAACAGGCCGAACTTCAGGATAGGATAGATGCCACCAATGCCTGGGAATTGGACAACAAATTGGAAGTTGCCATGGACGCCTTGCGTACTCCGGACTCCGATAAGAAAATCGGAATACTTTCCGGAGGAGAAAGAAGGCGTGTGGCACTGTGCAGATTATTGTTGCAAGAACCTGAAATTCTCTTGTTGGATGAGCCTACCAACCATTTGGATGCCGAATCAGTCCACTGGTTGGAGCATCATTTGGCGGAATACAAAGGAACCGTTATTGCGGTTACCCACGATAGGTATTTCTTGGATAATGTAGCTGGATGGATCCTGGAATTGGATAGGGGGGAAGGCATTCCTTGGAAAGGCAATTATTCAAGCTGGTTGGACCAAAAATCCAAGCGTATGGCCCAAGAAAGTAAAACGGCTTCCAAAAGACAGAAAATACTGGAAAGGGAGCTGGATTGGGTTAGACAAGGGGCCAAAGGTAGACAGACCAAACAAAAGGCCCGTCTACAGAATTATGACAAATTGATGAGCCAGGACCAAAAACAATTGGATGAAAAACTGGAGATCTATATCCCTAACGGACCTCGATTGGGGACCAATGTAATAGAAGCTGAGGGTGTAAGTAAGGCATACGGGGATAAATTGCTGTACGAGGACTTGAATTTTAAATTGCCACAAGCAGGCATTGTGGGTATTATTGGTCCTAATGGCGCTGGTAAAACTACTATTTTCCGTATGATTATGGGCGAGGAACAACCTGATAAAGGGGAGTTTATAGTAGGGGAAACAGCAAAAATAGCTTATGTAGACCAGAGTCATTCCAATATAGACCCCAATAAAACTATTTGGCAGAATTTTAGTGATGAGCAGGAATTGATCATGATGGGAGGTAGACAGGTAAATTCCAGGGCCTATTTAAGTCGATTTAATTTTTCCGGAAGTGAGCAGAATAAAAAAGTGGATATGCTTTCCGGTGGGGAGCGTAACCGTCTGCATTTGGCCATGACCCTTAAAGAAGAGGGCAACGTTCTTCTATTGGATGAGCCCACCAACGATTTGGATGTTAATACCCTAAGGGCCCTTGAGGAAGGTTTGGAAAATTTTGCGGGATGTGCCGTGGTCATTTCCCACGACAGGTGGTTCCTTGATAGGATTTGTACCCATATCCTATCTTTTGAAGGTGATTCCCAAGTGTATTTCTTTGAAGGATCGTTCTCTGAATACGAAGAAAATAAGAAAAAACGTTTGGGAGGCGATTTGATACCCAAGCGACTAAAATACAAAAAGTTGGTTCGCTAATTCGATGTCTGATTTATATAACAATACGCTGTTGTCATAATTTTTTATGGCAACAGCGTATTTTTTTTATTAATTAGGACCTCCTGTATCTGCAATAACCTTAATAATCTTCCTTGGGATACCAATCCAATTGTACCACCTCGATATTGGGATTCTTTTCGTTTACCAATGCTTTAAATTTGGCCACATCCCCAACTTCCGGTTTTCCTCTGTAATGATAGGGATAAACCTGTTTGGGTTTAAATTCCAACACGGCATCCGCAGCACTTTCAACAGTCATAGTATAAGGAAGGTTCATACAGATAAAGGCCTTATCTATATTTTGTAATGCCCGCATCTCAGGAATATCCTCGGTATCCCCTGAAAAATAAACTCGCTCATTATTTTTACTCAGTACATAACCATTTCCTCTTCCCTTTATATGAAAGTCCTTGGCCTCCTCCCTAAGATTGTACATGGGAATTGCCTCGATATTAATTCCGTAACGCTCTTTGGCTTCCCCATTATTTAAAATATCCAGCTGGGGTGTAAATTCTGCAGGAATTTTATCGGCAACAGCTTGAGGAACAACAATTTTGGCCTTTTGGGTATTCAAGGCCTGTAAGGTTTCCAAACTGAAGTGATCGCCATGGATATCGGTAATCAAAATCAAGTCCGGTTCCTTTGCATCTACAAAAGCATCCTTGCCTCCAACAGGGTCTACATAAATGATGGTTCCATCCCAATCCAAGACAGCAGTGGCGTGTTCTATTGGCGAAATTTCAATTTTAGAAATAACATCTTCCGTTTTAAGTTCAACAGCTTCTGCTTTCTCCTGGCTGGACTTGGTTTTTTCCTTGCAGCCCATAGCCAATAAACCTGTTAATAAAGCAGCTGTAATTAGGTGTTTTGAATGGCGCATAATTATTGAATTTTAATTTATTAATAATTCCATTTTAATGTCACTCCTGGCATAGGGGAGATTTTTTTCGATTTCAATTTCTTTAAAGCCATACTTTCTATAAATATATAAGGCATTTTCCAACTTGGTACTGGAGTACAAAATTATTTTTTTCCATGCATTTTGTTTCCCTAAATCAATGGCAAAACGCAGAAGCGATTGACCAATTTTTAATCCTTGATACTTTGGATCTACAGCCATTTTCCCTAATTCATACTCCCTGTCCCTCACTTTTAAAAATGCAAAACATCCTACTATTTCATCATTGTATTGGGCAAAATAAATATATCCTCCTTTATTTATAATGTTGGCTTCGCAGTTTTCCAAAATATAGGTGTCCTTTGGTTCTACATAAAAGTACTTCTCCAACCAAGCTACATTAAGTTCCTTAAACCTCTTGGCATATTGGGAATCAAAGGGAATAATGCTCAAATCCATCCGTATTATATCAATATACCCATAAAGTTAAGGTAAGCATTTTGTATTCTTTAGAAGAAATGTTAATTTTTTTAATCCAAAAAAATCTAAAATCAAAACCTGATCGTATATAGAGTGTTACAAACAAATAAATTTAAGGTTAAAAAAAATTAAATAATTAATAATTACAATTATGACTGAAACAAAAAGTAATAATGGATTGAAGGTTATTGCAGGTTTATTAGGTGTAATTTTACTTGGGGTAATCATTTACACAGTAAGTTTATATCAGGATAAACAAAAGAACACTGCATTACTTACAAAAGAAAAAGAATTGGTTGTTGAGGACTTGACCAGTTTAAAATCTGAGTATGACAAAGCTATCTTGGAAAGCAACGCTACCAATGAAGAATTGGTTTCTGCCAGGGATAACATTGCAAAATACATTGATTCCGTTAAGACAATGAAAGCCGATATTGCCAGTCTTTATCGTTACAGAAAGCAAGTTGGTATCTTGACCAAAGAAAGAGAGCAATTGATAAGAAAAGTTGATTCTTTAACCAGATCCAATACTTTCTTGGCTATGCAAAGGGACAGTACCTATGTTGAATTGGAAAAACAAACTGTTTTCAACGATTCTTTAGTAGTTCAAAATACTCAATTGGCAGATGTAGTTGAAAAAGGTTCAGCTTTAAATTTATCCAAATTCTCTGTAGATGCAGTTAAGGAAAGAACTAGTGGTAAATTGGTATCTACTTCTAGAGCCAAGGCTACCGACAAATTAAAAGTTTGTTTCACCGTTGCGGACAACGTAATTGCTCAAGCTGGTGACAGACAATTCTTTATTGAGGTTTTGGATCCACAAGGAAATGTTTTGGGAGAAAGTTTCTCTAAAACAAGTGATTCAGGAGCTTCTGTTACTTACAGCAAAGGAACTGAATTCTACTATGAGAACCGCTCTTTGGACGTATGTGATTTCATAAACAAGCCAGCAAGTGAATTCCAAAAAGGGAATTATATGGTAAATGTTTATGATAACAATCTAAAATTATTGGGAACTTCCAAGTTTCAATTAAAATAAGGAACACTATCCATTTAACTAAAAAGGCCAATCCTGAAGGATTGGCCTTTTTTTTTTAGTGAGACCCGTATTTCAAAAGCCGCAGGCGTATTGGAAGGGGTTAGTCGAACTAACCCCGCCTTATCGGCGGGGTTTCTTATTAAATTACCCGGATCCTTGGATCGGGACCTTAAAGTGGGGGGCAGAGCTTGGCTAGGGATTTAATACCCTTTATTAATTGAACTAAGCCCGCAGCAAAAGCCGGATAAATCTAGGCTTGATGCCAAGCGGCTTGCCTCGAAAATTTTTATTCCCTATAATTCCTCGCGGGCTCAAGTCGAGGTTTTTTGCTTATCCACTGTCAGATACTAATCCAGAGTACCTACCATATCTTCAGGTTTTACCCACTCATCATAATCTTCAGCTGATACATATCCTAAATTAATAGCCTCTTCCTTTAAAGTAGTACCATTTTTATGGGCAGTATTGGCAATTTCTGCAGCCTTGTAATATCCTATTTTAGTATTCAGGGCCGTAACCAACATTAATGAATTGTTCAAAAGCTGCTTAATAACATCGTGATTGGGTTCTATACCTACGGCACAATTTTCATCGAAACTAACACAGGCATCCCCAATTAATTGGGCAGATTGCAATATGTTAGCTGCCATCATGGGTTTAAAAACATTTAGTTCGTAATGGCCTTGGGTTCCACCTACGGAAATGGCAACATCGTTCCCCATCACTTGGGCACAAACCATGGTCAGTGCCTCACATTGTGTAGGATTTACTTTTCCAGGCATTATGGAACTACCCGGTTCGTTGGCCGGAATAATAATTTCACCGATTCCTGATCTAGGACCTGAAGCCATCATCCGTATATCATTGGCTATTTTATTTAGACTTACTGCCAATTGCTTTAAAGCCCCATGGGTTTCTACTATGGCATCATGGGATGCCAGGGCCTCAAACTTGTTTTCAGCAGTTTTAAAGGGTAGTCCGGTAAATCTGGCGATATATTGTGAGACCAGTACATCATAACCCTTGGGAGCATTTAAACCGGTTCCTACTGCAGTACCGCCAAGTGCCAATTCACTCAAATGATCCAAGGTGTTGTCCAAGGCTTTTAATCCGTGATCCAATTGGGAAACATAACCAGAAATTTCCTGTCCCAAGGTTAGGGGAGTGGCATCCATTAAATGTGTTCGCCCTATTTTTACCACCTTGGCAAATTCTTTCGCCTTTTTATCCAGTGTATTCCTTAGTTGCGTAATTCCTGGTATGGTAACTTCAACAATCTTTTTATAGGCAGCAATGTGCATCCCGGTAGGAAAAGTATCGTTGGAAGACTGGGATTTGTTTACATCATCATTGGGCTGAATTGTTTTTTCTCCTTCCCCTATCTTTTTACCGGCCAATTCATGGGCCCTATTGGCGATAACCTCGTTAACGTTCATATTGCTTTGGGTTCCCGAGCCGGTTTGCCATATCACCAATGGAAATTGGTCATCGTGTTTACCCTCTAAAATTTCATCGCACACCTGGGCTATACGGTCTCTTTTTTCTTCGGAAAGTACCCCCAATTCAAAATTGGCGTAGGCCGCAGCTTTTTTTAAATAGGCAAATCCATAAACTACATCCAAAGGCATTGATGCCACCGGGCCAATTTTAAAATTATTTCTCGAGCGTTCGGTTTGAGCTCCCCAATATTTGTTGGACGGCACTTTAACCTCGCCCATGGTATCCTTTTCTATACGGTATTCCATAATTTAAATTGAGTTTATTGATGATTACAAATTTACATTTATATCAATAAGTTATAAAATTTAAGAAGCCTGATTTGTTGCTATAATAGGAATTTTAAGGATTTATAACGAATCCAAAATCAACTGTTTTAGGTGTTTGACTAATACATTTTGTGAATATATTTAATTCTTATAATAAGTTAAATCTAGTTAAATTATTTCGTAATTTAATAAAGTTCTTTAAATGGCTATTTCCTGCCAGGTGTTTTTTTATTCTATATTCTAATCTCTTAAGTATTATGAAAAAAATTACAGAATTTTTATTGGGCTTTTTAGGGACTTTTGCCGTAATATTATTGTTTGGGGGCTGTACCTCAGACACGGTTATGGAACCAGCTGAACAGATCTATCCCTTATCAGTGAAATCAAAATTGGGGGAAACTTTTAATTTTACGACCTCCCTGAAGGGGAGGAATGAAGTTCCACCAGTACCTTCGGATGCCGCTGGACATGTAAGCATTAAAATAAATAAAGATGAAACTGAAATTCATTACAAAATTACCGCTGCCAATATTGAAAACGTTAGGGCATCACATTTTCATATTGCTCCAGCTGGAAGCAATGGGGGAGTGGTAGCCTTTTTGTATTCCAATTCTGATCAACCCTCAGGGCCTCAAAACGGAGTTTTGGTGGAAGGGATAATAACAGCAGATAACCTGATTAACTCAATGTTGGGACAACCCTTATCCAACTTGATTGACGAAATTAGGGCCGGTAATGTCTATGTAAATGTTCACACTTCTCAGTATCCAGGAGGGGAGATAAGAGGTCAATTATAGGAAAAAACAATTTTAACATTCAATGCTATTAAGAGCAGGTTTTAAATGAAAAATTTAGACCTGCTCTTGCAATAATATCGTTCATGTAACTCAATCCGTTAGAAATCTCTCATTATTTTCTGGAGAAGGCACCATACACACTTCTTTTTTACCATACCATTTATACCTGTTTTTGGCAATATAGTCATACACCCAATCTCTTATTTTTTCAGGTATCCATTCGAACACACTTGTCAATTGCCAAACACCTCCAAAAGACCGGGCAATTTTAAGGGCGGCTGTAGATTTGGTATAATAGGCTACACCAGGCTCAATAAGTATAATAGAATCGATCTGGGAAGTATCAATCCCTCGCTGCTCCACTAATTTCTTGCCAATTTCACTTTGTAGTGCAGCAAACCTATAGGCATTGCTTTTATCGCGTCTAATAACGTATTGAACGGAACTATTGCAAAGGTTGCAAACGCCGTCAAAGAGTATTATTTTATTGTTTTCAATCATTTCCATAGTGGTCCTACCACTTTTTACATTTTTCTTTCTACCAATTCCAGTTGGTCTACCGCAACATTGGTGGTGAAAATACCGTAGTTGACTATAGCCTTGTTCTTCTCCAAACTATCTATACTGCCCACAGCCTTTCCGTCCATTAAACGTACACGATCCCCCACTTTAAATACCGGACGGGGCTTATTTTTTTCCTTTACTTCGGCCTTCTTTTTCTCAACCTTTTTCTTTTCGCGGATCACCTCCACCTTTTTTATCACCTCTTGTTCTACTTTGGCCTTCCTTTCCTTTTGTGCCTTTACTTCTTTTACCGATTGTTTTTTGCGTTTACTATTCTCCGTTTCCACTATACGTATTAACTCGGAAACCAAATTACGCTTCTTTTTATCCTGAAAATATTTTTCTGCAGCCGTATTTACCTTATTTCCCAAATAGATCATCCGTTGATTATGATCGTACAGTTCCTGATAGTTTTCCAATTTGGATTTGATCTTGGAATTAAGGTCCTCCAATTTCTGGGCTTCCGTCCTGGCCTTGGATTCTTCTTCCTGAAGCCTGGAACCGGTTTTCTCCATTTTACTACGCTCCTTTTGGAGCTTGGCAATGGTGGCATCAAAACGGACCTTGCCATGCTCTATTTTCTTTTTAGCCTTATTGATAAGGCTATAGGGAATACCATTCTTTTGAGCCACTTCAAAGGTAAAGGAACTACCGGCCTGTCCCAATACCAACTGATAAGTGGGTTCCAAGGATTTTCCGTCAAAAAGCATATTGGCATTGGTAACATGTGGCAATTCATTGGCCAACAGTTTAAGATTGGCATAATGGGTGGTGATTACTCCGTAGGCACCCCTTTCATAAAAAACCTCCAAAAAGGTCTCGGCCAGGGCACCGCCCAGTTCCGGATCACTTCCTGTTCCAAATTCATCGATCAGAAACAAGGTCTTGTCGTTGCACTTGCGCAAGAAGTAATTCATATTCTTTAAGCGATAGCTATAGGTGCTTAAATGGTTTTCTATGGATTGGTTGTCCCCAATATCCGTCAGGACATTGTCGAACAAACATACTTTAGACCTCTCATGAACAGGGATCAATAAGCCGCTTTGGAGCATTACCTGTAAAAGACCAATTGTTTTGAGGGTAATACTTTTTCCCCCGGCATTGGGTCCAGAAATCACTATAATTCTGTTTTCTGGATGCAGGGCAATTGTTTGAGGGTATGTTTTTTCCTTTTTGTACTTATTGCTCAAAAACAATAAGGGGTGGTAGGCATCCCTTAGATAAAGCTCTCTATTGTCACTAATTTCTGGCAGCAGGGCATCCATTTCCAGAGCATATTTTGCCTTGGAGGCCGTTATGTCCAAATGCACCAAAAAATCTTGGTAAGCATATAATTCAGGTGCAAAAGGACGTATACGATTTGTTAAGTCGTTCAATATTTTTTGTATCTCCTCCCGTTCCTCGAATTCCAGGTTACCTAATTCCCTACTGTACCTAAGGGTAGCCTCCGGTTCAATATAGACGATACTTCCTGTCTTGGAAGTTCTCATTACAGCACCCTTTACTTTTTTTCGATACATGCTCTTTACGGCTAGTACACGCCTATTATCTACAACTGATTCCCTTATTTCATCCAAAAGCTCCGAAGCGTGATAGGTATTCAGCGCTGTGGCAAAACTTTGATTTATTTTGCCCTTCACCACAACCATTTGGGAACGGATATTTTGAAGGTTGTTGGATGCATTATCCTTTATTTCCCCAAATTTATCAATGACAGCCTCTATATTTCGAGGAATTTCTGTGTTAAGGGTAATACCATCGGAAACAGCAAATAGTAGGGGATAGTACTCCTTAAATTTTATAAAGAACTTAATATGCGTTGCTACAGTTGTACAAATGGAACCAATTTTCTTGAACCCACCTACCTCCAAGGTGGTATTCTCAATTTTAAGGAGTTTCAACTCCGGATTTATGGTATCAAAGTTATGATTGGGAATCCTATTGTCGTTGGAATAGGAGGCCAAATACTCCGATGTCTGTCCCAAAACGTCCAATAATTCGGATTTGATAGATATTGGTTCCAAATTGGCCACCTGTTCCTTACCTAGCTCTGTAGTGCAACGGGCAGCCAATTGCAGTAGGACGGTATTAAACTCGAGATCTTGAAGCGTTTTTGAACTTATTTTATTCATTTATGCAATTTTCCTTTCTATAAGGTTTTATAACCTTCAAAGGTAAGGAATAGGTGCAATATGGGAAGACTGTAAATACATGTATTTGTTGTCCTGCCATACCTTTTTTTGGCCCAAAGACCTGCCCAAGGGGCATAAAAGAAGAGGAATATTGGTCCCTAGAACAATATTTTTGGCACAGTATATGTTTTATAGCTAGGCTATTACTTTAGTTTTATTTAATAACCATTTAAAACCACCAGATGAAAAACCATAAATTAATACTAGGATATATTGGTATTGGCATTTTGTTAATGTCCTGCAGTGCCACCAATAATTTAACGATGGGTGCCACAGAACCTGCCATAGTGCATCTTCCGAAAGATATACAGAGAATAGGTATTATTAATAGAAGTTTACCTTCCGAAGGCAATAAACAAATTGACAAAATAGACCAGATATTGTCCGCCGAAGGTTTAAATCTTGATAAAAAAGGGGCTGAAGTTGCCATTAGCGCCCTATCGGATAAATTAGCCGGTACAGGAAGATTTGAAGAAATCCTTATTTTGGACAACGCAACGGAAATAAGAAAAGGACTGGATGTCTTTCCGGCCAGTTTGTCCTGGGAGATTATAGAGCAGATTTGTGAGGCCAATGGTGTTGATGCCATTTTTTCCTTGGCTTTTTACGATACGGACACGCAGGTTTCCTATAAACCATCCTTAATGCAACTTCCCAACAGTTTAGGAGTTAAGGTGTCGGTTCCGGCCCATGAAGTCACTCTGAACACCCTTATAAAAAATGGATGGAGAATCTATAACCCACGTACAAGGCAAATTGTGGACGAATTTATGTACACCGATCACTTGGTATCCTCAGGGCGAGGTATTAATCCGGTTAAGGCAATCGAAGCCGTAGCCCGAAGAAATGAGGCCGTTGAGGAATTGAGCAAAAATATTGGATATGCCTATGGATCTAGGCTTTCCCCATATAGACATAGAATCAGTAGGGATTACTTTGTTCGTGGATCCGACAATTTTGTAGTGGCAAAAAGAAGGGCGCAAACCGGAGATTGGCAGGGTGCGGCACAACTTTGGGAAAAGGAGCTGGACAATTCCAAGTCGAAAATTGCAGGAAGGGCCTGTTACAATATGGCGATAATAAATGAGATCAACGGAGATTTGAATGCCGCCATGGATTGGGCTTCAAAGTCTTATGCGGATTATGACAATAAGGAGGCCCTCAGATATTTGAATATTCTTAAATACCGATTATCTCAAAATGAAGTCTTGGAGCAACAAGCTTCCCGATAAAAATATGGCTCTTTTATAAGCCACATTTTCTTGGAAAATAACACCAGAAAGTCCGTTGTCCATAAAATTGGAACCGGACTTTTTTTTTGGTTTAATGTATATTCTTTCAATTATACCAAGTCTCCGTTATGCTTCTAAAATTGTACAAAAAACGCCGTTAAGATGATATTTTTTCAAAAATAAGAAGCAATCAGCCCTAAAATTGAATGGTTTAGGGGTAAATGGACAATATTTTCACTATAAAATGAGTTTTACAAAGGTTATGATGTTACGTCTAATTTTTTCTAAGCTTGAATTTAATTTACAAAGCATGAGCAAGTTTTGTATCCAGTTTTTATTGTTTTGCATTATAGTTTTAACTGTAGGCTGCAGTTCCACCAAGGAAATTGTCCTTCAAACTATAGAACCTTCACCTGTACATATTTCCCAAAAAATTAAAAGGATAGGTATCGTTAATAGGAGTATACTGCCACAGGCAGATAAGGATGAAACAGGCCTTAACGGAATGGTGGCCGCTGAAGAGCAATGGCTTTCGGAGCAGGGCAGGAATGCTGCTCTAACGGGATTGTTCAACGAATTATTAAAGGACAACCGTTTTGAAACTATTAAAATCTTGGATTCGATACCCCACGAAATTTTACATTTTGAGATGGGAAACGATTCTATTTCCTGGGCCTCTGTTGAAAATATTTGTAATATATATAATGTGGATGCCATCTTTTCAATGGCCTTTTTTGATACGGAAACCAAAGTATCCATTAAAAAAACCTCAATGATGCAACCAAACCTCATGAGGGTGAAAGTTAAGGTACCGGCCCAAGAGCTTACCTTGGAAACCCTTATTGAAAATGGTTGGAAAATATACTATCCCAAATCCCAGGAAATAATTGATGAGATAGTTTTTAACGATCAAGTTATTTCCAAGGGCAAAGGCACCAATCCTATAGAGGCATATAAGGCCATCGAGGGTAGAAAGGAAACCCTTGTGGAACAGAGCAAGGCCACGGGCAGCAATTATGGACAGCGACTATTACCTTTCGAAAACAGTGTTGAGAGATTATATTACGTGCGCGGCACCACGAATTTTGAACAAGCTTATACATTAGTGGAAAACGGGGATTGGCAGGGTGCTGCTCAACTTTGGGAAAAGGAATTGGATAATTCCAATTCTAAAATTGCAGGCCGTGCCTGTTACAATATGGCAGTTATGCACGAAATTAATGGCGACCTTACATCCGCTACAGATTGGGCTACAAAATCTTACAAGGACCATGAAAACAAAGATGCCCTGGAATATTTGGATATTCTTAAATATAGGTCATTTCAAAATCAAATTTTGGAACAACAGGTTTCTAGATAAATACATTAATTAAATAGAGCTACAGCAACATCTTCAATTGGATAATCATAATGTTATAGAACTTGGCAAGTCTTAAAATGACTGCATAGTCACCAACTTCTTATAGACCCCATCTTTATCCATTAGTTGTGCATGGGAACCTTGTTCCACAATCTCACCCTTTTGTAGTACCACTATAGTATCTGCATTTTGTATGGTGGAAAGCCTGTGCGCTATTACAATAGAAGTTCTATTCTGCATCATTTTTTCCAAGGCATCCTGTACCAACCTTTCGCTTTCCGTATCCAAGGCAGAGGTGGCCTCATCCAGAATCATGATGGGCGGATTTTTAAGAACAGCCCTAGCAATGGAGAGCCTTTGTTTTTGTCCTCCGCTTAATTTATTTCCGCTATCCCCAATATTGGTATTATAGCCCTGGGGCAGCTCACTAATAAAATCGTGGGCATTGGCTATTTTTGCAGCTTCAATTATTTCTTCCTCCGTAGCTTCTTCTTTTCCGAGTCCAATATTATTTTTAACGGTATCATTGAACAAAATGGAATCCTGGGTTACAAGTCCCATTAAATTGCGAAGTGATTTTTTTGTAAATTCCCGAATATCAATGCCATCTATTTTTATTTCACCTTCATTTACATCGTAAAAGCGGGTCATTAGGTTGGCTATGGTACTTTTTCCGCTTCCAGATTGGCCTACAAGCGCTACGGTTTTACCCTTTGGCACCTTTAGATTAAATTTTTTCAACACATACTCATCCTCATATTTAAAGGAAACATTTGTTATATCAATTCCCTCATCAAATGTGCGTTTTACAACAGCTTCCTTTTTTTCAACAATTGGATTTTCGGTTTCCAATATTTCCAATACCCTTTCCGCGGCGGAATTACCTTTTTTAACCCCAAATGAGGCCTTACTAATAGCTTTTGCAGGGGTAAGAATGTTGTACGCAAGTCCCATATAGGCAATAAAAGAGGAAGCATCCAGAGTTTTATCTATCAAGACCATTTTTCCACCAAACCAAAGCAGTACTCCAATGACCAATATCCCTAAAAATTCTCCAGTAGGGGAAGCAAGGTTTTGTCTGTTCAACAATTTGTTGGAGAAGTTGAAAAACCTGTTGGTGGAAGTGGTAAAGGTTTTATAGAATCTAGATTCGGAATTAAAGGCCTTAATAACCCTCAATCCGCCCAAGGTCTCTTCTACGATGGATAAAAACTGACCTTGTTCTCGCTGTACGCGGTCCGATTTCTTTTTCAGGGATTTTCCGATCCTTGAAATGATCATTCCCGCTATGGGGATAAAAATAAACACGAACAGGGTAAGTTTGGTACTTATCCCGAACATGATTACTATGGTAAACAATATGGTCAAAGGCTCCCTGACAATGAGTTCCAAAATGGATAGAAAGGAATGTTGAATCTCCAATACATCCGAAGTAATGCGGGCGATAACATCTCCCTTTCGCTTCTCCGAATAATAGGAAATTGGCAAATCCACTATTTTGGCGTACATCTTATTTCTGATGTCTTTTAGCACCCCATTTCTTAAAAAGGTAATAAAATACATGGCCAGATAATTGAAGAAATTCTTTAAAAGAAAAAGAATTAATACCAATCCAATGACCAGGACCAAGCCTTTCATTTCATCATCACCGGAATATGCATTGACCCTAAAATTAATATAGTCCTGCAAATAATCCTTTAATTGGCCCATCCCTTCATAGACCGGTTCTACCAAAACCTTTTTTTCTGGTTTAAAAAGAACGTCCAACATGGGGATTAGGGCCGCAAAGGAAAGGGCACTAAAAAGGGCGTATAGAATATTAAAAAAAATGTTTAAAAATCCGTATTTACGGTAGGGTTTCGCAAAGCGAAGAATTTTTTTAAAATACTCCATTAACCTATATTCAGTTCTTTAAGGATTCTTTCAATTTTAGCATCCAACTCGGCGTCTACTTTTTTATAATCGGCCGCATTCTTCAATTCTGTATTGATACTAAAATAGAATTTGATCTTTGGCTCCGTACCACTTGGTCTGGCGGCCATTTTGGTGCCATCCTCGGTGATGTAAATCAATACATTGGATTTTGGAATGTCTATAGGAGTTACTTTTCCTGTTAGGACATTCTTAGAGGTTGCGGTATTGTAATCTTCCACAACAACAACTTTTGATCCGTCAATACTTTCAACGGGATTATCCTTAAAATCGATCATCATCTGCTTAATTTCTTCCGCTCCGGACATTCCTTTTTTGGTAAGGGAAATTAGTTTTTCTTTAAAAAATCCATAGTCCACATAACAGTCTATTAAATCCTTGTAGAACGAACTGCCATTTGCTTTGGCATTGGCACCAATTTCACAGGCCAATAGGGTAGAGGTTACCGCATCCTTATCGCGTACAAAATCCCCGACCATAAAACCAAAACTCTCCTCGCCACCACCAATGAAAGGCTGGTCCGGAAAATCTTTGATCATTTTGGCAATCCATTTAAAACCTGTCAACGCTGTCTTGCATTCCACCCCATAGCCCTTGGCCAGTGAGTCCATCATAGGTGTAGAAACAATGGTGGAAGCTATAAATTCTTTTCCTGTAATTCCTTTTTTCTTCCTTTGGTCCAACAAAAACTTGGTCATCATGATCATGGTCTGGTTACCGTTCAGGATTTCCATTTCTCCCTCAAGGTTACGAACGGCTACCCCAAGACGGTCGCTATCCGGATCGGTACCAATTACCATATCAGCACCAATTTCCTCTGCCTTTTTAATGGCCATGGATAGGGCTTCGGGCTCTTCAGGGTTTGGCGATACCACCGTTGGGAAATTGCCGTCCGGTTTGGCCTGTTCCTCAATAATGGTCACATTTTTATATCCGGCCCTTTTAAGTACTTCAGGGATTGCCGTAATTGAAGTTCCATGAAGGGAGGTAAAGACAATTTTAAAATCGTCCTTGCCCTTGGCATTGAAGTTCCCATTTTTCACGGAAGCTTCAATAAAGGCTTCATCTACCTTTTTGTCTATTAATTCTATTAAACTTTCATCTGCATTGAATTTGATATCTTCAAAGGAAAGGCTATTTATTTCACTAACTATGGCACCGTCCTGTGGTGGTACTATTTGTCCGCCATCGGTCCAGTACACTTTGTAGCCATTGTATTCCGGTGGATTATGCGAAGCCGTTAAAACAATACCGGCGTGACAGTTCAGATATTTTACGGCAAAGGATAGTTCAGGGGTAGTGCGTAATTCCGAAAAAAGGAAGACTTTAATACCATTGGCAGCAAAAACTTCGGCAACGGTCCTGGCCAAAGTATCACTGTTATGTCTACAGTCGTAAGCAATAACTACTTTAACCTGTTCCTTATTATATACCTGCTTTAGGTAGTTACTAAGACCTTGGGTACTTTTGCCCAAGGTATATTTATTTATTCTATTGGTACCGGCACCCATAATTCCGCGCATTCCCCCAGTACCAAATTCAAGGTTCTTGTAAAAGCGGTCTTTTAACTCTTCGGTATTACTATCTATCAACTTTTGAATCTCGTTCTTGGTCTTGTCGTCGAAAAAATCGGTCAACCAATTTTTGGCATTTTTCAGTATGGCTTCCATAGTCATTTGGTGTTATATGTTCTTAAAAATACAAAGAATATTCATTTATTTTTCGGAGAGATTTATTTCTTCTGTGATATTGTAACGGGTTTCGTTCTTGCGAGATCTTACCATTATTTCCCCTAAAAAGCCAGCAAGGAAAAGTTGGGTCCCTATAACCATGGCTATCAGTGCAATATAGAATTGTGGTCGCTCGGTAATTAGGCGCCCAAAAGGGTTGATGAATACTTTATCGATACCTAAATAAAGGGCAAATCCAAAACCAATTGTAAACATTAGGACTCCCAAGGCACCAAAAAGGTGCATAGGCCGTTTTCCAAACTTGGAAACGAACCAGATGGTAATCAGGTCCAAAAAACCATTGATAAAGCGGTCCATGCCAAATTTGGTCTTCCCATATTTTCTGGCCTGGTGCTGTACTACTTTTTCATCTATTTTATGGAATCCGGCACTCTTCGCCAATACTGGAATATATCGATGCATTTCTCCGGAAACTTCAATTGTTTTTACAACTTCCTTTTTATAGGCCTTTAAGCCGCAATTAAAATCATGCAATCTTACCCCAGAGGTTTTACGGGCAGCCCAATTAAACAACTTGGAGGGAAGGTTTTTACTGAGTATGGAGTCGTATCTCTTTTTCTTCCATCCGGAAATAAGATCGAACCCCCCTTTTTGGATCATTTCGTATAATTCAGGAATTTCCTCTGGATTATCCTGTAGGTCTGCATCCATAGTAATTACCACCTCGCCTTGTGCCGCCTTAAATCCTGCATGAAGGGCCTGTGATTTCCCAAAATTCTTCAAGAAGCGTATACCCTTTACGTTGGGATTGGATTTTCCCAATTTGCTGATAATGTCCCAAGAACCATCGGTACTTCCATCATCAATAAAAAGTATTTCATATAAAAAATGATTGGATTGCATTACGCGTACAATACAATCATGCAGTTCTGTCAACGATTCTTCTTCGTTAAGTAAGGGAATTATTATAGATATATTCATTCGGTACTAATGGAAAATCTTTTCAAAAGTACAAATTACTGAATAGTTTCTTTCTTTTTTAATATTAATGCTGGAATAAGTGATAATATAAGGCTTGCCACTATACTATATATGAGTCCAAATATAATTTGCCAAGAGGGTGTCGTGAATTTTTTGCCCATTTCTATTTGGGCGTCAATTTGCTCAGGGGTCATTTTAGTGGTTTCCATAAGCATACCTTTTTGGTATTCCATGGCTTTGTTCATCATTTCAGGGTCAATAACGCCTGCTAGGATCTGATTGAAAATAATTCCAATTATACCAGCGATCAGGCCAATACCGACACCAATTTTTAAACCTTCCCCAAAGGACATAAAACCATTATTGTCCTTTTTAAACTGCATCATGCCAATAACAATCATTGCTATGGTAATAATTAGGCTAATACCCATTACCATAGGACCTCCTTGATAATGCATATCCAAAGAATATAACATAAATATAAATACTACACTGATTGCCCCAAGGATAAGACCATAGGTCAAAGCGTATTTTCCTGTTTTTGGTTTGGTTTCTTCCATGTTGATTATATATTTAATAGTTTTTATGGTTAGTGTTAACAGTCTTAAATTTGTTACAATTAAAGGTAGGTAATTTTTATTTTTCTTTTTTAAGGTTTTAAGTTGTTCTTTTCAGAAAAATATTTAAATTTGCACCTCGAAATTAAGCAGGAACAAACGTTTTTACAATGAAAAAAGATATACATCCAGGGAATTATAGATTGGTAGCCTTTAAGGACATGTCCAATGAAGAGGTTTTTATCACTAAATCCACAGCCGATACCAAAGAAACTTTAGATGTTGATGGAGTTGAATATCCATTGGTTAAATTGGAAATTTCAAGAACTTCACATCCATTCTATACAGGTAAGGCCAAATTTTTGGATACTGCAGGACGTATCGATAAATTTAAGAGCAAATACGAGAAGTTCAAAAAATAATATTTTCTTTACAAAAGAGTTATTAAGTCACGCTGTTGCGTGACTTTTTTTGTTTTAATTTAGTTGTATGAACTATATTCTTTTTGACGGTACGGTAAGAAGGGCCTTGTTGCCTTTTACCTTTACCAGGCCGGTTGCAGATATTAGAATCGGAATCCTCACCATCAGGGAAAAGTGGGAAAATTATTTAGGGAACACCATAACCACTATAACCGAGGACTATCTGTCCGAAAGATTCCCTATGGTTGAAATGGACGAGAATGTACTTATAAATGCGTCCTTTTTGCCCAATACCGAATTGGTAAACCTGGTAGCCAATTTAAATGAAAAAGAGGCTGTGTTTTATGGGGAGGAGGTTATAGCCTTTTATACAAAGGAGACTCAGGAAGAGGTCGATTTTTCAACCTATACCCATATTGAATATGAAGGCCCCTTACTACGCATTGAAAATACCTGGGATATCTTTTCAAAAAACGGGGAGGCTATGCAGGCAGATTTTGAGCTGTTGACCAAAGGAAGAAAAAGTGCTCCCATCTCCAAGACCAATAGTTTGGTAAACCCTGAAAATATATTTTTGGAAGAAGGTGCAAGTGTTGAATACAGTATATTAAATGCTTCCGAAGGACCCATTTATCTTGGTAAAAATTCTGAAGTATGGGAAGGCAACCTTATTAGAGGTGGTTTTGCCCTGTGCGAAAAGGCAGTGGTAAAAATGGGTGCCAGAATCTACGGCCCCACTACCGTTGGCCCCTACAGTAAAGTATGTGGCGAAATTTCCAATTCTGTACTTATAGGATATTCCAGTAAGGGCCATGAGGGTTATCTCGGTAATTCGGTACTCGGGGAATGGTGCAACATAGGTGCCGATTCCAATAATTCCAATTTAAAGAACAATTACGCAAAGGTGCGATTATGGAATTATGATACAGAGAAATTTGAACAGACCGGACTGCAATTCTGTGGACTAATGATGGGCGACCATAGTAAAACTGCCATTAATACCATGTTTAATACCGGAACGGTAATAGGGGTAAACTGTAATATTTACGTCCCCGGATTCCCTAGGAATTTTGTTCCCAGTTTTAGTTGGGGAGGGGCTTCCGGTTTCACCACATACCAACCCCAAAAGGCTTTTGAAGCAGCAAAGGTAATGATGGCACGTAGGGGGGTGGAATTCAATGAAATGGATGCCAAGATATTGAACCACGTTTTTGAGGAAACCAAACGATGGCGTAAGGAGTAACTACTACTTAATAAATTAAGCAAACCCTTGGCAATACCCTATGGGTTCCCAATAATTGGTATATTTGCAAACGTTTTGGATTAATGTATAAGAAACCGAATTCTATTCGGTCTAAGAAGAACAATGATGAAGAAAAAGGTCGCTTTCTATACCTTGGGCTGCAAGCTCAATTTTTCGGAAACTTCAACCATAGCTAGGGATTTGGTAGAGGAGGGCTTTGAGCGCGTGGAATTTTCTGAAAATGCGGATATGTATGTCATCAATACCTGTTCCGTAACTGAAAATGCCGATAAGCGATTTAAATCGATAGTTAAGCAAGCGCAAAAAAGCAATCCAAATGCCTTTGTTGCGGCTATAGGGTGTTATGCACAGCTTAAACCGGAAGAATTGGCCGCGGTAGACGGTGTTGATCTTGTTCTGGGAGCCACTGAAAAATTTAAGATTGCAGATTATGTCAATGATCTTTCCAAAAACGATTTTGGTCAGGTACATTCCTGCGAAATAGAAGAGGCCGATTTTTATGTGGGCAGTTATGCCATTGGCGATCGCACTAGGGCATTTCTAAAGGTACAGGATGGCTGTGACTATAAATGCACCTATTGTACCATTCCATTGGCCAGGGGGATATCCAGAAGTGACACCCTTCAGAATGTTCTAAATAATGCAGCCGAAATATCATCAAAAGGCATCAAGGAAATTGTGCTTACTGGGGTTAACATCGGCGATTATGGAAAGGGAGAATTTGGAAACAAAAAGCATGAGCATACTTTTTTGGATCTGGTAAAGGCACTAGATAGGGTAGAAGGTATACACCGCTTGCGGATTTCATCCATAGAACCCAATTTATTAAAGAATGAAACCATAGATTTTGTGGCGCAAAGCAATTCCTTTGTACCCCACTTCCATATTCCACTACAGAGCGGTAGTGATGCCATTTTAAAATTGATGAGCAGAAGATACCTGACCAATTTATATGTGGATAGGGTTAAAAGAATAAGGGAAGTTATGCCGGACGCCTGTATTGGGGTAGATGTCATAGTAGGATTTCCCGGGGAAACCGAAGAACATTTTTTGGAAACCTATAACTTCCTTAATGAACTCGATATTTCCTATCTGCACGTATTTACTTATTCCGAAAGGGATAATACCAAGGCAACGGAATTAACCGGAGTAGTTCCTAAAAAAGTCAGGAACAAGAGAAGCAAAATGTTGAGGGGGCTCTCTGTTAAAAAAAGAAGGGCATTTTACGAGGGACAGTTGGGTTCTACAAGAACGGTATTGTATGAGGCCGAAAACAAGGAAGGCTATATCCATGGATTTACGGAGAATTATGTAAAAGTTAAAACTCCATGGAACCCCAGCTTGGTGAATACCTTGCACGAAATAAAACTTACGGAAATTGACGATGATGGCATGGTAAGAGGTGTAGAAGTTAGCAGTATGGTATCTGCCTAGCCATACCCTTAATTACGGATTTACCATTTTCTTTAGGATTCAAAAACAAAAAAAACCTCTCGAAATCGAGAGGTTTTTTTATCATTATATTCTTATCCCAACGGGAAGCATTTCTTTGTATTGTCGATTCTTTCTCAAGAAGCCGGCAATTTGAGGGCTAGTAGGCACCACTCTTAAATTTTGTTCTTGGATATGGCTCAAAACACTTTTAATGAAATCTTCTTTAAAACCTTCCTTCGTTATTTCTTCAGGAATTACAAGTTTTGTTAAAAAAACTTTGCGCTCTTGGGAAGAATACTCAATTTTTGCCAAGTGGCCGTCTACCCTGGCTTCAAATTGTCTCAAGAAACCATTGTCCTTAATTTCTACTTCATTCATATAGTTTGATTTTAAATAATGACTAATTTTGAATTGTGATTATAACGTTCTCAAATTACAATCTAGGCTCATAAACTAAATAAACACATAAGCAGGGACGAAAAAGCCAAGAAAACAAAGTTAGTAAAAAAATAGTTATTATCCTATTAAAATAGTATGCTAGAAAACCAAACGGTCCAAAATAAAAAACATGTTTATTTCATGCCCGGCATGGCAGCCAATCCTTCCATTTTTGACAATATAGACTTGCCCGGAGAAACTTTCGAAAAACATTTCTTGGATTGGTCAGTTCCCGATAAGGATATTAGCCTTGAGGATTATGCCCTAAAAATGTCCGAGCGCATAAAACATAAGGATGCAGTCCTAATTGGGGTCTCTTTCGGGGGCATTTTGGTACAGGAGATGGCAAAACATATTAAAGTAGGTAAGGTTATTATTATTTCGAGCGTCAAGAGTAATACAGAACTTCCCAAGAGAATGATTTTCGCCAAATATACCAAAGCCCACAAGCTATTGCCCACTGGTCTAGTAAACAATATGGAACTTTTGGCTAAATATGCCTTTGGCGAAACAATCCCTAAACGTCTGGCTCTTTATGAACAGTATCTGTCCATCCGTGACAAATATTACCTGGACTGG
Source organism: Arenibacter algicola (assembly GCF_000733925.1). Lineage (NCBI taxonomy): Bacteria > Pseudomonadati > Bacteroidota > Flavobacteriia > Flavobacteriales > Flavobacteriaceae > Arenibacter > Arenibacter algicola. Next base: position 237,734 of record NZ_JPOO01000003.1, read on the forward strand.
TCCATAGATGCTATAGTAAACTGGAAACAAACCCAATTCACGGAAAATATTATTCATATCCATGGTGAAAAAGACCCGGTCTTTCCCATAGGTCATATAAAAAATTGCATTACGGTTAAAAATGGGACCCATACGATGATAATTCACCGATCAAAATGGTTTAATGAACACTTACCTACAATTATTTTGCAATAAGGCAGTTCTATTTAATATCTTTGAGTTAGAAATAGGTACATGGCAGGTGCTATCTAGGTAGCAGATCTGCCAACCCAATGTAGTAGGACACTAAGAAAATTTAGAAATTTAAAAAAATAGATGAGATGAAGGTTATAAAGAATGTTTTAATGATTTTGGGAGTTTTTTTCGTAGGAAGCACCTTAATATTTGCTGTGCAAAATCAGTATAGTGAAACTGCTATGTTGGTCGAGGAGTCGCAGCCCAAAGCAAATGATGGAGAGGAAACGGGATATCGTATAACGGCAATTGAGATACCCGAAGATTTAAATTTCGCCGGGGAACCCGTCCCTTTTGAGGATCCTGAGATTATGGAGCGTGTAGACCGTGAGTTTCTAGTAAACACCTACTGGCAGTCCAACGCCCTTTTACTTATGAAAAGAGCCAATAAATTCTTCCCAATTATAGAGCCTATCCTGGCGAAAAATGGAATTCCGGACGACTTTAAATATTTGGCCTTGGCAGAAAGTGGGCTTCAAAACGTGGTTTCTCCTGCTGGGGCCACAGGTTTTTGGCAGATAATGAGTGCCACAGGAAAAGAATACGGCCTGGAAATTAACGGCAATGTAGACGAAAGGTATCACGTTGAAAAATCTACCGAAGTAGCCTGTAGATACCTAAAGAGATCCAAAGATAAATTTGGCAGTTGGACCTTGGCTGCAGCGGCATACAATGCCGGGGCAGGAGGTATCCAAAAGTATATGGGAATACAGAAAGCGGATGGCTACTATGATCTTCTCTTAGGCGAAGAAACAGGTCGCTATGTATTTAGAATATTGGCCATTAAGGAAATATTATCCAATCCTGAGAAATACGGATTTCATATTGAAAAAGAGGATATGTATACCGCCGTTCCAACTTTTAATGTTGAAATAAATGAACCGGTGAGCAATTTTGCCGATTTTGCGAACCAGTATGAGATCAACTACAAAATATTAAAGAGACATAACCCTTGGTTAAGAGAGCCACATTTAAATAATTCTTCCAGAAAGACATATACTATAGAAATCCCAAATAAGGGATACTACAAGATTTCCAAATAATGGTTTCTTTCCTAAAAGATAATATTTGGCCAGTACTTTTAGGAATTAATTATTTATTGGTAATCATATTTTCGGTCTTGATCGTTCTTAAAAATAGGAATCCGATCAAGACCTTGTCTTATATCTTTGTTTTGGCAACATTGCCCTTTATTGGGTTGTTGGTCTATTATCTTTTTGGCCAGGATTATAGAAAGGACAAGATTTTTGAAAAAAAATATGTCGATGATAATGAACGGTTAAAAAAATGGCGCAATAGCTTCAGTCTTGACCGCTCTGAAAGGGAAGACTTAAAGGAGTTTCTAGGGGAAGGTATTTTTAAGATATACCGATTAATGCGCAATAACGAAAGAGCTGTGCTCACCTTCGACAATGAGGTTGATATTTTGATAAATGGAGAGGAAAAGTTTAAATATCTTAGGGAAGATCTAGAAAGTGCCAAACACCACATCCATCTGGAGTATTTTGTTTTGTTCGATAAGGGTTTGGGAAGTGAAATTATTGAAATTCTGTGTAAAAAGGCTCAGGAAGGAATTAGTGTAAGGCTTATTTATGATGACGTAGGAAGTGATATTTCCAATACCTACAAAAGGAAACTTTCAGATAGCGGAGTGAAGCATTTTCCATTCATGCCTGTTTTATTCTCCAACTCTACCAGTAAACTTAATTACAGGGACCATAGGAAAATAGTGGTCATAGACGGCAATATTGGATACGTAGGGGGTATTAATTTGGATCAGAAATACGACAACAGCTTTGATAATGAAAGATACTGGAGAGATACGCATTTGCGTATAAGGGGAGGAGCCGTAGGTGCCCTTCAATCCTCTTTTGTTTTAAGTTGGAATTTTGCGGCCAAGGACACGATGGAAATCGATAAAATTCTTCTCCCTGAACAGAAGCCTGCTCCCCAAAAGCCCGTAGCGGTACAAATTGCGGCAAGTGGTCCGGATAGTGATTGGGCCAATATAATGGAAGCCATGTTCTGCGCCATCAATTCGGCACATGAAAGTATATTGATCACCACGCCATATTTTATGCCCAATACCGCAATTCTAACGGCCTTGACCACGGCGGCGAGAAGTGGGGTAGAGGTGAAAATTATAGTACCTTACGAATCGGATTCAACAGTGGCGCAATATGCCACCGATTCCTACATTGAGGAATGTCTACATTCCGGAATTTCCATACATCGCTACAAAAAAGGATTTATACATGCCAAGACCCTGGTAATAGACGATATGTTCTCCAGTATCGGAACAGCCAATATGGACTACCGGAGTTTCTCCATGAATTTTGAAATAAACGCCTTGTTATATAATAAGGATATAAACCAACAAATGCGAAAGCAATTTCATTTAGACCTTCAGGACTGCGAAGAAGTTACCCTGGAACGCTGGGAAAACAGAAATATAGTTAGAAGGCTAAAGGAGTCCTTTAGCCGACTTTTTGCTCCCTTGCTCTAGTTGTCCTTAATTAGGGAAGGACCAAAACAAGAAAATGGGACGTTAGCTAGATTTTTTTCAATTGTTGCTGCATCATCTTGATCTGTTCCGCAAGCATATTTTGTTTGTCCAGCTTTTTAGCTTCATTCAATAGGGTAGTAGCTTCCCTTTTTCTGCGTTTTTGCATAGCAATACCTGCAAGGCTCAATTTGGCCATTGCCACATCATAATCCATATTTAGGCCAAATTTTAATGCTTTTTTAAAATATTTTTCGGCCTGGGTAAGGTTGGTCTGTGAAAAAATAATGCCATTTAGGTAATTATAGTAGCCATTTTGCTTTTTGGTGAGGGCAGCCTCCGGATTTTTAATTTTATCGAGCCATTTTTTTGTGCCGGCCAAATCTTGCTTCCTCATTCTTAAAAATGCCAATAAAATAATTTCATTCCTAAAATATAGAAATACAAAAATAGAGGAAAGAAGAAGCAACGAAATGCCATTACCAATATTACCTTCTACAAATTGAAATACCGCATAAGCTATTATTAGCGCAGCTATAACTAGTTTTAAATTTTTATTGAACATATTACTTATTGATTAATTGGTACGTTATTTTAGATTTAATAGTGGTCGGTATTTCTTGCCCGCCCATTTGTTTCATTGTGGATACCCCAGTACTTAAGCCCTCTACCAGCATATGTTTAATAAAACCGGTATTGGTATCTGCTGTCAATGTTGTGGTTTGTGTACCACTAAGTTTCATTACTGTATTGGCATCCGTAACATCCATCAACACCTTAGCTTTGCCACTAATCTTGGCCTTATTTTCTTCAATACTCTTAAGAGTCCACACATTGGTCGTCTTTAATTTTCCATTATAGACATTCTCCCATTTATCGTTTTCATTAACTTTCTTGTCTGGATAAATGAAGGTCATTTGCTTATAACTATTGGACAAGGCTTCAGAGCCAAACTCATTTTCCAAGGATTTTTTCATCATATTGATAGAGAATTCATCTTCCAGTCCTGAAGCCCTAGCCATTTTGGAAACTAGACTATCGCCCCCTTGAACTTTTAGAATATTCCCATTCTTTGCCAAAACCATTTTCACCGGATTGTTCAATATAGTATTGAATACTTTGGATTGCATATCCTCATCATTAACCTCCTTGGCCTTGACATTCATTAATTCCCCTTGGATACTCGAGGTCATTTTCAGGTTCAAGTCCTTAAATGTCAATGCAACCTCATAACCATTACTCAGCTCCCCGAGCACTTTAAATTCCAATATTCCATCAATATGGTTCGTTATTTCATGGGTAGCACCGTCCAATTCCTGGGTTATAATCTGCTCGGCATCCTGCTTTACCTTAAAAACATCTCCCTTTTTTAATTGATATTGCAATGTGGTTTGTCCGTAAACACCCATATTGCATAGGATGCAAACCATTAAAAAAATAAAGCGCTTCATGTTAAATTATCATACTGGTTAAGCCGTTGCAAAAGTAGTAAAATCCAGTGGGCCTTATAGGGGGCAATAACAAAAAAAATATTTTTTTAATTAGATTTGCCAATGCAAAAACTCTTTGTATATTTGCAGCCGGATTTTGCTGTCGATGAAGCAAAATTAAAGATTGTCAAAAAGAAATTTAAGCATACTATAAAAATACGCTACGATGAGCAAAAGAACATTTCAACCATCAAAAAGAAAGAGAAAAAACAAACATGGTTTTAGGGAACGTATGGCTACTGCCAATGGTAGGAAAGTTCTTGCTAGAAGAAGAGCTAAAGGAAGGAAAAAATTATCTGTATCCTCGGAGCTGAAGCACAAAAAATAATGATAGAATTGTTTTTTTAAAATAACAAGGTGTTACTTTTTCCGAAGTAGCACCTTTTTTTTGTCCAATTCCCTTTTTCATATATATAAATAACTAGTAAAATGCCCAAAAGAAAAGATTTAAACACTATTTTAATTATTGGTTCTGGACCCATCGTTATTGGTCAAGCGTGTGAATTTGATTATTCAGGTACACAGGCATTGAGATCTTTAAGAGAAGATGGTATAGAAACAATCCTCATTAACAGTAACCCAGCAACTATCATGACGGACCCAACCATGGCCGATCATGTATACTTGAAACCATTGACCACAAAATCCATTAGGGAGATTTTGGAAAAACATCCCAATATAGATGCGGTCTTACCTACTATGGGTGGTCAAACAGCATTGAATCTTTGTATAGAAGCGGACACTAAAGGAATTTGGGAAGATTACGGAGTAAAGATCATAGGTGTAGATATAGACGCCATCAATATTACGGAAGACAGGGAGAAATTCCGTGAGCTAATGCTCAAAATTGGTATTGGCATGGCACCCCAGGCAACCGCTACTTCCTTTCTAAAAGGAAAGGAAATTGCCCAAGAATTTGGATTTCCATTGGTAATCAGGGCTTCCTATACCCTTGGGGGTGCAGGAGCTTCCATAGTCTACAAACCAGAGGATTTCGACGAACTTCTTAGTCTTGGATTGGAAGTTTCCCCAATTCACGAGGTAATGATCGACAAAGCCTTAATGGGGTGGAAAGAATATGAACTGGAGTTACTTAGGGATAAAAATGATAATGTAGTTATTATCTGTACCATTGAAAATATGGATCCCATGGGTATCCATACCGGAGATTCCATTACGGTAGCCCCGGCTATGACACTGTCTGACACAACCTTCCAGAGAATGCGTGATATGGCAATTCATATGATGCGCAGTATCGGGGATTTCGCAGGTGGATGTAATGTTCAGTTTGCCGTTAGCCCTGATGAAAAGGAAGACATTATTGCCATCGAGATCAATCCTAGGGTTTCCAGATCCTCAGCATTGGCATCAAAAGCTACTGGGTATCCTATTGCCAAGATAGCCGCGAAACTGGCTATAGGGTATAATTTAAATGAGTTGAGCAATCAGATTACAAAATCTACCTCCGCCTTATTTGAACCTACCTTGGATTATGTAATCGTAAAGATACCACGATGGAATTTTGATAAATTTGAGGGCTCGGATAGAACTTTGGGACTCCAGATGAAATCGGTAGGAGAGGTTATGGGTATTGGCCGTTCTTTTCAAGAGGCCCTGCACAAGGCCACCCAGTCTTTGGAAATTAAGAGGAACGGACTTGGAGCTGACGGTAAGGGATATACCAATTATGATGAAATTATAAGCAAACTCACCATCCCTAGTTGGGACCGTGTTTTTGTGATTTATGATGCTATTCAATTAGGGATTCCGTTGAGTAGGATCCATGAAATCACTAAAATAGACATGTGGTTTTTAAAGCAATACGAAGAGCTGTACCAACTGGAAAAAGAAATTTCCAACTTCAACGTGGAAACACTTTCCAAGGACCTACTTTTGGAAGCCAAGCAAAAAGGATTTGCCGACAGGCAGATTGCCCATATGCTGGATTGTTATGAGAGTGAAGTTTATAATAAACGTGTTGCCCTCAACATTAATAGGATTTACAAACTGGTCGATACCTGTGCCGCCGAGTTCAAGGCTATGACCCCTTACTATTATTCTACTTTTGAGGCGGAAATAGAAACTCCGGACGGGAAGAAATATGTAGAGAACGACAGTATTGTAACCGACAAGAAAAAAATTGTAGTCCTAGGTTCAGGACCCAACCGAATTGGACAGGGTATAGAGTTTGATTACTGCTGTGTACATGGCGTATTGGCCGCATCGGAATGTGGTTACGAGACCATCATGATAAACTGTAATCCCGAAACGGTTTCCACGGATTTCGATATTTCAGATAAACTTTATTTTGAGCCTGTATTCTGGGAACATATCTACGATATAATTAGACATGAAAAACCAGAGGGCGTTATTGTTCAACTTGGAGGCCAAACAGCCCTTAAGTTGGCAGAGAAACTGGATAAATACGGTATCAAAATAATTGGGACCAGTTTCAAAGCATTGGATCTGGCGGAGGATAGAGGAAGTTTTTCCAATTTATTGGCCGAGAACAATATTCCATTCCCTCAGTTTGGTGTGGCCGAAACGGCCGATGAAGCCTTGGCTCTTTCAGACGAATTGGACTTTCCACTACTGGTTAGACCATCTTACGTTTTGGGTGGACAGGGAATGAAGATTGTCATCAACAAGGAAGAACTGGAGGAACATGTGGTAGATCTTCTGAGAAAAATACCTAATAACAAATTGTTATTGGACCATTATTTGGATGGCGCCATTGAGGCAGAGGCAGATGCCATTTGTGATGGGGAAGATGTTTACATCATCGGAATTATGGAGCATATAGAGCCATGTGGAATTCACTCCGGGGATTCCAACGCTACCTTACCCCCCTTTAATTTGGGCGAATTTGTCATGCAGCAAATAAAGGACCATACCAAGAAAATTGCCTTGGCCCTTAATACTGTGGGACTTATAAATATTCAGTTCGCCATAAAGGATGATATTGTATACATCATAGAGGCCAACCCTAGGGCGTCCAGAACGGTACCCTTTATTGCAAAGGCTTACAAGGAGCCATATGTAAACTATGCAACCAAGGTAATGTTGGGAGAGAAAAAGGTAAAGGACTTTAATTTTAATCCGCAATTGGAGGGCTATGCCATAAAGCAACCGGTATTTTCCTTTAATAAATTCCCTAACGTAAATAAGAATTTAGGACCTGAAATGAAGAGTACCGGGGAGAGCATTTTGTTTATAGACAGTCTTAAGGACGACGAATTCTACAACCTGTATTCTAGGCGTAAGATGTACTTGAGCAAGTAGTTCCATGATATATGGAAATTGGAAGATATTCACTTTCAAATAAATAAAGAACTCCTTTTTCTATTAGGTTAGAAAAAGGAGTTCTTTTATGATAGACAAAGGTCCTGTTAAACATTCTGTTATGCCCCCCAAAACCAAATTGGGCAAACGCCCTGCGTCCAGATAACCTATCCTACGGAACGTGAGTTCGACATAAAAATACGAGCAAGACATTGATTACGTGTAAATTAAAAAAATGTTACAGGCTCCTTGAGCCTGCCTTGTCGTCAGACAGGCCTGCCCGGCTGCAGACAGGCGGAAGCGAGAGGTTATTGAACTGTAACGCTTTTAAAATGAGGTCTCGACTCCGCTCGACCGGACCAGTATTATATAAACAACTGATTTTAATATAAATATATCGAATTCACGTTACATCATTATTTATTCAGTAGCTCTTTTAAAGGATTCCACACCTCCAACAACGGGTAAGGTTAAAGTAGTTACATCCAGATCAACCGATAATTCTGTTCCAGGATCGGGCAAAAGCGTGAATTCCCGATCACTTGAGAAAATCATAAGTGCAATTTGTTGGCCTTTGGGTATAATCTGATCGTCCGGCATCAAATCGAAAGTTAGATTGTAGAACTTTCCAGGAACCAAAGGCTCACTGTGGGTAATGGAACTATAGTTTTGAGGGTCTGCCCAACCACGGGTTATAATATTATCTGTTATTTTTACATTCTTACCATCATTCCAAGGCAATGAAACCAACCAAACCGATAAATTGGCTGCAGCCTTGTTGCTCGCTACAGCAATACTGATTTTGGAGGTACCTGATAGGTGAATATCCTTGGTAAGGGTCGGTGTAACATAAAGCAGGCGATGATTGGTGTTCTCTGCCTTGGCCAAAGTTTCTCCTGAAAAGGAAAAATTATCGACAAGGGTTTCCACCCCTTGAGCGGGCATCTTTTCAGTACTTAATCCACCTTTCTCCGGTGCGCCTCCTTCCAGATATAAAGTTACATCTGCTGCTTCGGGATTTGGATAATCTTTATAAGGTGTTGGATTTAGTTTGTCATCATTCTCTCGAACAATCCAGGCCTTGGCATCTTCTTCCACACCCTTTTCAATACCATGTAGATATCGGGTGAACCACCTGTTCATCATTGCTAGCGGAGGTTCTCCTCCATGTCCGTTCTGGTGATAATATATTTGGGTAGGCAAGCCTTTGTCCTTGGCAGCCTTATAAATCCTATAGCTATGCTCTGGCATTACGTTCCAATCATTAAATCCGTGTGCCATCAATAAAGCAGCCTTCATGGGGGCCATTTCGTTTAAATAATCACGGCCGGCCCAGAAATCGTTGTAATCACCAGTAATCCTATCCATACCGTTTTTCATTTCGGTATCTCTAACAACCTTATTATTATGAGCTCGTTTAGTCTCGTCCCCGCTATGTATAAAGTCGTAAAGTACATCTATATCTTCCCCTAAATACCCTCCTGGAGAGCGTACAAGGCCATTGGACCTATAGTAGTGATAATAGGAAGTATTGGGAGCGATGGGGATTATAGCCTCCAATCCCTTAACTCCCGTGGTGGCGGCCGCCAAAGGTATTGTACCATTATAGGAAGTCCCGGTCATACCCACTTTGCCTGTAGACCAATAGGCCTTTACTTTTTCTTTACCATATGGCTCCGAATACCCCTTTGTCCTACCACATAACCAATCTATAACCGCTTTTGGGGCCAAGGACTCATTGTCCCCACCTACGGTAGGAGAACCTTGGGATAGGCCTGTGCCAGGGGAGGAGGAGTGTACCACAATATAACCACGGGGTACCCAGGTCTGAATATGTGAGTTGGAAATATAGGGTCTTTCACCAGTCCTGACTACCTCGGGGTGCAAACGCTCTTTAGGACTTTCCCCTAATTCATGGCGTACATCCCAAAACATCTCATTCAAATTGGAGGCCACACCGGCAAAATAAGGACTACTAATGTAAATAACCGGTAATTTAAGTCCTTCTGTTTCAGTTTGGCCAGGTCTAGTGACCGAGACGTGCATTCTGTCTTTCTTGCCATCCCCGTCGGTATCAAACTCTGTTTCAACCCAAAGGTCATGCGTTATCCATGTAGATTCGTCACTAAACCCAGGTACGACCTGGGCTTCACCGTTCTCAAAAATTGGAACGGATTTCTTTTCCAATAAGGTTTCACTTTTCTGGGCGCTAACTATGGTAAGTACTCCAAATACAAATGTGATTAAAAGTGCAATTTTGTTTTTTATCATAATGGACTTTAAATTAATATATAGGATTTAGGTTTATATTATCAAGAAGGTCAGGATGTTGATTCAAGACCAATTCAAGGTTAAACACAAAATTGGTTCCAATACATGTTTTTGGGAAGGTAATTGATTGTACGCATCAATCCCTATATCATATAAGGGGCTGGATAGATAAGTGCCTAGATTCAAAGAAACTGGTAATTTGATTGGAATGGAATTTCTAAAATTCATATAGACGGGAAATAAATAGCAATTATATGTGGCGAAAATATTCAAAAATTGTGCCACAAGGTTTCCAATAAGTTAGCAAATCTATATGGTTTTTCATTTCCTATAGATTCAATAAGTAGTCTAAAATTTTAATGAAAGGTCAGGTAGAATGTATTTCAATCCGCTATAACAAGATCACTCTGTAATGGTTTTGGCAATTATAGGCCATATATTATTGGCTATAATCTTCTGTCCTTCGGCTGTGGGATGTATTCCATCGGGTTGATTTAGTTCTGGATTTCCTGCCACGTCCTCCAAAAGGAATGGAATTAGGCCAATCTTATTCTTTTTGGCAAGATCTGGAAATATATCCCTGAATTCGCTCGTATAATCCTGACCCATATTGGGGGGAATTTGCATTCCGGCCAGAATAATGGTCGTATTGGGATTTTTTTGTTTCACTACATCTATAATTTCCTGTAAGTTCCTACGGGTTTCTTCCAATGATATGCCACGTAAACCGTCATTGGCCCCAAGTTCCAATACAAAAACGTCTATGTCTGAATTAAGCACCCAGCCAAGTCTGTTTTTGCCACTGGCCGTAGTTTCGCCACTTAAACCGGCGTTCACTACTTTATAGGCCAACTGAAGGGAATCTACCTTCTCTTGGATCAAAGCGGGAAACGCTTCATTGGGGTCCAAACCCATACCCGCAGTAAGACTATTCCCAAAAAACAAAATTACCTTGCTTTCACTCTTGGTTTCAAGCTTGCTTTCAACGGCATTTTCCTTTTTTCCTTCAGCATCGGCCTTCTTGGTGGCCATATTTCCGCAAGAAGTGAAAAAAATGATTAATAAATAAGAAAATCTTAACAAGGTTCGCATGGGATATAGGATTAAAATCAAAATCATTTCAGTATTTTGCCTACTTGGGAAAATCATGAAATAAAAATTATATGGCAAAGATATTAAACGTAGACAATTTAGGGAAAATCTATACTAGTGGCTCTAAAAAACTTACGGTATTGCAAGATATTACCTTTAACGTGGAGGAAGGGGATACTTTTTCCATTGTAGGCCCTTCCGGAAGCGGTAAAACCACGTTGCTCGGTATATGTGCGGGTCTGGACCAGCCAGATTCGGGTACGGTAACCTTATGCGGAACGGAATTAGGGAGTTTAAACGAAGATGAAAGGGCCATACTGCGCAATAGGAATATAGGATTTGTTTTTCAGGATTTTCAGTTACTGCCAACACTTACCGCTTTGGAGAATGTGGCCATTCCGTTGGAATTAAGAGGAGATAAAAACGCCATGAACAATGGGATGGAACTACTGGAGAAGGTAGGCCTTCAAAATCGATTCCATCATTACCCATCCCAACTCTCGGGTGGGGAACAACAGCGCGTTGCCTTGGCCAGGGCATTTTCCAATAAACCTTCCATATTATTTGCCGATGAGCCTACCGGTAACTTGGATGCGGAAACAGGGGAAAAGGTGATTCAACTACTCTTTCAGTTAAATGCGGATGCCGGTACTACCTTGGTTATAGTTACCCACGATTTGGAATTGGCGGCCAAAACAAAACATATATTAAGATTAAAAGGTGGTAGGATTATTGCCAACCAAGAAACAACAGCATTGTGAACGGATATAACAGCACTTCAAAGTCCGGGTTCCTATGGCTTCTAAAAATGGCATGGCGAGATGGAAAGGCGAGTAGAAGGAAACTTTTTCTTTTTATGGCTTCGATTATTATGGGGATTGCCGCAGTAGTCTCTATCCAGTCTTTTGGCGATAATCTTAAAAAAAATATTTCCTTACAGTCCAAATCCCTAATGGGTGCCGATTTTATAATCGATAGTAGAAACCCACCAAATGAAAGGGTAGAAAAAATATTGGATTCCCTTGGGGGGGCCAATGCCAAAGAAATAAATTTTCCTTCCATGGCGGCTTTCATAAAAACAGGAGCTTCCAAATTGGTACAAGTTCGTGGGATTGAAGGAGGATTTCCTTTTTACGGTATACTAGAAACAGTACCAATATCAGCAGCGGATAACTACCAACAAAATGGTGGAGCCTTGGTAGATGCTACGGTTATGCTGCAATATAACCTACAAGCAGGGGACAGTATTAAAATAGGGGAAGTTACCTTTCCAATTTCCGGGTCATTGAAATCGATACCCGGTAGCTCAGGCCTGTTCAGTTCTGTAGCTCCTCCCGTGGTGATTCCCTACAGATTTATCAAAGAAACTGGACTGATACAGAAGGGTAGTAGGCTGGATTACGAATATTATTTCTTTCAACCAGATACAGATCTGGAAGCCCTGGATAAAAAATTGGATCCCATATTGGATGCCGAGGGCGCCGATTTGGATACCCACACCTCTACGAGTGCCAATTTGGGCCGCAGATATGGGAATTTTGGAAAATTTCTTAATCTGGTCGCTTTTATTGCCCTCCTTCTGGGCTGTATTGGCATTGCAAGCGCCATTAATATTTATATAAAGGAAAAATTGAGATCGGTAGCGGTTCTAAAATGCTTAGGAGCAACCAAAAAACAAACTTTCTTAATTTATTTACTACAAATTGCAGTGCTTGGATTGATTGGGGGAGCTATAGGTACCGTATTCGGTATAATTCTACAGCAAATATTCCCTTTGCTTCTGGGAGACCTACTACCCGTGGATGTGCAATTGTCCTTGGCGCCGAAGGCAATAGCCATGGGACTTCTATTGGGTCTCTTTATGTCCATTCTTTTCGCCCTTTACCCTTTAATGGGCACCTTGTACGTTTCGCCACTTCAAGCATTAAGAGTACAGGAAGTGGATAGTTCAAGGTCTAGAAAGGGACTTATTTTGGTCTCCCTGGCTATTCTGACCTTCTTATTTCTTTTTTCATATTGGTTATTAAAGGATTGGAAATATTCCTTGTCATTTGTTGCAGGCATTGTGGTAACCTTTGCCATAATGGCCGGTTTGTCCGCATTTGCCATGAAGGCTATAAAAAAATACTTTCCAACTTCTTGGGGCTTTACAGCCCGTCACAGTTTATCCAACCTTTTTAGGCCGCAGAACCAAACCCTGACCTTGGTCTTGGCAATTGGCATAGGCACCTTTTTGATCAGTACCCTATATTTTACCAAAGACTTCTTACTGGCCAAATCTTCCATGGGAACAGATGCCAATAGTCCCAATATAATTCTTCTGGATATTCAGACAGAACAGAAGGAAGCGGTTGCCAATACCATAAGGCGCGACGGTCATCCCGTATTGACGGATATCCCAATTGTTACCATGAGGGTAAATAGCATAGAGGGGAAGTCTGTGAACGAAATTAGAAAGGATACTACTTCCACAATTAATCAGTGGATATTGAACCATGAGTTCAGGGTAACCTATAGGGATAGCCTTATTTCCTCGGAAAAATTGGAATTTGGGGAATGGGTCAACAAAGTAACTTCCATGGAGAAAATACCTATTTCCGTGAGTGATAATTTTGCAAGGGATGCGAAGGTGGAAGTGGGGGACAAGCTAAGCTTTAATGTACAGGGGGTAATCATGAATACTGTGGTAGCCAGCATTAGAACCGTGGATTGGGGCAGGATGCAGTTAAACTTTTCCGTTGTATTTCCCTTGGGTATTTTGGAAGAGGCCCCACAATTTACAGTGCTCACAACTAATGTACCTGATGAAAGTGCATCGGCAAAGCTACAAAAGGAACTTGTAAAGGTATTTCCCAATGTATCCATACTGGATATACGACAGATCTTGGTGGTAATTGAGGGCTTGCTGGACAAAATTTCATGGATTATTAATTTTATGGCATTTTTCAGCATACTTACGGGAATAATTGTGCTAATGGGTGCGGTAAGGACCAGTAAATATCAGCGCATACGTGAAAGTGTGCTACTAAGGACTATTGGAGCCAAGAGTAATCAAATTCTTAAAATAGTGGCCTTGGAGTACCTTTATTTGGGTGTTTTGGGAGGTTCATCCGGAATTTTGCTGTCCTTGGTAAGTAGTCAATTACTAGCTTTCTTCGTATTTGAATCGGCTTTTACACCTTCGTTATTTCCATTTTTAGTGCTGTTCCCAGGAATTACTTTACTGGTCTTACTGATAGGGTTAACGAATAGTAGAAGTGTTATAAAAAGTCCACCATTGGAAGTATTGCGTAAGGAAGCTAGATAGCCGTTTTACCCCTTAATTATTATTAGTTAGGTAGATAAAGGGCTTTTGCTTTGGCAAGGTCCGTTTTTGAGTGATGTCCAATCTCCAAAAAATATTCCAATTGCCATTTTTGAGTAGATTGAGCTGTTTTGTTGGTAGGTAGGGACCAAGGGGGATAAACCCTAAAACCTCGTTTCCCTTCGTTTTTCCTATGGGAAACTATTCCTTTATCCATTAGTGTGGCTTTAGGAAATACGAATTGTCCTAAATGTGGTCCCTCTTGGACATTTATCACGAATAAATCTGCCTTATCGGACTCTTCATATGGCGTTGTTTCACCATCCGTATTTCTTTTCCATAAGGTTACGAATTGTCCAATTTTTTTTGGAGTGATTTTAGCCTTTCTTGATACAACATATAAGGCATTCAATTGAAATGAAGAAGCTTCATATTCTTTACTTTCCTTTTCCCGTACATGGTTTGATACCTTTAGGCCACAGAGCGAATAGACTTCTTCCAGTATAGTAGTAAAATAGGTATTTGATGTCATATTCATTTTGATAATTCACTTCAAATTGCAGCTAAATTAGTAAGCATTTTAATATACTAAATATTGTTTTCGGCTAATTTAAGTCTTTCGGCTTCCCAACCATAATCCACATATTCCCAAGAAAAATCATTTCCACTTATTTTAATTTTTACAAAGCCTTCCTTGGTATTGTGCCTTCTTCCTTTCCAACCATTGCCTGCAATGGAGCCTCCCGTTAAAAAATGAAATCGATCGTTGATGAATCCGTATTCCTTCCAATGTATATGTCCCTGTAGAACCAGCTTTAAATTATGCCCTTCAAGGATCTTAAATACATCCGAAGCATTGTTCACTGTTCTACTACCTTCGCTACCGTTTAATTGGGAATAGGTGCAGATCATGGGAATATGGGTGGTAATGATAATTGGAGTGCTTTTATCCAGCTTTGCAATATCTTCCTTTAACCATTCCAACTGTTTTTCATGAAAGATACCCTGATATCTTTTGTTTTCGGTTACGTCCAAGGAGTTGAGAGTTATAAAATGCCACCCTTTATGATCAAAAGAATAGTAAGTGTCCCCAAAATGTCTTTCCCACATACCGTATTTATAATCTGGATGATCTTCAGATTCGGGACTTTCTTCATAGATGGCAAATAAATCGTGATTGCCGATGCAGTTATAAACGGGCATATTAAAGCCCTTGCTCATATCTTTATAAAGAGTAAACAGGGATTCACTTTGGTCAAAATTCCCGCGCATGGTGTCATATACGAGATCCCCTCCGGTAATTACAAAATCGGGATTCAATTTATTTACCTTGTCTATGGCCATCTGAAACCCCTTGGGCGCATTCATTTCCGGTTTTATGTGTATATCCGTTAGAAATGCGAATTCGAAAGAATCTCCATTTTCTTCTGTTGCTTCCTTTTCACTTGAACCTTGACAGGAAATCTGGGTAAATGGTATGGCTACAGCTGCCAAGCCCGATTGAAGCAAAAACTTTCTTCTGCCGCCTAAATCTTTTTTTTTGTCCTCCATGACCTACTTTTTATTTAATTCATCTTGGTTTATAATCCATATCTCGGAAACTTGGGACCCCCTTTCTCCCTGACCACAGCTCCATTCCAGTTCCAGTATACCGTCCTCTAAGGTTTTGTTAGGAACCTTAAACTCGTAGATAGGTTGGTCACCTGTAGTAATGAAGTCATGTATCATAATGTTCTCTGCCATTAATCTAATTTTTGAACGAAAGCGCCCTGTATAACCCACCCTAATTAAATAGGAGCCTTTGGGATCCAAATCAGGATACACCATTTTTAAAGGTTCATCATATAAGGCCGTAACTTGGTTCATCCAAGATAGTGGCGTTGTATGGCCGTCAAAGCCTACAGCCGTTATCTCATGTACCCATTCTTCACCTCTTAGACCTACCCCAAAACCGACCCTTGGCGATTTTAATCCACCTGGATCTTCTTCATAACTATAATTGGAAACTACCCTGTTCCAACTTGCTGGTGTCCCAAAATTATCATAATATCCACCGGGACCCGGGTTGTTCCGCTCCAATAAATTGGCTATTGCCTTCAATTTATCAGCTTCATCTCCATTTTTTTCGATTAAGGAAAGTTGGTCTATCAGCCACATACCGTCATTCAAAGGCACATCAATATTATCTATAAAATTTCCTCGCCCAGCAGCCGCAAAGTGTTTTCCCACGGTTAATTGGGCACCTATACTTTCAAACAGATCATTGGCCAAGGCATAACATCTGTTTTTCCATTCGGACATAATTGGTTGCTGTTTGGCCTTATATAAGGTTTTCATAGCTTTTTCTATAGCATCAATTGTACCTATAACTTTGGCTGTCGACAATATTTCCCTTGCCTGCTGCTCCAATTCCGTCTCATAAATCAATCGTCTATATTGATAAGCGTCGAAATAGGCTCTTATGAGTCCCATTTGAAAACGGTAATTACCTAAAACTTCCTTTGTCGCATTCTTTTCCAGATTCTGCCACTGCTGCAAGGTTCTAATTACCCCATCGTTGGTAAGTAATGGACCTTGAAGGTTTTTTTCCAAGGCCATTAATCCATGGGAAACTGTCTCTTTATAATTGGGGCCAATAAAATAGCGAGCATAATCCCGCAAGGTTTCCATAACGGGTGTTTTTGGATCCCAATCCTGATCGCTCCATATCATTTTATTAACATCGTCATTGGTGCCTTCGGAATAACTTATACTTCCCTGGGCATATTGGTCAAAGGCGTTATGAATTATTTTCTGGTCATTGGGCCTAGGATTTATACACTCCCTCCCCAAGGTAATGGCATAGGCCAGATCCCAATGTGGAATGGGATATTGGCTGCTAAGACTATGGGTTATATCCGGGTACCTTCGTATCGGAATTCCTGGATTAAGGCGTTCCCTAATTTCTTTAATCGGCGTTTTTATCCAAGGTCCAAATACAATGCCACCAAACCACGGGTACTCTTTGTTTACATGTTCATAAAAAGTTTCGAACCAGGCATTTGTGGGCCTAAAAACCTGAGGGGAAACCCATATTTTGGCGTTAGGATGGTATTCATGCAGCACTTTGGCTTCCTTTTCCAACCAGCTGAACAATTCATCCGGCTCCAAATCCCCTGGATCTCCACCTGGGACAAATAGTGCATCCAATCTGGGCACGGCTTTGAATACCTTACGGCGCTCCTCAATTTCCAACTTCAATGAGTCGGGACTTGTATAGTCCGACCCCAAATTGGGATACCACATCCAAACATCCATGCCATATTTATCACATATTTTGGATTGTTCCACAATCATTTCGATAGCTGGAATCTTCATATGAACACTGGTGAAATCATCATCGGTACGGGGAGGCATTATTTCAATACTATTGGCTCCAAAAATTGCCAGATCCCGAATATAATCATCAAATTGCTCCACAGAAAATGCGTCATAGGAATTGGTCTTTGGCCGGTAACCCAATTGGTGACCACGTATGGGATATGTCGGACTGGAAGCAATATTCAGATCAGATGGTAACAATATTTGGCCCTGGGACAATTCCAATTTCCTTAAAAGTTTTCCAATCCCATATAGTACCCCTCTGGAATCGTACCCCACCACGAGGACTACATTTTTTTCTGAAACTACGGCCAATTTATAACCTTCCGCTTTTATGTCTGGCATAGTGGCCAATAGCTGCTTGTATTCCAATGGAAATTTATCAAGGCCCGTTTGGAGTCCAATAACCACAGCACTTTGGGTTTTATTCGAAAATTTGTTGCCTTTTGTTAGGGTAATACTGCTCCTTTTACTTATTTCCTCCTGTAAAACGGTGATGGCATTTAACACTAATGGATCCTTTTTTTCCAAGCTGATTATTTTAGCCTGACCCAAATCGATCATTTGTCCGAAAAGGGAAGATGGATAAATCAAAATAAACAGAATTAAGAATAAGATTGATTTAAAAATTCTGTTCATATAAATTAATTTAATTATCTAATAATCAGTTATTTAATATACATTTCCTTATTCCTAAATTGCCAAATCGCTGCCAGTGGACAAATTGTGGCTATCGCCTACAGCCTTTTTAATATTACTTAGATCCTCTGAAAGTTTCTGACTAAATAGGCGCATATCCGAACTGTGCAAGACAATATTGGCTCCTTCCTTTACCCATTTAATTTGATACTCCGGATGGGCGGGAAAATGTATTCCTGCAGCAAGCCCTTTTGCCCTTGCCTTGTGTATTATTTCTTTAACAGTCTTTTCAAAATCATGGTGATCATATTGTTCCGGTAGTCCCATATTTATGGAAAGATCATGTGGGCCTATAACGATGCCGTCCAAGCCAGGAACACTAAGCAGCGCGTCCAATCTCTGTACCGCTATGGTACTCTCTATATTTATCAAACATAGGCTGTCCTGATTGAAGTTGTCCAAATAAGATTTCAGTACTGGCGATAATTCCTCTTTTCCGGTTAGTATATTCTCAAGTCGTTCTCCCTTCAAGGGCCTATATTTAGTGGCACCCACCATCTGCTGTACTTGACCAATATTTTCAATATAAGGCGCAAGAACCCCCACAGCCCCCGCATCTTTGGCCATACATGCCGCATAGGGGTCGGGACTTGGTAGACGAACAATCGGAGACATCCCATGAGCACTATATACCTGACATAAAAAGGTAAGTTCCGTTCTATCCAAGGGTACATGTTCCGTATCCAGAAAAACAAAATCCAAGCCAGTGCCCTTTACTACCTTGGACCAAATGGGAGAGGTGGATAAAATACAGGTCCCGTAGATATTTTGGCCGCTGTTTAGTTTCTGTTTGAGGTCAAGTGCCATTGGTTAGTATTTAGTGTTCCTTATATAGGGATATAAGATTAATTGTTCACCACATTAATGGGACTACCCTTTAAAAAAGCTTCTAAATTTTCAAGGGCCGTATTCAACAACCTGTCCCTAGACTCTTTTGAAGCCCAGGCAATATGTGGCGTTATGATACAGTTATTGGCGTCTAATAATGGATTGTCCTTATCAATAGGTTCTTTGGATACTACATCCAGTGCAGCACCGGCTAATTTTCCATTGTCCAAAGCTTCCTTCAAATCTTGCTCTACGATCAATTGACCACGCGAGGTATTTATAATCATGGCGCCGTGCTTCATTTTGGAAATATTGGAAGCATTTACAATACCTTCGGTTTCTGGAGTAAGTGGACAATGTAAACTTATCACATCCGA
The DNA here is from genome assembly GCF_000733925.1 of Arenibacter algicola. Lineage (NCBI taxonomy): Bacteria > Pseudomonadati > Bacteroidota > Flavobacteriia > Flavobacteriales > Flavobacteriaceae > Arenibacter > Arenibacter algicola. The sequence continues at coordinate 257,174 of NZ_JPOO01000003.1, forward strand.
TTTGGCCAGTAGTTCCTCCAAATCAACCTGCTTACAAGTGCTGCTCTCCAGTTCAGGTTTCTTTCTACTCCCGGAAGTCAATATATTCATTCCAAATGCCTGGGCCAATTTGGCAGTAGCTTGCCCTATTCTCCCGAAACCAATAATGCCCATAGTTTTGCCGTCCAATTCTATAAGCGGATAGTTCCAAAAACAAAAATCCTTGCTTTTGGACCATTCCCCCTCCTTAACGGCACGATTGTGTTCCCCGACGTGATGGCACATTTCCAAAAGGAGTGCCATAGTCATTTGCGCCACGGCAGTGGTTCCATAGCCGGGCACATTGGTTACCACTATGCCTAAGTCTTTTGCGGCATCCACATCCACTACATTGTAGCCTGTGGCCAACACCCCGATATATTTTAATGAAGGTACCTTATCCAAAACCTCTTTGGGCAGAGGTGTCTTATTTGTAAAAATTATCCCTGCATCCCCTATGGCATTTATAATTTTATCGTTGTCATATTCAGTTCGATCATAGATGGTAAGTTCTCCAAATTTTTTAAGTTTCTCCCAGCTAAGATCTCCTGGGTTTAAGGTGTATCCGTCTAGAATAACAATTTTCATATTTTATGCTCTTATTAATATTTGCATGCGAATATTACTTCACAAAAATGGTCCTATGCCTTATAAATTGGACCTTAAATTACTACAGAATTTAATTTTTATTTCCGTAAAACAACCAACTTTTATATAAACTATACATTTAAGTAAATTACACCAAACAACTGGTAATTAATTATTTTATTAAATAATCTATATTTTGAAAGACAGAAGCGTTTTTACCACAACGCCCAACACTTGTCCAATAAAAAATACAATCAAAGACCGAGGGTGATTGAAAAGTTGTCAGCGCCAACTCTTCAATATGTTTAGCTTTTTTTAAGCCTAATCAATCCCACCAACCTACCAAAGAACACTTAAGGTTTCCTACAAATATAAAATATATCGCAAGGGTTTACTAGCCTATATATTATCGAATTCAGATTAAATATTGACTTTCCCGCATTATAATCCCTATTGCCCTTGAAAGCTGTCCAGTTTTACAACTTCAGCTATTCCAATAGCAGAGAAAATTGCAAGACTTCTTTCCTGCAAAATGATTCCTTCTTGGTCCAAATGCATCAGTTTTTCAACTATTTATATCATTTACGCGGAAAAGGATAATTTTTTTAATCTCTTTTTAAGATATTAGAGGAATATTCATAGCCATATAATCAACCTAAACTTGAATTAAACCATGAAAAAGCTAGCCATTTACATGTTTTTGGCAGTATTGCCCCTCTATGCCAATGGTCAGGCCATTAGTTATAAGACCATAGAAAATGTTTATTACTATGATTCACAAACAGTAGGACAGACTACTTATATGAAAGAAAAAAATCTTTTGGATATCTATCATCCGGAAGGGGATCAGAAAGTACCTGTGGTTATATGGTTTCATGGAGGAGGATTAACGGCTGGTCAAAAAGAAATTCCATCTGCTTTAAAGGAAAAAGGATTTTGTGTAATTGGAGTAGGATATAGGCTTTCTCCAAATATAAAGGCCGAAACCTGTATAGCCGATGCTACTGCAGCCATAGCTTGGGTATTTAGGAATATTGAACGATATAATGGTGATCCCAACCAAATATTTGTCTCCGGACATTCAGCAGGAGGTTATTTGGCCCTAATGTCCGTTATGGACAAAAGCTGGCTCCAAAAGTACAATTTGGATTCCGATCTGGTCGCTGGACTAATTCCTTTTAGTGGCCATACCATTACCCATTTTACGATAAGAAAGGAACAGGGCATTCCGGGGGAACAACCTATTGTTGATAAGTTAGCGCCCTTGTACCATGTAAGAAAGAATGCACCGCCTACCTTATTGATTACTGGGGACAGGGAAAAAGAGATGCTGGGAAGGTATGAGGAGAATGCCTATTTCTATAGAATGATGAAAGTTACCGGACATCAGGACATAACCTTATACGAAATGGACGGCTACGGACATAATATGACCCAACCGGCATTTCCTTTATTGGTTGATTTTGTAAAGTCCAAATCTAATGTGGACTAGAAAGACTTCACATTTTGTAAATTGATTTAATTTTTCACGCGCCAATATTTTGTACATTATTCACTTTTATTATGAGTCAAAATAATAACCCGGAGCCAATCAACATATAATGAAAATTGTAATAGCCCCCGATTCTTTTAAGGAATGTTTATCAGCCCGGCAGGTGGCCAGCAATATAGCATTAGGCATACGAAAGATAGCGCCCAATGCGGAAATCTACGAAATCCCCATATCGGATGGAGGGGAAGGCGTACTCGAAGCTCTTATAAATGGCGTTGGTGGCCGTAGAATATCTGTTTCCGTTATGGATCCCCTTATGCGCCTAATCCAAGCTGAATACGGTATTTTAAAGGATGGGAAAACAGCCGTTATAGAGATGGCCAAGGCCTCCGGATTGGAATTGCTCAAGGAGCCCGAAAAGAACCCTCTGATAACTACAACCTTTGGTACGGGGCAATTGATCAAGGATGCATTGGATAAGGGTTGCAATAAGATTATTATTGGCATAGGCGGAAGCGCCACCAATGATGGGGGAGTCGGAATGGTAAGAGCATTGGGAGCTAAATTCTTGGATGACCAGGGAGAAGAGATTCCCGAGGGAGGTGGAAGCTTGGGCGGCTTGACGACCATAGATTTGTCCAATTTTGATGATAGAATTCAAAATTGCGAGCTAATCGTTGCATGTGATGTATCCAATCCCCTTAGCGGTGCCAATGGAGCCTCCATGGTTTATGGCGGCCAAAAAGGAGGTAGTATGGAAGATTTGGAGTTCTTAGACAGTAATCTAGCCCATTATGCCACTAAAATTAAGGCCACCATTGGTATAGATGTCGCCCAGATTCCCGGTGCAGGAGCAGCTGGCGGTACTGGTGCTGGATTATTGGCTTTTTTGAAGGGCCAACTGGTAAATGGAATAGAATTAATTCTACAGACCATTAAAATAGAAGAATTTATAAAACAAGCCGATCTGGTATTTACCGGCGAAGGAAAAATAGATGGTCAAACCCTACATGGTAAAACTATTTCCGGAATTGCGGCCATGGCAAAAAAACATGAAGTTCCGGTAATCGTGCTTACTGGAAAAATAGGGGAGGGAATTGATGAAATATACAACATAGGTGTCAGTGCGGTGTTTTCCATAGTTAATCAACCTATGGAGTTAAAGGTGGCTATAGATCAGGCTCCCGTGTTAATTCAGGATTGCACCAAAAATATAATGGCCGCCATTATGAGTTGTAAGACGGATTTATAGAAGAGCAAAAAAGATCAAAAAAAAAATCAAATAAACTAAACAATAAAACAATTATGCCAAATCCATGGACGGGGAAAGGAAACCCTTACACAAAACAAGAAGTTAGAGATAGGTTACAAGCAGTAGTAAATCAAAAAAAAGCCATTATTGCGGCCGGTGCCGGTACCGGGATCAGTGCTAAATTCATAGAAAAAGGTGGTGCGGATCTGATTATCATATACAACTCGGGCAGGTTTAGAATGTCCGGGCACGGTTCAACTGCGGGGATGATGGCCTATGGGGATGCCAATGCGGTAGCCATGGAAATAGGGGAATATGAGGTTTTGCCCGTAGTGGAGGAAATTCCTGTAATATGTGGGGTTCACGGAAGTGACCCAAGAAGAAGAATGTGGCACTTTTTGGGAAAAGTAAAGGATATGGGCTTCTCAGGGGTCAATAATTTCCCGACACATTCCATCATCGATGGCCATTTTAGAAATGTACTTGAAGAAACCGGAATGAGTTTTCAAAAAGAAGTGGATATGGTAGAACTGGCCACCAAAATGGACCTGTTTTCTATCGTATATGTAGGCAAACCGGAGGAGGCCGTACAAATGGCAGATGTGGGTGCCGATGCCATAATTGCCCATGTAGGGACAACTGTTGGTGGTTCTATCGGGGTTACCAGCGCCACCGCCTCCATGGACGATGCCCTGGAGCGTACCCAAAAAATAGTCGATGCCGTTAAGAAAGCAAATCCCGACACTTTTTTATTGGCCCACGGTGGACCGATCAATACCCCTGCCGATGTAAAATACGTACTGGAACACTGCAAGGGCCTGCACGGCTTTGTAGGGGCATCCTCCTTGGAAAGAATGGGCATAGAACAGTCATTGACCAACCTGACCAAGGAATTCAAAGCATTGACCCTATAGTTTGTCTATGGAAAGGAATTGGAAATTCGTCAAGGAAAAAGACCAAATGTTCGAAAGGGCCTTCGGGCGGGACCATCATTGGCATTATCATCCCGAAATTATAAAACAGGCCGACTCCTATATGGTGAAGGTGGTAATGCCTGAGGGCGGGGGACATAATTTTCACGTACATCCGGAAATGCATGAAATTCTTTACGTCCTTAAAGGCACGGCCGAACAATGGATAGAAGATGAAATGCAGCTTTTGGAGGCGGGCGACTCCGTTTACATAGGGGCCAATGTGGCACACGGTACTTTTAATGCCGGACAGGGGGAACTGGAGTTTCTGGCCATCCTGTCCCCTCCTGAAGGATGGGGAGCGGGTACTGTGGATGTTAGTGAAAATGCTCCTTATTCGGAATATCGTCCAAGAATCCAATAATCCAATATATTGCCTTTTCTAGAATCTATTTCATTTGCGCTTGGCTATAGTAATTTATAACATAAAATTTTAAAAATGAAAAATGCAACCGCTTACCTCTCAATACTATTTTGTGGAATGGTAATTTTATCAAGCTGCTCCGGGGAAAAGGAGCCGCCCCCGCCATTGACCTATACGGGAGAGAACCCAAGGGTCCAGGATCCGTTAAGTCCTGAGGATTCCCAAAAGCATATCCAGCTTCCGGAGGGGTTCAAAGCGGAGCTATATGCCGCCGAGCCCAATATTATTAACCCCATAGCCTTTACCTGGGACGAAAGGGGAAGGCTATGGGTGGTACAGTCCAAGGATTACCCACATGGACTTGCCAATGATGTTGGAGGGGATAGGATTACCATCTGTGAGGATACCAATGGGGACGGCAGTGCCGATAAATTTACCGATTATGCCACGGATCAAAATCTAACAACCGGAATTACCTTGGTAAAAGGTGGTGCCATTGTGTCGCAGGCTCCAAATATGGTTTTTCTGGAAGATACCGATGGGGACGACAAAATGGACAAGCGTACCGTTATGTTCGAAGGTTTTGGAACCTGGGACACCCATGCTGGGCCATCGAATCTACGCTATGGGGTCGATAACATGATATGGGGCTCCGTAGGTTATTCGGGCTTTGAAAATCAGTTCCGGGGCAAGCCTGTAGAATTCAAGATGGGCGTTTACAAATTTGCCAAGGACGGTTCCTATTTTGAACCGGTGGGGCAATTCAACAACAATACCTGGGGACTCGGTTTTAACGAGAATTTTGAAATATTTGGATCTACTGCCAACAATAACCACTGCTGTTATGTTGGGATACCTTTAAAACATTATGATTATTTGAACAAAATGCCCTCTTGGGCTGTCAATGCGGACTTTATCCAGGGGCACTATGAAATTACCCCTGTAGATACCATTCCGCTGCAACAGGTAGATGTACGGGGAGGGTATACGGCTGCCTCCGGCGCCAATTTCTATACTGCGCGAAACTATCCGGAGGCCTACCAAAATCAAATGTATGTTTGCGAACCAACCGGACACTTGGTACATATTGCAAAAATAGTCAAGGATGGGGCAGGGTATAAGGAGGTAGACGGTGGCAATATTTTTGCCAGTACCGATGCCTGGACCGCACCGGTTTTTGCCGAGACCGGCCCGGACGGTAATCTATGGGTAGCGGACTGGTACAATCCCGTGATCCAGCACAACCCGGACAAAAGAGGGATGGACAACCAGATCTGGAACGCGGATAAGGGTGAGGGCAACGCCCATTTAAATAAACTGCGCGATTATGGCCATGGGAGGATATACGTAATTACCCATGAGGACGGTGATGATCCGGATATCACCTCCCTGGATCCCGAGGATGATGAAGCACTACTGGAAGGGCTTGAAAGCGATAATATGTTCTGGAGAACTACGGCCCAGCGTTTAATAGTGGAGAACAAGAAGGTCTCCTTGATCCCGGACCTGATCAAATTGGCGGGTGACAATAACAATATTGATAAAAGCGGCCTCAATGCCGGCGCCTTGCACGCCCTATGGACCTTAAAAGGCCTGGGCGCTCTCAATGGTTCCAATACAGAAGCCAACGAGGTGGTCCAGAAAGCATTGACCAGTAGCTCATATGGGGTAAAACGGGCCGCACTGGCTTTGTTGCCCGCAACAAAAGAAAGTAGTGAAATCTTGGCACAATCCGGCCTATTAAGCAGTACAGACCCACAGATCAAGCTTGCTGCGGTACTGCGTGCAGGGGAATTACCGGAATCCAACGCATTATATACTGAAATAGAAAAATTGTCCAAGGACGAAGCCAGCACTTCTGACAAATGGATCAATGCCGCCATAAAAATTTATTTCAGGGAATTGAACTTTCAAGAGGTAAACCCTTCAAGCGTAGTTATGTTGGTTCCCTCGGCAGAAGAAAAAAAATCCACTTGGAACTACACTACCGATCAACCTGCCGATAACTGGACGAAATTGGAATTCGATGATTCCGATTGGAAAAAGGGTACAGCCAAGTTTGGAGGTGATAATATGAAACAGGTAAACACCCCATGGAGCAGTTCGGATATCTGGATGCGTCAAGAAGTGCTTGTTTCTGATGAAATTACGGAACCTGTTATCAAAATAGCCCATGATGACGACTATGAAATATATGTAAATGGCCAACTTTTGATATCGGAAACCGGATCCAGTGAAGCTTATAAATACATAAAGCTCGATAGCGAAAAAGGCGGATTATTCAGGAAAGGCAAGAATTTAATTGCCATTCACTGTGTTAATACTGGAGGGAATCAACACATTGATATGGGTATAGGCAAGGTCGGAAAAATAAAGGCCGATGTAACCTTTGTCCTCAATACCGTAAATCAGGAAATGGCTTTTGATAAAAAGACACTTCACGCCACGGCAGGACAGACAGTGGAAATAGTATTGAACAATAAGGATCAGATGTCCCATAATTTAGTGGTCATCCAACCTGGTAGTGTGGAAACTTTCGGGGCCATGGTAGATGGGTTCCTGAAGAATCCTGAAGCAGAAAAGATGGGATATGTTCCAAAATCAAGATATGTGCTTGGGGCAACGGATATGTTGACACCAGGAGTTACCGGATCTGTAATTTTTAAACTTCCGGACACACCGGGAATTTATCCCTATGTCTGTACTTTTCCCGGCCATTGGCGAATGATGCAAGGGGTAATTGTAGTAACAGCCCCTGGGTCCTACATCTCCGAGGATAAGGAAGCTCTGAAAATCTCGGCCATGGGCGGTGGTGGTTCCCATGACTTCCTTAAATTTTTTGGAGTTGCCGATGGTGAAATCCTTAGTGAAGGCGGGAAGAACACGTTCATATACACGGAAAATTCAATGGAATTGGGAACCTTGCTTCCAACGACCGATGTGCTTTTATTAAGCAACAACAAACCTTTGGATAAAAATACCAGGAATACCATTATCAACCGTGTAAACGCAGGGGACATGAATTTGCTTATCTACCACCCCAGTACCTGGTACAATTGGGAAGACTGGCCGGAATACAACAAAACCCTGGTTGGGGGAGGATCCAGATCCCACGAAGATCTGCAGGAATTTGAAGTAAGGGTAGTTAAGCCAGATCATCCCCTAATGAAAGGCGTGCCTTCCAAATTCAGGATCGTGGACGAATTGTACCGATGGGAAAAGGACCCCGGAGCGGAAATAGAGGTTCTAGCAGTAAGTAGAGGCTTAAAATCTGGGGAAGAATATCCAACGGTCTGGATAGTAAAACATCCCAAGGCCAAGATTGTTGGTAACACCTTGGGCCACGATGAAAGGGCGCATGGGCACAAGGCCTACCAAACCATTTTAAGAAACAGTGTAAATTGGGTGGAAAAATAGTATAGGACCATGTGGGCATTCAGACAACATTAGTGACTAAAGTAGGGGCATGGAGGATGGCAGAATATTTTAGCTAAAATCCTTTATACTGAGGAATGAAATCAATATTCAATTTTAAATACAATCTTGAATAAGAACCCTTATTTTTACGGAAATACAATTTAATTCCACCTAAATGAATATAACCACTGAAAATATACTTCTAGTCGGTTCTATACTACTTTTTATAAGTATAGTCGTCGGTAAGACTTCATATAAATTTGGAGTCCCTACCTTATTATTGTTTTTGGGGATTGGAATGTTGGCCGGTTCTGATGGCATTGGGGGAATCCGATTCGATGACCCTAAAATTGCACAATTCATTGGCATCGTATCCCTTAACTTTATATTATTCTCAGGAGGACTGGATACCAATTGGGGCTCTGTTAGGCCTATTTTGAAGGAAGGGCTTGTATTGTCGACATTGGGAGTATTATTCACCGCCCTTACCTTAGGTACATTTGTATGGTTTATTACCGACTTCACCATATATGAAAGTATGCTGCTGGGTTCCATTGTCTCCTCTACGGATGCTGCTGCCGTTTTTTCCATTTTGCGATCCAAAAGCATGGCCTTAAAAACCAATCTAAGACCTACCCTGGAATTGGAAAGCGGTAGTAACGACCCGATGGCTTATGTTTTAACCCTTGCATTCTTGACTTTGGTGATTCATCAAGATCAAAGTGTTTTTTCTATGATACCATTGTTTTTACAGCAGATGATCTTGGGTGGAGCAGCAGGTTTCGGTTTTGGGAAACTGAGTAAATACATAATCAACGGCCTTAAGCTCGACTTTGAAGGTCTCTACCCGGTTTTAGTAATAGCCCTGATGTTCGTTACATTTTCTGCAACCAACTTTGTTGGCGGAAATGGTTTTCTCGCCATATACATATGTGCCGTATATCTTGGAAATCAGGATTTGATACATAAGAAAACCATTCTAAAAATGTTCGATGGTCTGGCCTGGTTAATGCAAATAGTGCTGTTCCTTACCCTGGGCCTTTTGGTATTCCCGTCTCAAATTATTCCGTACATCGGAATAGGTCTACTTATTTCGTTATTTCTCATTTTGATTGCACGTCCTATCAGTGTTTTTCTTAGTCTGATTTTTTTCAAGATGCGGATGAAAAGACGATTTTATATTTCTTGGGTGGGTTTACGTGGAGCGGTGCCCATCGTATTTGCCACCTATCCACTCTTGGCCGGAATAGACAAAGCCCACATGATATTCAATATAGTTTTCTTCATATCGGTGACTTCTATTTTAATTCAAGGAACTACACTCTCTATCGTAGCTAAATGGTTGGACGTTGCAATACCTGAAAAAGCAAAGAAGCTAACACCTACAGATCTATTGTTTTCTGAAGATCCAAAGACTATTATGAGGGAAATAGCCGTAGGTTCGGACTGTTATGCCGCCAACAAAAAGATTGTTGAATTGGGCTTTCCAAAAAATGCGATAATTGCCATGATCAAAAGGGGGGATAAATTTATCACCCCTAGTGGATCTACTAAAATTGAGAGTGAGGATACACTAATTGTTTTAGCGGATCAACAAAAAATAATAGAAGAAGTATATAAAACACTGAGGATAGAATAGCCTAAAAACATTTTCTTTCATGCTACCGTGATGATCCGTTTTGTTACAAAATACAGCATAACAAGATAAGCTGAATAAAGCTATTCGATTTCAAAATATTTTTAGTTTTCACCCTGTTCTATATGGCTAGTACTATTCCTTTTTGTCCATCAAAGGATTGGGGTAATTATCGGATTGATCTTCTATGGTTTCATCCAAACAGACAAAATCCTTTTCCAAAAGTAGAAATAGTTCCTTGCCATTTTCCATGACAATGGTGTGTTGAAATCCTACACGATCGCTATTTGCCCAGACCAATTTATCCTTTTCAGGAAGGTACATTATAATGGTATCGTTTTTAAAATCAGCTTCCAAATGGGAAATATTATTCTTGCTCCGCAATACATATTTAAAGATGTGGTCCTTAAACTCTGTCTGCTCCTCATACAGTCCCTCTTTACAAAAGGTTTCCACCTCTGTCTTGGTTAGTCTATAGCGTATTGAGTTTCCTTTAATCCTTATTTTCATTTTAAATCTAACTTTAATAATAAACGTCCTGTCAAAGAAACCATTGCCCTTACTTTACTGTGAAGTCATTTCTAAACACAGTAAAATCACGCTTTGGACAAGAATTACTCCTCCGCAACAATTAGTTCCCTGCTATCCGTTTTATAGTTAATGGTTACCCTGGTACCCTTGCCGGGAATGGAATTAATAAAAAGACGCCCGTTGATATAGTTCATTCTCTCTTTCATAAAGAAAAGTCCCATACCACCTTCGCTTGTATTTTTGGGTACCTTTCCCAATATGGTATCGTCAAAGCCCTTGCCATCATCATCGATGACTACACTTAAAATATTGTCATTAAAGTTAATGGTAACCAAAATATAATTGGCCTCGGCGTACTTTATGGCATTATTTACCGCTTCCTGTACTACGCGATAAATATTTGTTTCTGCCAAGGAATTAAAACGTATGTTCTCTTCAGTCTTATTTTCGAAGAGTATATTTTTACCGGTAAGCTTGGAGAGTTCATGGGTCATTTTGTGCAATGCGGGAAAAATCCCATGATCACTAAGTTCCGGAGGGGTCAGGTTAAAAGTGGCAGTGCGCACTCCTTTGATCAAATCGCTCGCAAGGCTTTTAATGTATTCTATTTTCTCGGCCGTTTTTTCCTTATTGCTTAAATTGATCGATTCTATATTAAACTTCAAAGCAGTCAACATTTGTCCAATGCCATCATGGATATCTTTGGCAATTCTTTTGCGCTCCTCCTCCTGACCTTCAACAATCTGGCTAGCCTGTAACTGCTTTTGCCTCATGGTCTCTTCGTAATTGGCCTGCGTTAACTGGGCTACTTTTAGTTCGTTCTGCTTGCGTTCCGTTATATCTGAACATAATATTAGAATGGACTGTTGGGCACTGGATTGGTGCATTGGGATAATGGACATATCCAGCCAGAGCGACTCCCCTTTAGTAGTTTTGATCTTTATTTCTTCGGTCCTGATATTTTTCCTATTACTTTTTAATACTTCCGCCAGATATTGCTGTTGCCCTTCATCTGTTGTCAATATTTCATATAACGGCCTATTTAACTCCTGAGCGTTACGCCCTAAAAGTTCATTGAACTTCTTACTGATAAAAACAACATTTCCATCTTGTTTGGCACTTGCAAAAAGGGCGGCATTATCTATAACAAAATTAAGCTCCTGTAGTTCCTGTAAAGATTTTTCCTTTTCTTGGAAAAGTTTTTTAATCTCCTTGGCATTTTCATCCGATTTTTTGTGCGCGACAATTAAATTCTTGATAGTATTTCTAATTTGAAGGGAAAGAGGCTTAAATATGAAAAATATCTCCAAAATCAATATAAGGAGCGATATGGCCAATAATAGATATTCCTTAAACTTTAAATTCTGTAAATGTGTTTTACTAAGGACGTCATATTTATTGACGATGGCATCCATCATCGTTAAAAAAGTACGCTCATTTTCCAAAAGGATATCAACATACAATTGGTCCGGAATTGATTTTCCCGATTCCCTAAAATCGGCCAAGATATTTTCTACGGCACTTACCATGGCATCGTAATGAGGATTTATTTTATGAAAAAGCTCTTGGACTTCCTCATTCTCATCCTTTGAAATACCCATGGCCACATCACTGTGTTGAAGCGCTTGATGGGATTCTTTCCAAACCGTTAAGGTTTCCCTTAATTCTGCAAATATTTGATTTCTCTGTTCAGGATCGGACAATTCCTTTAATAGAAGTACTTCCTTGGTCAATTTTTGACTATAGGCCCTTTGCCTGCCAGCAACGTTGATCACTTTTGAATCGTCCAGTTGGGAATTTAAATGATGCTGAATCAAGATCTGGGCAACAACTATACTTAAGGCAATAGCGGCCAAGGCCAATAAATACCACTTCCGGATCCTTAGAAAGGTGGTAGTATCCAGGGGTGCATGGTAATTATCCTCGTTCATTTCCCAAAAGTGTTGTTCAAATTTAGACTTTATCCCTTAAGTGCTTTACCTACCAACTCTAGCGATTCCTTTGACAAGGGTAGCTTCAAGGCCGTGTCATGACCTTTTTCAGACATTTTTCGCCATGTTTTTTGAAGAATATCGATTAGTTTTTCCTCCGGATATTTATGTGAAAATGGCTCAAAATAGAATTCAAGAAATACCAGACAAATTACATCTTCCAAAGTCTGTGTCTCTGCATTTTTTTTGAGTTGCTTCTTTTCCAATAAAAAAGCTACCTTATCTATCATTTCTTGATCATAGCCCACTTCCCGGAGAATGGCACTAGCTTTCTCTGCATGAAATTTTTTCAGGTCCTGCCTCCATTTTAAATAGCCCGTCCTGTTCATTTCATAGGATTCCCTTGGTATCTCCCATCTGCGGATATGCTGACACCTAGCCGTAAGCTGTAAAGATTCCGGAGCCTCGGGATCAAATGTTTTTAACTTCTCTGTCATTCTCATGGCATATAGCAACTCCTTGGGATACTCCTTGCCCTGCCATACTTCTACATTAGGATCATTGGCATTTGCTTCGTCAAACAGGCGAAAGGCACTTTTCAATTTTTCTGTGGCCATAACTCACTTTGGTTTTTTCCAAAGCTATTCAGAAAAACCAATATAAACAAAGTCGTTCTCTATTTTAACCGGATATGTTGCTATGCTGTTCAAATCCCCATTTAGATGCTTGCCCGTTTTTAAGGAAAAGGAATTTTTATGCAGGGGACAGGCTACTTTGGGTTCGCCTTGATCTTCTCCTATCATTCCCCGAGAAAGGACCATTTCCATTTTATGGGGGCATAGATTCTGGCAGGCATACCATGTTCCTTCCCTTGTAAAATTAAAAACTGCAATTTGCATTCCCTTATATTTTACACAGGCACCACCGTTTTCTGGAAATTTTTCCACGGGGGCCGCCTTAAACCAAAGACTCACTTTTTCTGGTTCCACTGCTTCGTAAGTGTTTAAAATTGAAATCATCTGTCTATATTTTTAAAGGTCGTAATGCTAGTTGACCCCTTATTGAACATATTTTAATTAGTTATAAAAATTTGGATCCAACCTTAGAACTAGACCCAGGCCTTAGGCATTTTCTGTTCCCTTAAGGAAACAAATTCAATGTTGTCGTCAGTGTCTTCGGCGTTCACAAAATGGGTATATCTTGCCCTTATTTCTGGATTTTCTACAGCCTCTTTCCATTCGCATTTGTAGGTGTCCACCAAATACTGCATTTCGCTGTCTAACTGATCGGCAATGCCAAGGCTATCATTTATAACCACGTCTTTAACATAGTCTATACCACCTTCCAGTTTATCCAACCAAGCAGCGGTACGGGTTAGGGGAGGAGCGGTTTGTATATAGTACATTAAAAATCGATCTACATATTTGGTAGCCGTAATCTTGTCCACCTTTTCGGCAAGTAATTGTGCATGCTGTGGATTGGCTCCTCCATTTCCACAAATATATACGTTCCATCCACCTTCAACAGCGATAAAACCGAAATCCTTATTTCTGGCCTCTGCACATTCCCTTATACATCCGGAAACACCTCCCTTAATTTTGTGCGGGGAACGTATGCCCTTATAGCGATTCTCTATATCAATGGCAAAAGTCACACTTTCATCCATCCCATATCTACACCACGTAGAACCTACACAACTTTTCACGGTGCGCAGCGATTTTCCGTAGGCCTGGCCCGTTTCAAAGCCTTCCGCAATCAGTTCCTCCCATATAAATGGTAGTTCGTGCAATTGAGCCCCAAACATGTCTATACGTTGCCCGCCCGTAATTTTGGTGTACAGATCGTATTTTTGTGCTATTCTTCCGATGGCCAAAAGCTGTTTTGGGGTAATTTCTCCAGCTGCTACCCTTGGAACTACGGAATAGGTCCCGTTCCTTTGAATATTGGCCAAATATCGATCATTCGTGTCCTGTATGGTTGCTTGCCTATTGGCAGTTTCGTTATATATACTAGCGAATATAGAGGCTACTGCAGGCTTACAAACTTCACATCCATGTCCTTTTCCAACCTCGTCCAAAAGCGAATCATAATCCTCAATTTTTCTAAGTTTTACAATATCATATAGTTCCTGTCTGGAATATTCAAAATGCTCGCAAATGGACTCCTTAACTACTTTTCCCAGGGATTTGAGAGTTTCCTTCACCAAATCGTCTACCATTGGTTTGCACCCGCCGCAACCAGTAGTTGCCTTGGTAGCTTTGGAAATTGCTTTTACGCTTTCGTTGCCATCATCTTTTACGGAGCAACATATTTGTCCTTTGGTAACCGCTTCACAGGAGCACACCACTGCCGTATCCGGTAGGTCCATGGCACTGCCAAATGAAACATCCTCACCACCGCGACTTCCTAAAATTAGATTTTCAGGATTTTTGGGCAAGGGCATTTCATTGAGATACATCTGCAAGAGCATGTTATAATCTTTGGCATCACCTACCAAGATTCCGCCCAGAAGCCTTTTGCCGTCATGACTTACGTTAATTCTTTTATATAGACTCTCCGTTTTGTTTTCAAAAATGATGGAATGACCTTTTTCTGCCGGCATAAAGGGAGTTCCAAAACTGGCTACGTCCACACCTATCAGTTTAAGTTTGGTAGACATATCTATCTCTGCTGCCATGACCGTCTCCTCAATACCTAGAATTTGATCTACTGCAACACCTGCCATCTCGTATCCGGGAGCAACCAGACCATAGATCATTTGGTTATAAAGGGCTATTTCACCAATAGCAAAAATACTGGGGTCTGAAGTTCTCATTTTATTATCCACCACTATACCACCTCTGGTACCCATTTTAAGGCCGCAACTTTTTCCCAATTCGTCCCTAGGTCTTATTCCTGCGGAAATTACCAACATATCTACATTAAGGACATCATCTTCCCCAAATTCCATCCCTATGACATGGCCATTGCCCAAAATCTGATTGGTAGCTTTGCTCAAATGAATATTGATTCCCATAGATTCCAACTTCACCTGTAATACCTTACTACTCCTGGTATCCAACTGTCTGGGCATTAATTTAGGGGCAAACTCTACCACATGGGGCTCCATACCCATATCCATAACGGCCTTGGCCGCTTCAAGACCTAATAGTCCACCCCCCAAAATGGCCGCCTTTGGCCTTTCTACTGTTTTCTTTATTTTTTCCGCATAGGCCAAGGTATCTTCCAAATCTTCTATAGTCCTATAAACGAACACACCATCCTTATCAACTCCATTTATTTGTGGTACAAACGGACTAGAGCCGGTTGCCAACACCAAATAATCATAATTAAAGGTCTTTTCGCTGAGGGTGGTAATTGTTTTTGAATTTCTGTGAATATCCGTTACCCTCTCATTGGTATAAAGTTCAATGTTATTTTTCTGGTACCATTCTCTGGGAGCCATGGATAAACGCTCCGCATCACCATTTTCAAAATACTCACTTAAATGTACCCTATCATAGGCAACTCTTGGTTCTTCTCCGAAAACAATTAGTTTAAAGGAGTCTTGGTCAACTTTGGAAACAAATTTCTCACAGAATTTGTATCCAACCATTCCATTTCCAACTACAATTACGGTCTTCATACGTATACTATTAAATGTTACGTAGCAATATTACGTATAATTACGTAATATTTATATGTTTTTATGAAAATAAATACGTAGGTTTGTTGCGAAATTCTTAATTGCACATCTAAAAAAGTAGAAATCATGAGTATATCCAAAGACCCAAAAGTTAGCTTAGTAGGTGCTGGTCCGGGAAGTAGCGACCTTATTACCATTAGAGGATATAGAACATTGGAAGATGCAGATGTAATCTTATATGATGCTCTTATAAGTACGGATTTACTTCAGGAACTAAATCCGGATATTCCCAAAATCTATGTAGGGAAAAGATGTGGAGAGCATTCCCTAACCCAAGAGGAGATTAATAAACTAATAGTGGAAAAAGCCTTTATCCACGGACATGTTGTGCGATTAAAGGGAGGTGATCCTTTTGTTTTCGGTAGAGCCAGTGAAGAATTGGAATACGTGGAATCATTCGGTATACCTGTAACAGTGGTGCCAGGGGTAACCAGTGCCATAGCCGTTCCTGCCAGCCAGGGAATTCCGGTAACCAGACGGGGAATAAGCAGCAGCTTTTGGGTGATGACAGCCACAAAACGCGATGGCTCCTTTTCCGAAGATCTGGAGCTTGCTGCCAAGTCATCTGCTACCATGATCATATTAATGGGAGTACGTAGATTTTTGGAAATAGCTGATAAAATTGCTGAGAATAGAAATGGACTAACCCCTTTTGCCGTTATTCAAAATGGAACTGTTGAGAACGAAACCTGTGTAACTGGACTTCTAAAAGATGCAGGCTCCCTTGTTGACCAAATAGATATTACACAACCTGGAATAATAGTAGTTGGGGAAGTAGTAGCCGAACATCCGTCCTTTTTTGAAGAGGAAATCCAACGTGCACTCTACTATTAGGTATCAAACTAAAACCTCACATTTACAATATGGCAACAGGACTAACTAATTAATTACAATTTCACAATCGCAAGCTTAATATTTTCCCACCTTCATAAAAACACTACTTATTTACAGTATTACGTAAAAATAATAAGTAATAATACGTAGAAATACGTATTTTTGAATTGTTAAACG
This sequence comes from Arenibacter algicola, assembly GCF_000733925.1. NCBI lineage: Bacteria > Pseudomonadati > Bacteroidota > Flavobacteriia > Flavobacteriales > Flavobacteriaceae > Arenibacter > Arenibacter algicola. The sequence continues at coordinate 274,070 of NZ_JPOO01000003.1, forward strand.
AAATAACTAATCCTATAAACAATTCAGTTATGAAAGAATTTGTCTCTGCTAAAGCTACGAAATTAGAACTTTTAAACTTGAGGAGTATCCCAATACGTACTTTTTGGATTACCTCCATAGCCTTTTTCATTTGTTTCTTTGCATGGTTCGGTATCGTTCCTTTTATGCCCGATGTTGTCAAAGACTTGGGATTGACCCCAACGCAAAAGTGGAATTCCATTATTTTGGCTGTTTCAGGAACCGTATTTGCCCGTTTGTTAATTGGAAAATTATGTGATAAATATGGTCCTAGATTATGCTATACCTATTTATTGATTCTGGGTTCCATCCCTGTTATACTTCTAGGTTTTGTACAAACCCCGCTACAATTTCTAATTTGTAGGTTATTTATTGGTTTTATTGGCGCTTCTTTCGTAATAACCCAATTCCATACTTCCATAATGTTCGCTCCCAATATAGTAGGTACGGCAAATGCTACGTCCGCAGGCTGGGGAAATCTAGGTGGAGGGGCCAACCGATTGGGAATGCCCTTGATCGCAGCAGGAGTTGTTAGTTTTGGAATTGCAGATGAAGTTGCCTGGAGATACTCTATGGTAATTGCCGGGGTTATTTGCTTCTCAATGGGACTTATATATTACTTCTTTACCAGGGATACGCCTGAAGGCAATTTTAAAGAATTGAAGCTGGCAGGTAAAATGCCTAATTTAAAGAAAGATGAAGTATCCTTCTTGAGCACATTAAAGGATTACAGGGTCTGGATCTTGTTTCTAGTTTACGCCACTTGTTTTGGAATAGAATTAACAGTATATGGTACCATGGACGATTATCTTCAGAATAGATTTGGCCTGGATCGTTCTACGGCAGGAAATTTAGTATTGTCGTTTGCCCTTATGAATATTTTTGCCCGGACGTTAGGCGGCTATTTTGGAGACCTGTTCGGTAAGTTCCGTGGCTTGCGCGGCAGGGTTGTTTTTCTTGCACTTATCCTGGCTACGGAGGGCCTAATGCTTTCCATCTTTTCAGTGACCACCAGTCTGGTATTTGGCATGATATTTTTGATAGCTTTTAGTCTTACCGTTCAAATGGCAGAAGGCGCCACTTTCTCAGTTGTGCCGTTTATTAACAAGAAGGCAATAGGATCTATTTCCGGAATTGTTGGGGCGGGAGGAAACGTAGGGGCCTTTCTGGCCGCCATGTTATTAAAATCCAAATCGGCCGTGGCCGAAAGTGCTGCCATAGCTGCCAACAGCGAGTTGGGCGAGCAGGCTGTAAAGGCTGCCCAGACTACCGCTGCCGCTTCTGCAGTATCCAGCGGATTTTTTGTAATAGGAGGATTTATAGTATTAGCAGCCCTTCTATCCCTGGCTATTAAGTTTGCTACGGCCGATGAAATGGCTGTTATTGAAGAAACTGAGGCAGAGCTTATATTATCAGGAGTCGATAAATAAATGGGGAATTGTCTGCCGTGCCCCTTGTGGCACTTTTACCCAAAAAACCACTGAAATTTAAAACAGAAAACGGAATGGATAATTGCGATTATTTCATTCCGTAATTCTGATCAAAATACGACACAGGAAACAATAATTCTTTACAGGAACCTGGACGATTAATGGCAATTTTATTCTTATGTTTACTGGTTCTACTCCTAAAAAAATAAATACCTATCTACAGATGAAACGAATATATCTTTTATTTACCCTAATAGCCCTTTATGGATCAATTGCCAAAGCACAGTTTACCTTGGATGGGGAATTTAGACCTCGAACCGAATTACGTCACGGTTTTGGCAGTATAATTGCCGAAGATGCAGACGCCGGTTTTGGGGTTTCAACCCGTATCCGATTAAATGCGGGCTATACTATTGATGCCTATACATTTTATCTAAGCCTTCAAGACGTTATGGTATGGGGCGAAAACAGACAGCTGCTACCAGATGATGAGAATAATTCCTTCGCTGTTTTCGAGGCTTGGGCAGATATAAATTTGGGAAGTAATTTTTCCGCCAAATTGGGAAGACAGACCTTGGACTATGATGACCAGCGAATAATGGGTAGTGTTGGCTGGACACAACAGGCACGTAACCATGATGCCGCTATATTAAAATACGCCAAAGAGAGTTTTCAGTTGGATCTAGGATTGGCCTATAGCCAGGATTATGATAATCCAAGTGGTTTTCAATCGGTTGGGAATGCCTATAACACTACTGGGTTCTTCTCCTATAAAACCATGCAATACCTTTATTTAAAGGAGAATTGGAAAAACTTAAGCGGGAGCCTATTACTGTTGAACAATGGCTTCCAGAATTTTGAAGTTGATGGTACAACACCCGACGGTATAAGCAATTTACAGACCCTAGGCACACATTTAGATTATAAAAAGGGAAGTTTCGGGGCTGCTTTGAACGCTTTTCTTCAAACTGGGGAAAGACAAGGTGCAGTTGATGTAGGAGGAGCTTATTTGTTGGGACTTGATTTCAACTATAATGCTTCTGCCAAAGTAAGTCTTGGCGCCGGTATGGAAATCATTAGTGGTAATGATGCCGGTACCACCGATAAAACAGAGGCCTTTTTCCCCCTGTATGGTACCAATCATAAATTCAATGGATTTATGGATTATTTCTACGTAGGAAATCATGCCAATTCTGTTGGTTTGTTCGATGTTCATATAAGTGCCAATTTCAAGCTTGGGGAGAAATCTAGCTTAATGGTCAAGGCACTTAACTTTAGTGGAGAACAAGAATTGCCCAGTGGGGAAAAATCATTGGGGACAGAATTGGATCTTGTTTTTTCACAGGCATTCAACGGTTATTCCCTACAACTCGGTTATTCCCAAATGTTTGCCAATGATGGCATGTATGAATTAAAGGGTATCACTGAGGATGCTGCCGCCAGTAGCCAAAACTGGGCATGGGCCATGTTGGTCATCAAACCCAAATTTTTGAATACTTCCAAATAGACCAATAATCATCAAAGCCCCGAAATTATCGGGGTTTTTGATTTAATACCCACAGCAGTACATCTTCATTAAAGGGCTCGTGACCAAAATGGGGTACCACAATAAACCATAGATAAAATGCCTTTGTGATTGAGGTTATAATCAAAATTGCAACATCTATTTTCCCCGTATGAATACTTAGTTTTAATTTTATCCTATATTTGTTGGGAAAGAATAGACTATTGTGGATAAAACAACGCGTATTGTATTGGCCGATGACCATTCCCTGGTAAGGGATGGTATTAGGGCATTGTTGGAAGAAGATGCCAATTATGAGGTGATCGGTGAGGTATCCAATGGCAAGGAGGCCGTTCAAATGGTATTGGATAAAAAACCCGATCTCTTGATTATTGATATCCGAATGCCCGAAATGAATGGTATAGAAGCCGTAGAGGAACTCAAAAAACATTCTTCAACCACCAAATCCATTATACTTTCCATGCACGATTCCGAGGAGTACATCCTGAAATCGGTAAATGCCGGAGCAAGTGGCTATCTCCTGAAGGATACCGGAAAAACCGAATTTCTTAAGGCCATTTCCACAGTTGAACAAGGTGGTAAATATTTCAGTGGTGATATTTCCAATGTTTTGGTAAACAATCTGTTGAGTCAGGGACAGACAAAACAGGAAAGTAAGCTTCCGCCAAAAAACGGAAATAACTCCTTTGGGATTACAAGTAAGGAATTACAAATACTGGAACTTGTCCTTTCAGGGCTTACCAATAAACAAATTTCCGAAAAACTTCAAAAAAGCAAACGCACCATTGAAACACATCGCTTTAATCTAATGAGAAAAATGGGCGTAAATAACCTAATGGACCTGGCCAGAAAGGCACAGGAATATAAGCTGATCTAAATCTGTCAAAACTGATTTTTTATTGATTTACAGGGGTTTATCATGTAATTGATAAATGGTGTATTCTGTAATATCCAATGAAAAAGCAATATTATTGTCTTTTCGTCAATATTCTGCCCAACTATTATCAATAAATTACTACGTATTTATACTTAATTTGGTAATTTTAGATCATATTTAATTGGTTTCTTTTAATACAAGGATTTTATGCAGAAAAAGAACGAACATAAAACTATTTGCTCCTACTGTGGGGTTGGGTGCGGCATTGTGGTGGAACAGGACTCCAAGGGCAATATTAGTGTTGAAGGAGATCAAGATTATCCCGTTAACAAAGGTATGTTATGTTCCAAAGGGAAGAATCTTAATTACGTGGCCCAGGATGTTAGTGACCGGATCTTATATCCAGAAATGAGATGGAGCAGAAATCACCCTTTACAAAGAGTTTCGTGGGATACTGCCTTTGACAGGGCCGCTGCCGTATTTAAGAGCATTATTGAAAAACATGGTCCTGATAGTGTAGGCTTCTATGTTTCTGGCCAATGTCTTACTGAAGAATATTATTTAGTTAATAAATTGACCAAGGGTTTTATAGGTACCAATAATATTGATACCAATTCCAGACTCTGCATGAGTTCTGCCGTAGTGGGTTATAAAAAAATGTTGGGAGAGGATTCCGTACCTATTTCATATGAAGACATAGAGCTATCGGATTGTTTCCTTATTGCAGGGGCCAATCCTGCCTGGTGCCATCCTATCCTTTTTAGAAGAATAGAAAATCACAAGGAGAACAATCCGGACGTAAAAATTATTGTGGTAGACCCTAGGAAAACACAGACCTGTGCCGCGGCGGATCTTCATTTACAAATTTTACCTGGAACGGATGTAATTCTTTTCAATGCCATAGCCCGCTGGTTGATTGAAAAGAAAAAAATAGACAGGAACTTCATTAAAAAGCATACCGTAAATTTCGATGCGGTTAAGGATAGCGCCTTTCAACTTTCAATGAAAAAGGCTGCTGAACTTTGTGGAATTCCTGTAGAGGACATCAAGAAGGCGGCCATGTATATAGGCAACGCCAATGCTTTTATAAGTATGTGGACTATGGGGCTAAACCAAAGTGTCATTGGTGTTTCCAAAAACGTGGCATTAATGAATCTGTCACTGCTTACCGGACAAATCGGAAAACCTGGGGCCGGACCATTTTCACTTACCGGGCAACCCAACGCCATGGGAGGTAGGGAAGTAGGGGGTATGGCCAGCTTACTCGCAGCCCATAGGGAATTGGGCAATCCCAAACACCGCAAGGAAGTGTCGGATTTTTGGGGTGGAAAAGAAATAAAATCCGAGCCTGGCTATACCGCCACAGAGATGTTCGACGCTTTGGAAAATGGAAAGATGAAGGCGGTATGGATTATCTGTACCAATCCAATTGTGAGCTTGCCCAATGTACATAAGGCCGAAAAGGCATTAAAAAATGCCAATTTCGTTGTAGTACAGGATATTTCCCATAATTCGGAGACGACCAAATTTGCTGACCTGCTCTTACCTGCCGCAGGCTGGTTGGAAAAGGAAGGGACTATGACCAATTCCGAGAGACGGATAAGTTATCTTCCCAAAGTAATTGATGCGCCAGGAGAGGCTTTACCGGACGCAGAAATTTTATGGAAGTTTGCACAAAAAATGGGATATCATGGATTTGACTATAAAAATGCCAGCGAAGTATATGACGAACACTGCCTTTTAACAAAAGGTACCGAAATAGATATATCGGGTTTATCCTATGATCGATTAAAGAACGAAGGTAGCTTTCAATGGCCGGTACCCCACGACAAACATATGGGTACCCCCAGACTCTTTACGGATTACCAATTCTTTACCAACGATAGGAAGTCGCACTTCAATGCTCCCTATTCACTTTACAATAAGTCGGAATTAACAACCCCCGAATACCCCTTAATTCTCAATACAGGCAGGATAAGGGACCAATGGCATACCCGCACAAAAACCGGAAAGGTGAAGCGTCTGCTTACCCATATTCCGGATCCATATTTGGAAATGAACAAAGTGGATGCCTATTTGCGAAAATTAAAGGATGGGGATATAGCCGTGATAAAAAGCAGGAGAGGAACGGTCCGGGTTAAAGTGAAGGTGAATTTTGATATACGCGAGAAAGTAGTCTTCCTTCCAATGCATTGGGGCAAAGTCCTGAATAATGATTTTGGAAGGGCAAATAACTTGACCAATGACCTAGTTGATCCGGTATCCAAGGAACCGGATTTTAAGTATTGTGCCGTAGAGGTGGCCAAGTATGTAAAGCCGAAACAGAAAATTCTGATTATCGGGGCCGGAGCAGCGGCTTATAGATTTATCCAGACCTATAGGGAAAAAAATGAAACCGATGAGCTTCATGTCTTCTCCAAGGAAAAAGACCCTTTTTACAATAGGGTATTACTCCCAGAATATGTGAGTGAGGAACTCTCATGGGAAGCTCTGGAAAAACTAAAAAAAGGCGAGCTCGAAAAATTGGATATTACCCTACATTCAGGTTTAGGGGTAACCCAAATAGATAGGAAAAATAAAACCGTCATGGACGATGATGGTTTTGAGCACGCCTATGATATACTTGTAATGGCTACAGGAAGTAGGGCCTTTGTACCAAGTGAAGTGCAAATAAACATGCCAGGTCGTTTTACGATGAGAGAGCGTGGGGATGCCGATAAATTACGAAAATATTTAGAGGATACCGGCCTTCCATCAGAAGAGCAACATGTGGTAATTGTGGGAGGTGGACTTTTGGGATTGGAGTTGGCGGCAGCGCTTAAGAACAGAAATGTTAATATAAGTATCATTCAACGTGCCCCTAGATTAATGGAAAGACAGTTGGATAGAATTGCAAGTCGACTATTGGCCGAGGATGTAAGCGACCGCGGGATTAAAGTTTATTTTGATAATGAAGTAAGTACCGTATTCGAGGAAAGGGATGACAAAAACTCCCTTTCAATTACCTTAAAAACAGGAAGGACCATAAAATGTAATGCCATTGTTTACGCTATTGGTACCCGTCCCAATATTGAGTTGGCAAAGCATTCCGATCTTAAAACAGGCAGGGGAGTGGTAGTCAATGAATATTTACAGACCAGTGATCCAAATATTTTTGCCCTTGGTGAAATTGCAGAATTTAGAAATGCCCTTTTTGGGATAACATCGGCTGCCGAGCAACAGGCCGATACTGCGGCAAAATATATTTTGGGCGACTTTAGCAGTATTTACAATGGATCTATCCTCATGAATATTTTAAAGTTCGAAAATCTGGACCTCTGTAGTCTGGGTATGGTGAATGCCCCTCTGGATGACAATAGCTATGAGGAAATTATCCTAATGGATGTCAGCAAGAAATACTACAAAAAATGTATAGTAAAGGATGATACCCTAAAAGGTGCTATCCTAATGGGAGATAAAAACGAGTTTGCCGAATTTAAAAGATTAATTGAGGAAGAAATTGAACTATCGGAAAAACGGAACGAGCTACTTAGAGGGCAAAAAAATTCTGTCCCTTTAAAAGGAAAATTGGTATGCTCCTGCAGTCAGGTCGGAGAGGGCAATCTAATTGAAACAATCAATACTGGATGTGAAGACTTCTCAAAACTGTGCTCAGAAACTGGAGCAGGGCTTGGCTGCGGAAGTTGTAAACCTGAAATACAGGATATTTTACGCAAACAATTACAAACAGTTACCTCATAAAATATATCGCTATGAATGATGATTTACACCGAATATTGATCAAGGGAGGAGTTACTTCTCCAGGGGAATTAAAGGATATCATTGCCATGTTGGAAGCAGGGGGGCTGAAAGAAGTATTTTTTGGATCGCGGCAAGATTTGCTGTTCCCTTTGCAAAATGCCAAGGAGGAACAATTGGAACAAATATCAAAATTCAACACCGATATTGTTAGCGATAGAAGTTACCAAAATATAGTAACGTCCTATGTGTCTGCAGATATTTTTGATATGACCAACTGGCTCAAGGGTTCTACTTATTTATACATTTTGGAGGGTTTTGATTATCTGCCCAAATTAAAAATAAACATCACCGACCCCAAGCAACGTTTGGTTCCAATTTTTAATGGCAACCTTAACTTTATTGCCTCGGATAGTGAGGATTATTGGTACCTGAACATTAAACTTCCGCACTGGACAAAATCTGTTTACTACCCTGTCTTAATTTATAGTTGGGACATCCATACCGTAGCCAAGGCTATTGAGGAAATATACCAGGATGTAGCGGATATAGACGAACTATTTTTTATTCTCAATAAAAAATTGGATACCAATAATAGAACCATTGAACGTGAGCTGGTGGTTCCTTACATTAAATTTCCTTATTATGAAGGAATGAACAGAATGGGCCTGGATCAATATTGGCTGGGACTTTATTGGCGAAACAATAGATACGATCTCGATTTTCTAAAAAAATTATGTGGCTTTTGTCTGGACAATAGCATTGGGAAAATATGCATTACGCCGTGGAAGTCATTTATTATAAAGGGAATAAAAAGCTCCAGCAGGCCCGAACTGGAACGTTTCCTAGGACAAAAAGGGATCAATATTCGCCACTCCCAATTGGAAATGAACTGGCACCTACCGGTGGATGATATGGAAGCACTGGAATTGAAAAAATTCTTGGTGCTAAGTTTTGATCAGAACGATATCAGCACCTACGGACTAACCTTTGGAATAAGCAATGAAACGGGGAAGCGCACTCATTTTTCTTCTGTTATTATTGAAAAGAACACCCCACCAACCATAGTAAAGGATTTTTCGGTAAGGCCTACCTACAACGTATTGCATTTTAAAAATTTTGATCCCAATACCCAAGAATATCAAGTATATGCCCAGGACGTGGATAAGATAGAGTTACCAGGTCTGTTAATGGAACTGAGCAAACATTATTTTGATCAATTGGGAAGGGCCGTGGCCAAAAAGGAATCCCCAAAGAATACAAATGTTGATATTTTGAAAGAAGTTTATCAATGTAGCTCTTGTTTCACCGTGTACGACCAAACCTACGGTGATGCCAAAGCGCAGGTCGTTGTTGGAACTCCATTTGAAGACCTTACAGAGGATTACTGCTGTCCTGTGTGTTCTGCTCCAAAATCCGATTTTAAGAAAATGAAACTGCAAATATTGTAATGGCTGCAAAGCCATCATATGTGAATAGGCACTATTAAAAAGTTGGTTAGTAGATTAAGGAAATATTAGGATGTCTAACCCCACTACAGTGGTTACTACCTAGTGCCGGGTAGTCACACTTGGATTTACAGCCTATTATTTATTGTATAATACCAACCATTTTACAAATTCTTGCCGATTTTTGAAGTGTGGTTCCAAGTATTTTAAGTCGTCCTTAAAACCCCTTTTTTTATTAATAATTAGATATGTGTTGGTACTATAGGAGAGCGAATCCAGACGTGTGACCATTACATCATCATTTATATCCCAAAGGTCATCTTTCCATTCTTCATCCTTTTGAAACTGTACTTCCCGATTTGTGGTGTTGTTCCTTAATTTTAAAGTGATCGGATTGTTCCCAGAATACATCGGTATGGAAGATAGAAGATAATCATAAACAGCAATAGTCTTGTTTTCTTTTGGGGTGACATTATTGATGAAACCGATCATTTCTTTGGTAGAGTTGAAAGTTGAACCGTTGTGGGCCATTATAGAAGTTGATAATAAAATTAAGGCAGCACCAAAACTTGCTCCCAATAAAGCCGGTTTTTCCGGCACATTGTTATCTAAGTAAAAAAATAAGGACACAAAGAGGATCACCAAAACAATACCAATTACTAATGTTACGTTAGAAATATGGATAAATTGGGGCTTCCAAAGCCAAAATCCAAGTATCCCCAAGAACAAACAACTCATCAAAACTGTATAGGCCAGGCTCAAGGTATTGAGAATAGATACACTAACCTTATACAATTGTACAGCAATTAATATGGCCAACATCCAAAACATGGGAAGAATATACAGCAGCATTTTAGTTCTGAAGACCGAAAAAATCAAGAAAAGAAAAACACTTGAAATCAACAATAACCGTTCTTCCCTTCCAAAATTCAGGAATATACTGGCCTTTCTTTTAAAATTTCGGAAAATAATCCACCACCACGGAAGTGTAAGACCAATAATTAAAGGAATATAAAACCAAAAAGGCTTGGAGCGATTAAAGGAATGCGATGTTATCCGTGATATAAGTTGATCCGTTACAAAATAATCCCATAAGCCAGTATTGTTTATAACTACCAAAATATACCAGCTTGAAGCAAGAAAAAGACATAACCCAAATCCCAGGATATGATGTATGCTGATTTTTGAATTTCGCTTGAATATTGCCTTATAAACTATAATATAGGTCAGAATAAACAAAAGTGCTACAGGTCCTTTGGTTAGCAAGGCCAATGCCGCCAATAGATAAAATATATAAACACCAACTATTTTGCCCTTGGTAGTATAGTACTGCCAGCAGTAAAGGGACCCAAGTATAAAAGTAGTGAGGTAGGCATCTGTTGTTAAGTTGCGACTAGAAATCAGTACTAAGGGCATAGCAAAATATACAAGACCGGAAGCAAAAGCTATTTTTCTTTCATTAAAAAGCAACCGAGCCATACCATAGACCAATGCCATTTGAAGCACAATGGCTATTTGAAGAAAGAACCTGGCACCAAACTCATTGATCCCAAAAATACGGTAGCCCAAAGTGGTGATATAATAAGTTATGGGTGGCTTATGAAAGTGAAAAATACCGAGAAGCTTTGGATTGAGATAGTCCTTGGAACTTAGCATTTCCTTACTGATTTCGGCGTATCTAGCTTCACTGGTCTCAGTAAATCCATAAGAACCAACACCTGCCAGCAGTATAGCCAATGCAACAACCAAGAAAAACAGATAATGTTTATTGGTGACCACTTTGGATAACATTATTTCCATTTTGAATAGTAAAAATACGAATCTTCAATAAGGAATTCTTTATACTATCATATTAATTGATTAAATCTATGTAATGAACTTGAAAAGAGTAATGTATATAGGTGCTCAGGAAAGTTTAAAGTTATTCTGGAAGTTACAATTAACCAAATTCAGGAATATATCCAATCTATTTTTTCACCCGATTATTATTTACTTTCCATCACAAAAAACACCTGTAAGGACATGGTTTTTTACACTCTCAACAGCGGTATTTAGAACCCATTTTTAAGTCCCTTTTTCCGGGCTGAATTTCTACACCATTCATTGTCCAAACCTGCCGTACACCACAGTTAAATGCAGTTTCACAACAAAACCATTATTATAGGTATTAATGGGTATAAATAACCGCAATATATCCAAGCAATCTCTCGTTATAGGGTCTTTCCTACAAAGTGGATTAATTGAGTATTATTTCACTTCGATTATAAAATAAAGGGGCAAAATCATGATACAATCGACCAAAAAACTACTGCTGCTAATCTTGTTCTTTAGTTTTAATGCTTGGTATAGTACCGCTCAGGTTACTACCAGTGTGCAGAATACCAATTTCAATTCCTGTGGCAGCAACCTACCACAGACCGAACTTAATCTTGGAAACCTGGTACTGTCCGAAACCCTGGCTACTGATTTCGGCACGGGTACCTTCACCTTTTACATTGAAGCCCCTTCCAATTTTGAAATAAGGGCAACTGCCTTTACCGAGACAGGTACCGATATTACCAGCGCATCCGTAGCCCAAGACTCTGGTAATGCCTCCAGATTGGAAGTTACCATGACCACTAACGCCCAAGGTTCTTTGGATGTATTTACTATAGAAAATGTAAGAATCCAACTTATCCCTGGTTCAACCACAACAAACGGTACTCTAAGATATGTATTGGCAGGTAATACCAATATGGTGAACGGACTTGCCGACAATCAGACCCTAGCCAATGTTTCTTTCACCGCTCTTACTGGAGGCACAGGGGTTAATCAACAGGTTTGTGCCATCAACGATGTACAGAACATAAGTATTACAGGTTCCAATATCACCCAAACCAGAACCTTTGAATGGGAAAAAGATGTTAACGGAACCTGGACGGCCATTACAAATTCCAACACCGAAATTTTGGTGGTAGATAAGCCATCCTTCCCAAATGGAGTAAGCAGGTACCGCCGTGCAACTACATTTACATTAAATGGGGAAACATGTACGCAAATGAGCACGGTAGCAACTATTACCGTAAATGAATTATATGCCGGTAGCATAACAGAAGGAACAGGCCAAAACGTTTGTGCCACCCAAATTCCGGAGCAATTAAGCACCGCAGGGGATGTGGCAGTCACCCCTGCTGGAACTACAACCTATCAATGGTACAAAAACGATTCAGGTCCATGGGATATAATTCCAGGAGCAACGGATAATTTTTATCAACCCAGCGCTTTAGCCAAAACCACTTCTTTCAAAAGAAGGGTTACCAATGTTTTGAACGGATTTAGTTGTTTTAAGGAAACCCCGGCAGTTTCCATAATTGTAAATTCCGCCGTATTGGGAGGTACAGCCACCAATCAAAATATATGTTCATTAAGCGAATTACAATTGTTGACGATAAACAATGGCGAAAACAATGGAACCTATCAATGGCAGAAATACGATGGCAGTAACTGGGTAAACATAAGTGGCGCCACGCAGAGCAATTACAATGCCAGTGCCAACCTAAATCCTGGAGTAGAGCAATTTAGAAGAGTTACAACTGTTTCTGGCGCAAGTTGCCAAGGTATTAGTACAGTGGCCACCATTACTTATACCAATTTTGCGGTAGGAAGTATTACGGGCGCTGAAACTGTTTGTTACAATGAAGCTCCAAGTGCCATAACATCGGATACCAATGCTTCGGGTACAGGTACAATTTCATACCAATGGGAGCGATTTGATGGAAGTTCATGGGCCGCAATTTCTGGAGCCAATAATGCAGACTACCAGCCAAGTGCACTAACCCAGACCACGACCTTTAGAAGACAGGACAACATACTTTTAAACGGTTACACATGTTCGGACTATACCAATGAAATAGAAATCACTGTTCTTGGTCAAATTAACGGAGGAACGGCAAGTGCCGACCAGACTATTTGTGCAGGGGAAACACCCAATGCAATAACCATTAACAATGCCACAGCAGCAGGTCCCAACATTAGCTACCAATGGCAATCGGCAACCACAGGTAGTTTTACTAATATTAGCGGGGAAACCAATGCAGTATATAATTTTGCCGGGGCACCATCTGTTACTACAAGATATAGAAGACAAACCATAGTTTCCAATAATGCCAAAGTATGTTTCCAAAATTCTACTGTAAGCACTGTTTTTGTAAACAGCCTAAATGTAGGCACAATTGGCAATGATCAGAATGTTTGTGCAGGACAAGCCCCCAGCACCATTATTAATATAGTAAATACGACCGCCGCCGGCAATCTAACCTATGCATGGGAATCCTCCACCGACAATGGGGTAAGCTGGAGTCCGATAACTTCCGCTACAGGGTCTACTTATACCCCTGGCGTACTGGCAACGTCTACCAAATATAGACGATTGAACACCACCACCTTAAACGGTAAGGTGTGTACTGGATACACCAATGAAGTTACTATCACTGTAGCCGGAGCCATTTCTGGAGGGGAAGGGTCTGCAGACCAAGCCATTTGTGAAGGTGATACCCCATCAACCATTACAGTTTCCAACGGTACGCCTGCAGGTACAGGGATTAATTTTCAATGGTATTCGTCCACAGATAATGTCAATTACACCGTGATGAGCGGGGAAACTGGTGAAAGCCTAAGTTTTTCCACAGGATTGGCAACATCGACCTATTTTAGGAGAAACGTTACCAACACCAATAACGGTAATACTTGTGAGGCCTCAAGTCTTCCAACCTTGGTTACCCTAATCACCTTAAACGAAGGGTCTATTTCACAAACCCAAACCGTTTGCGGATCCAGCAACGTGGCACCGATTACCAGTTCCGCCGATGCAAGTTCCAACGGTGCTATAAGCTATACCTGGCAGAGTTCTCCAGATGGGAGTACTTGGGCCGATATTGCCAATACCAATCAAGCTACCTATACCCCAGTAAATAACGGGGATCTACAAACTTACTATAGAAGAAAGGCTATTTCAACATTGCAAAGCGTCACTTGCGAAGCCATAACCACTCCGGTGATAATCTACGTTAATAAATTTGACAATGCACCCAGCCATAGAGTCACTTTTTCTTCCGGGGCAACCGGAAGTACGGAAGTATGTAATGGTGGAGATCCACAACCATTTAGTACTAATTTTCAATTGATTGCCTCAGGAACTGTAAGCTACCAATGGCAGATTTCCAGTGATAATGTTTCATATTCAGACATTGCAGGAGCTACCGCAGCTACCTATGACCCGCCTTCGGTAACACAGGATAATTACTATAGAAGAATTACCACTTCTACCTTAAATGGTCTATCCTGTACGGTAACCAGTAACGTATTGGAAATCATAAACGGTGGAAATGCCACGGGAGGTACTATAGGTACAACCCATGCGAACGGTAGTAATGGAACCAATGAAGAGGTAGTTTGTAGCGGGGATGATCCTAGCTTAATTCAAGAGTTGACCCCTTCTACAGGACAGACCTTAACCTACCAATGGTATGCCAATGGCGTAGAGATTGTTGGTGCCACCGGCACTAGTTACGACCCGACCAATATCATAAATACAACAACCTATATTAGAACTACCACAAGCACGGATATTTCCGGGGTAGAATGTGTAGTGGACAGCAACCCCGTAACGGTTTTGGTGCCACAAGCGGACAATATTGGCAACAATATTACCATCTGTTATAATACCATGGCCCCGACCCTTGGCAACCCCAGCGCCATAGAAGGATTGCCTTATTTGGCTTTTAGATGGTACGAATCCAATGATGGATCTACCTTCACTGAAATTATTGGAGCAACCAGTGAAACCTATACCCCCGGAACGGCCTTTACCGCCGATAAATATTATAGGAGGGATTACCTAGCTACTGTCGACGGTATTCCCTGCGAGCCATCCTATACTCCGAGTAATGTAATTAGAATTTTTGTCAATGATGTGGACGCTGGTACTATTTCAGGCGATCAAAAAATATGTTACGGGGAAGATCCCGCTATCCTAGGAAATACCGTAGACGGAACTGCAGAGGGAGTATTAAAATATCAATGGTACTCTTCAGTGGATAACAGTAACTGGGGCATGATCAATGGAGCCGTAAACAGCACTTATGACCCACAGGCAGGTAATTATCCAACGACCTATTTTAAGAGGACAACATCTTCCACCCTTAACAGTGTAGTTTGTACGGAAGATAGTAATACTATTGTTGTACAGGTTACTGAGCAATTATTGCCCGGAACCTTAGTAAACGATCAAACCATTTGTGAAGGGGTTGTACCGGGATCCTTGACAGTAACCGGTGGCAGCACCTTTGTGGACCAAACCTATGACTGGTATTCCTCGCCAAATGGTACAACCTGGACAGATATCGCTGTGCATTCTGCTTCCTATACACCTCCGGTCCCAACAACTACTATGTATTATAAGCGGACTATTACCAGAACCAGTTTGGTAGATAAGACTTGTATTGTAGAATCCAACGCAGTAAAAGTGACTTTAAACTCGGTTTATGCAGGAAAAATAACGGACAATCAATCGGTATGTGAAGGAAGTCAGCCTTTGGCCATTGTGGAACAGGAATCGGCCACTGGTGCAGGTGTGTTGACATACCAGTGGTGGTCTTCCCCTGACAATCAAACTTATACTGCCGTAGCCGGTGCCACGCAGCCAAATTATACCCCGCCAAGTACCCTTACTACTTCTACCTACTTTAAAAGAGTGGTTACCAGTACATTGAACGGTGTGGCCTGTGCGGATGAAACTTCGCCGAAAATTGTAACCGTAATTCCTTATGCCATTATAGACAATGATGCCATCTTTGACAACGACATCACCAATGTAAGCTGTAATGGAGGAAATGACGGAAGTATTGTAATACCCAACTCCAGAATCACTGGGGGTAATACGGCCCAGAAGCAAATCAATACAATTTCGCTTTTCGGCACCCCAACTTTTGGCAATACATATAGTATCATTATCGACAGTAAGGTCTATGATCACCAAGTTACTTTGAACGGCATTAATCAGCCGCAGGACAATAATGAGGTAGCTGCTGCCCTTGCCCAAAAAATAAATGCTGCAACCGGCGCTAACTTAAGTCCGGCCATAGCAGCAAACAATTTCCATGAAATTACCTTGACCGCCAAGGTTGCGGGGATTGGATTTACGGCATATGTAAGTACCGGAAGTGATCCAAATGCCAGTGCCACCCATGTAGTAACACAACCTAATTCCGTGGCCAATACTTATGTTTGGTCCAAAATTGGGGATAACAGCTTTACGGCTTCTACTTTGAGCATAAGCAATCTTACGGCTGGAGCCTACCAATTAACAGTGTACAATGAATTCTGCGGAACCACATCGTCGCCGTTTATAGTATCGGAACCCGAGGTATTGACCTTGAATATTGGGGATACCTGTAATACGGCCATTACAGCCTATAGCACTGGAGGCATTGCGCCTTTCACCTTTACGCTTACAAGGCCCAACGGTACAACATTGGTACAGACATCCAATAATCCGAATATTACCTACACCAATTTAACTGGTGGAGCTACTTACAACATAAGTGTTCAGGATGCCTCTTGTGGAATACAGGAATCGCAATCAGTAACCTTGCCCATGGGGCTACAATTTGATCAGGCATCCGTAGTAGTGGATAATGCCACTTGTTATGGTCAAAATGATGGTAGCATTAGTTTAAACATTGGAGCTACTACAGTAACAGGGGGATATCCTCCTTATAACTTTAGCTGGACAGGCCCCAATAATGCCAACTTTACCACCGAAAATATTTCCAACTTGGCACCTGGGGTATATGTACTATCCGTAACGGACCAACTTGGTTGTTCTACAACCTATACTGCGAATGTGGCTTCAAAAGCCCAATTGGAAATCAGTAGCGTTCAGGTAATCAACCAGCAGTTACAATGTGCCGGTGATGCCAATGCTGAAATTAGCATACAGATAAGTTCTGATCCTAGCAGCCAATTACAAATAAACTGGTACAAAAACGGAACAAGTTATTCTACCAACAACACCAGTCTTACCAATCTGGGTGGAGGTAGCTACGAAGTGGTAATTATTGATACCAATAGTGATGCCAATACACCATGTACCGTTAGACAGACGTTTGTTATTACGGCTCCGACCGTATTTAGTGCAACAGAGGTAACTAGTGGCAGCACCACTTGTGTGGATGCCAGTACCGGAAGGGATTTTACTTTTAGGGTTCAGGGAGGTACATCACCTTTTCAGTATACTTTGGACGGTGGAACTCCTGTAATATTCACCAATACCCAAACCACAATAAGCTCGCTTTCCAATAACAGTCATGTTATAGAGGTAACCGATGCCAACCAATGTGTTGTACAAACGTTTACCATGGATAGTTATGAGGCCATGGATTATACGGGAGCCAAATCCTATACTCTTGCGCCATGTGAAACAGATTACGCCTTTAGTTTGAATACCAATTTGATTTCTGGTGGAAAGCCGTTTATGGATGGAAATAACAACCCGTATTACTTTTATGACTGGAGAGGTCCCAATAATTTTGTGGCCCAGGACATTACCAGTTTTGATGCGGTGCCAGGTTCTTATTGGTTGACGATTACCGACAGTAATGACTGTTCATCAGAAGAAATCGAGTTTACTTTTAATACCACTTATACACCAATTGTTGTTAACAGGACAATAACTCCGGTAAGCTGTGGTGCTACCAATGACGGTGCCATTTCCATTACAGTAAGCGGTGGTCTAAGACCGTATAGTATTACATGGGAAAAAGAAACGGCTGGTACAGCGAATAATCCTGACCCGGTGTTTACTCCTTTTGGTCAGAATATAACACAATTGAATGGATTGGAAGAAGGCAGGTTAAGACTTACCATTACAAGTAACATAAATGGCTGTACCAATGCCGATCCAGCCTATTATTACCAGGAGATCATTACCATTAATAAAGCGGAATCGCTTCAGCTCATAGACGGACCTTTTCTGGATCAGTCACTTTGTTTGGGCAATCCCGGAAGTATTTCGGTATCGGTTTTCAATAGTCAACCTGGGGATTTAAGTTTTTACTATGAAGGCGCCCTAGTGCCATCCGTAAAAACAGGTACCAATACTTACTCTGTTCAAATTGGAAATCCGTTGGATAACGCTACCCTTAATGTAGTAAATGATCAAGGATGTGGAATTACAATGCCTATCAGTTCAGGGGTAACGGATCCGACATTTGCATATACCTCGGACGAATATGAAATTACAGGCCTATTGATGGCCAAGGAAGATATTCGGTTCAGTATAACCAGTGAGGCAGGTTATGGCAATGCTTCATGGGATTTTGGAGATGGAAGTCCTATAATTAACATTGATCCGGATGTGGACGGTATTATGACCGTTCATAAATATAGTTATCCTGGCATTTTTACTACCACCCTAACTTTATATAATGAGGAAGGTTGTAGTAAAACTGTTCAACAGGACGTGCAGGTAGGTAACGGTTATGACGTAATGTTCCCTAATGTATTCTCTGCCAATGCGGATGGAATAAACGATTACTTCCAAGGCGAATTTACCGGGATGGCCTCGTTTACCTTTCAGATTTATGATATGTGGGGCTCATTGGTGTATAGCGTGGCCTATGACTTTGATTCAATGCCCGTAAATTGGGGTTGGAACGGCAATTACAGTTCGGGAAAACCTTACAAAAACACTTCCTTCAGATATCTGTTTGTAGGAACAACGAAAGACAACAACCAAATAACCAAAACTGGCGAAGCCTCAATATTAAGATAGAGATGAAGAAACTTAATCTAATAACCCTACTAATTGTTCTTATTACGTTGGGGGCCAACGCTCAGGAAAAATTTGTGAACAACCTAAGCAAGGTGCCGGCTTCCTTAAATCCCAGTTTTCATGCTTTTAAAGATAAGACCAGGATAGGGGTCTTGGCCGAATTTGCCAGTCAAAGTCAAGGAAACCAATCCCAGCACAAATATGCCTTTGGCTCAACGGCCTTTGAAGAATACAATTTTCAACTGGGCGTAGATCTGTTCAATAATAACCTGAACAATTCAGGGTTTAATTATACTTCTGCGGCATTGAGCTATATGTACAAATTGGTTTTAAAGAACGATTGGATCCTATATCCTGGAATTACTGCGGCGTATAGCAATTACAGGTACGATTTTAACAATCTTACCTTTCAGGATCAAATAAACATATTTACCGGCCAAATTAGTGCCAATACCATAGATCCCATTACAGCCTCTGAAAATGTTGGTTATTTGGATATGGGTGCATCCGTTTTGATCCATAACGATATCAATACACTATTTGGACTGTCACTTAAGCATTTGAACCAACCAAGAATATCATCCAAACAAAGCGAAAATAATGTGAATTTAAACATGCTGATATCCGGGCAGTTTGGATATGAAATGGATATTAATAAATACGGACAGGCCAAATTACCGGAGCATTCCTATCTATACTTATTCAATGCAGTGACTATACAAGGCCCAAATACTAGACTGGATTTTTATCAGGATGTTACCCTGGGCAACTTTAGTATTGGTATAAATGAACATCTCAGCTATTTGGAGAATGCCTCATTTTCCGAAATAGGTTTTGCCACAAGTCTTACCTTGGAAACATTTGAATTTGGGCTTAACTATAGATTACCCTTTGGTGGGGAGGCCAAGCAATATATTCCCAATTCCCTGGAATTGTTTTTAGTCTTTGATATTTCAAGGTTTAAAGAACGCAGAAGATCTGACTACAGCAGGTTTTATTAATACTAACATAATAATTTTGCAAAACCCTCAACATTAGTTGGGGGTTCGTTTTTTTGTATAAAAGATAGTAGAGTAACTATAGGTACTTCTATAGATTCTGGAGGTTGATTTAAAAACTTGAAAATCAAAAAGTCGTCAAATAGAGTGGTTCTTCGCAGAGAAACGAAGAAAAATTGTATCGAAATTAGGCTTTTGGTCCAATAAAATTTAAGTAGGGTAGAAGTGGTAATTAAACCAACCACCTCCTATAAACACCCAGCACTAACTCAATTTTTATAACATTGATAATGGGTCTCCCTTTAAAATTGTAGGAATTCCAATATTTATACTAAATTAGACCCTACTTGCCCACAGTGACTTGCTGGCTTTATTGGCGTCTTGGTACGGATTACACTAAAACCCTAAAAGGTTGGTCTGTAAAAATGAAAAAACAAAACCAAAAGATTTCACTATGTTCTTGGCCAAAAGCAAACGCTAGTTTACTCCTGCACTGTAGTAGCATCAGACATTAACAAATAATGAATACTATGAGTAATATCTTCTTCAACAAGTTCAAAAATATCCTTTTCATTCTCTTGCTCCTACAGCTGTCTTGTCAGGCTCCACCTGAAAAAAAACAGGCTGTTGCCACTGAAGATTTCGGATTTATGGAATTGGGCATCCCTGAATTACAACAGGGATATAAGGACGGAACCTACACCGTCAAGGGGGTGGTGGAAGCCTATTTAAAAAGGATTGAAGAGATCGATAGAAGTGGCCCCACGCTTAATTCTATAATTCAAATAAATCCTGACGCCATTAAAAATGCGGAACAGTTAGATTTGGAGATGGCTCAGGGAAACATCAGAGGACCGCTGCATGGTATCCCCATCTTACTAAAGGATAATATAGACACCCATGATAAAATGGCGACCACTGCAGGGTCTAGGGCCCTTCTCAATTCTTACCCCTTACAGGATAGCCATGTTGCCAAACAATTGAAAGAAGCGGGAGCACTTATATTAGGAAAAGCCAATTTGAGCGAGTGGGCCAATTTCCGAGGGGAATTATCTTCCAGTGGTTGGAGTGGTGTTAATGGGCAAACCAAAAATCCCTACGTTTTAGATCGTAATCCTTGTGGCTCAAGCTCCGGTTCTGCCGTTGCCGTTTCTGCCAATCTCAGCATGTTGGCGATAGGCACTGAAACCAATGGCTCCATTGTCTGTCCTTCCAACAGCAATGGCATCGTAGGCATTAAGCCAACGGTGGGCCTTGTTAGCCGCTCTGGAGTAATTCCCATCTCCTACACCCAAGATACCCCCGGACCAATGGCAAGGACTGTAACGGACGCTGCCATTTGTTTGGGAGTACTCACAGGGATTGACCCGGCCGATGAAAAAACACTGGCAAGCCAAGAGAAATTTTATAAGGACTATACACAATTCCTCAAAGAGGACGGATTAAGGGGTAAGCGGATCGGCTTCTACCAAACACCGCTTGGCAAAAATTATAAAGTGGATACCTTGATGTCTAAAGCCGTAGATTTTATGAAGCGTCAGGGTGCAGAAATCATTAATATAAATGAGATATCAAGTGCCGACGTTGGTGGTTATTCATTTCAAGTTATGCTATATGAATATAAAGACGGATTGAACAAGTATTTCCGATCCCTGGGACCTAATGCAGCTATCAAAAGTTTAGAAGAGCTTATCGCATTTAATCGAAAGGATTCCATAGAATTAAAATTTTATAATCAGAAATACCTGGAAATGGCCCAGGAAAAAGGGGACCTAAATGATGAAGCTTACCAGGAAGCTTTGGCCAACATGCTGAAAGGGAGTAGGGAAGAAGGAATAGATAGGATTATGAATCTACATCATCTGGATGCCATAATAGCACCCACAGGAAGCCCAGCCTGGAAAACTGATCAAATAAATGGAGATAGCTTTCAGTTGGGAAGTTCTTCTCCCGCAGCAAGAGCTGGTTACCCCAATATAACGGTACCTATGGGCTTCGTTGATGAGTTACCTGTTGGAATATCTTTTTTTGGCAGCGCCTGGAGTGAGCCCGTTCTATTGGAAATAGCCTATGCCTACGAACAAGGAACCAAACATCGTAAAGCTCCTAAGTTTCTTAGTCCGGAGTAATACTGGGTTATAGCCCGTCTCTAAAAATGGAAAGACTAAGAATTACCATTACTGAACTGCACGCCCGATATTTGCGACTTCTCTTCCTAAAGCTATATCGGGAACCCGAAAGGACACTCTGTTGATCTGCCTACACAACCGGATACAACTCCTAAGCAATCAAAAAAATCCAACTTCCCTTAATCAATGCAGTTCCTCACAAAAGAAACCATGATTGTTCAAGAGACCAGTTATGGAAGTTGCCGTGACCATTGGGGTTTCGACCCGGAGGATATTGTCGCAATCCTCCAGATCAAAATTCCAGTAGCCATCTTTGGCAATCAATCTGTTCAACCCTGGTTTCAAGACATTCACTTCCCGTTTACTGTTTATTGATGTCCTAAATACCAATACTTCTTTCATGTTTCAATTCAATTAACGTTCGTAAAAGGCAGGTGGTTCTATTCCCAAGGATCTTAGATAAACGTAAGCTTGTCCTCGATGGTGAATTTCATTGTCTATAAAGTATAGGATGGAAGACATCACCGTACCATCATACTGACCAAAGATTTTGATGTTTTGTTGAAATTGCTCTTCCTTGATTTGCGACCAATAGGTATTGATTTCTGCGGTAGCCTTATCCCAAAGTTCCAGTAGTCTGTCCTTTTTATTACCGTGTTCCAAATGTTCGTTAAGAGGAGCTGAGATTCCGGTGGCAATTTCCCTTATACCGGGTGCTGCAATCCCCAATAGTTCCATAACCATTTCGGCAAATGTTCGCATACCCCCAATAGTATGGCTAAAAAAGGCCTCTTCAGGAAATGCTTCTATAGCTCTCCGTGTCAGTGCCCTATGTCCTTGCCAATGATCCAACAATTCTTGCGATGAAATAACCTGTGGGGTCTTGTTCAATGTAGTGTGCATAGTTCCAAATTTTTAGTGATTATTAATTTCATGGTCAAAATTAAATATGGGTGGTGACAGCCCTATGTCAGTAGTAAAAAATTAATTAAAATAGAAAAGTAATTACTTCAATATCAATTTGTTACATGTTTGCATATAAATTAAAAAACCAATGTTGACATTCGGTTGTCACCTGACCTCCTTTCATTTGTAAACTGATTTTGAAAATATCGGTATGTGATATTCTAACATAGCTAATGCAGTAACCATGTGGACAAAACAAAGTCAATTTTTGAATTATTCTTTTATTTGAAGTCATATCTTTGGGATATATGTAGGGCAATTATGGGTAGAGATACGGTAAATCGTTTTGATCGTATAGTATCGATCTTAGTGCAATTACAATCCAAGCGTATAGTGAAGGCGCAGGAGTTGGCGGACCGATTTGAGGTAAGTTTGCGCACAATTTATAGGGATATTAGAACCCTGGAAGCCTCCGGTGTACCCATCATCAGTGAAGCAGGAGTTGGCTATTCCATTATGGAAGGCTATCGGTTACCACCGGTCATGTTTACCCGTGAGGAAGCATGGAGCTTTGTGGCCGCTGAAAAACTAATGCAAAAATTTGTGGACAAGTCCCTTGGGAGCTACCATCAATCCGCTATGTTCAAACTGAAGGCGGTTTTAAGGGGAAGTGAAAAGGATTGGATTACTGCCTTGGAGTCCCAAATATCTGTAGACCCATCACAACAGTTGTTCAATGAAGACTTGCCGAACGCACTTGAAATTCTTTTTGAAAGTATAGCTGAAAAAAAGCAGGTATATTTAAGATATCACTCCATGCAGAGCGAACACCCTTCAGATCGGCATATTGAACCTGTAGGATTATTTCATGAAAATAACTTTTGGTATGTTCTGGGATATTGTCATTATAGAAGTGATTACAGACAATTTAGAACGGACAGGATGCTGGGCATTGCAAGAACTGCTCTTTCCTTTACCGCAGAACATGGTAGTTTGGATGAGCATTTGAGTAAGGATCACAATGTTCAAAAAACCAAGGTAAGAATACTGGTGGATAAAAATATCGCTAGGTTTATTAATGGCGATAGGAAACACTACGGCTTTATTTCCGAAAAGGTGAGGGGCAACCAAGTAGAAATGACATTTATGACTTCGAATGTGGAACATGGATTTCCTAGGTGGTATCTCATGTTTGGAGATTATGCCGAGATTATTGAGCCCGAAGTACTTAAACATCGCGTTAGGGCCATTTTGGAAAAAACGGCTTCCAAACTTTAAGAAGTTGCCGTATAGTATATGCAACTCTGTAGTCTTTTCTAGTAAATGAGGATGGCGGGGTCTGGAAAGCTCAACTGTACTTGCTGAACGGCCATTTTGCCTATAATGCGAAACCGGTTTTTTCGGATAGAATACTTTTAAGTTCCCCTGTAGTTGAGGCATCTATAATATTTAAGGCTTTTACCTTACACAGTTTCTCCACCATTTCCTTACCGGCCAGGGTATTGGATGCAATTCCTGTTACTATATCCGGTACCAGATCAAAAGCCTTC
Organism: Arenibacter algicola; assembly: GCF_000733925.1. Taxonomy (NCBI): domain Bacteria; kingdom Pseudomonadati; phylum Bacteroidota; class Flavobacteriia; order Flavobacteriales; family Flavobacteriaceae; genus Arenibacter; species Arenibacter algicola. The sequence goes on from NZ_JPOO01000003.1 coordinate 298,500, forward strand.
ATAAGGCCATGTACCGCATAGGGATCGGAAGCTGCAAGAATGATGCATTTAATTTGCTCCCGTAAAGCATCGATAGCCAAATCCCCATTATAAGGTTCCAAGGGAGAGGCCCCTATCTCAATTATCGCCACATCGGCAAGTTCATATTCTATCATACTCAGGAGTTGATCTAATTTTTCTTTAAAGGCATCCCGGGGATAAATGGAAGAGGGGAGCCCCACGTCTACAAAGTCCATCACCGCGTCCGCGCCCACATCCTTAATGGCCATTATATCCTTATAGCGTCCGGCTCCAGTGAGTTTGGCACCCACCACCTTGTATCCCGCCGATTTAAAGATATGGGTAACGATCCTGGCGGAAGTAGTTTTTCCGGCTGACATGGAAGTACCTACAAAAAGTATGACAGGAGTTTTAAAAGGAATAATTTCGAAAGGCTTAACAAAATCGTTCATGTTGAGACTCTTGCCGTTCCTATGGGCGTGGCCAATATACAGCAGCTCCATCATATTGGGCATAAAAGCAGATCTGGACGTCAACTTCCCAAGGAGGCCTGCCCCAGTAAGTACGTTCATTTTTAAATCTGCCCCAACCTTGCGCCAGGTACCGGTAGCCTCCAGAGTGGCATAGCGTTCGCCCAAGGCACCTACTAGTAATTCACCCCCAATTACCCCGCGCATCCTGCCATTGGGAAGCTCCAAAAGCAGGGTGCTACTTCCAGGATCCAAAATTTTGCAGACCACATAATCCCCGGTTTTCCATTGTTCCCTGCGTAGTTTTACCACCTCATAATCCTTTTCCGTTAAATCGGAAATCCGGGTCAGGGAAGTATGTATATATTGATTTTTCATATGTTTTTGTTTAAAGGCTCGGTTAGAAGCAAGAGTGTCAATAAAGCCGTTCTTTCAATGATTTTGTTCTCAAAAATATACTCGTGCGGCGCATGGGCCCCGTCTCCCGGGGTGCCCAGTCCATCCAAGGTGGCCGTAAAAATACTGGTAGTATTGGCATCGGAGCCCCCTCCTGAGGTAGCCTGCTCCAAATCGATACCTAGTTCTCGGCCGTGTTCTTCCGCTATTCTCCAAAGTTCTTGATTACGCTGCGTCCTTTCCATAGGTGGTCTTCCAATTCTTCCTTCAATGGTCAACTGCACATTGGGCAAAAGGGGTTTCAGCGCCTTTATTTTATGGGTAATCAGTTTGCCATCGGCCTCGTTCAAAACCCGCACATCTACTACGGCTTTACTTTCGGGGGCTACTACGTTGGGTGAAATACCACCTTCTATCAAGCCCACATTTACGGTAATTCCCTTTTCAAAATCGTTCATGGCATATAATTGCTGTACCTGATGCGACAACTCTACTATGGCATTGATTCCCTTTTCTGGATCCAGGCCCGCATGCGCCGCTTTTCCGGTAACCTTCAAGGTAAACCGGCCCAAGCCTTTTCTTGCCGTCTTTAGTTTCCCGTCCAAGCCAAGAGGCGGCTCCAGTACATAGGCCCTATTGCAGATTTTCGCCAAACTTTTGATGGAATTGGTAGATTCCCTACTGCCTATTTCCTCGTCAGAATTAATGAGAACAATAGGCGTAACCTTTATGGGGGCAGGTATGGCCTTTAAAGCCAATAAGGAAAAATACAATTGGGTAAGGCCTGCCTTCATGTCATAGATACCCGGCCCTTTCATCATACCATTGTCATAGGATATAGGCATATTCTTTATGGTATCCGTTGGCCAAACAGTATCGCAATGTCCTACGATCAACTGTAGGGGCAAACTCCTATCCCGGTCTAAGGGCCGGGCATAAAGATATCCACCGGTAAGTTTCCCCGGGACCAAAATAACATGGTAACCAATATCTTCAAATTTGACCCTTAAAAAATCGAGGATTATATGTTGCTTTTCTATTTCCCTCGTGGGCGATTCCAAAGCCACCAGTTCTTTTAGAAAATGAATCATTTTTTCATGATGGGACTCTAAGTATTCCCGAATTAGGATTGCTATTTCTTTCTCTTCTATCATTTTTTAAAGCCTTTGGGAAATGGAAAATTATAGGTCTGGGCAATAGAGGCAAACCTTCCTGGTGGTAAGTAAGCCAGTAAGGGATATTCATTTATTTGTTGCTGTTCATCCATTTCGGAAACCCTTAAATAGTCTTTATTCACAAAGGCAGTCTTGATTTTGCCCGTTATAAAACTATGATCATCGAAGCCATCAATAATTTTGAACAACTCGCATTCCAGGTACAGATAGGAATTTTCAACAAACAGTGCATCTATTGTAGTGGCCTTGACCGTTGGCAAGGAAGCTACAATTTGCTCCGATTTATCAATGTCCGGATTTCTGGGGGAAGCCCCTAAGGAGGCCAATAATACTTGATTGGGGATGGGGAAACTAACGGAAAACTCTTTGGTCTCCTTTACATTGTGATAGGTGGAATGATTTCGCGTACACAGAAAACCAAAATAATTGGAGGGACCCAGGGGCGTGGCCATATGCTTAGGGGCCATATCATACCCATTGCCTTCTTTGGTACCGACAATAATTAGGGGAGCAACCGTAAAGAAATGATCCCAAATAGGCGTATTGGTCGATATCCGAACATAATTATCCTGTAACTGCTTTTCCATGGTAATGCCTAAGGTTTCTACCAAATTTACAAAGCACAGCAGAGAATTAAACTGATATTCCTCATAAGGACATCCCTTAAACCAAGCCTTTAACGTATTAGAGGGGCCAAAATATTGTTCGGGACATCTATTGGTAATTCCCTATGAATTGCGGCTTCCGCAAGAAACCCCGTTAAAACGGCCAGGTGCATTCGCCTATTGTATTTCAAGGAGCCTAAGGCTTTTAAAATACGGGTATCTCGAATACGGGATTAGACCCGGTACAGAAATTTTAACCGTTCCAAATTATTGATGACCAATTAAAAAATAGTCATTTTTAATAACAGCTGTATAACTACCAGACAAATTTCCAAAACATAGTGTTAGCGGAAAGGGGAGGGGCCTATCCGCTAATTACCATATATTAATTTTAGGGCTTAATAACCTTTTCATAGGCCATCTGGTACAGATCTGTCAATTCCCTATGCGGATTCTTCTGACGGATTTTTTCCAAAAAGGCCAATAATTCTTCTCTTTTGTTGTGTCTGTGTGCATCCAAAAGGATATCCTCTATAGTATTGCTCATAATCTAGTTTTCTATTTCTTGTACTACTTTTAATGTTTTTAACATGGAATCGGGGGTTACAGAGATTGTATCTATCCCTTCCTCTATCAGGAACTTGGAGAAATCCGGAAAATCCGAAGGCCCCTGACCACAAATCCCCACTTTGGTCTTATGTTTCTTGGCCGACGATATTAAGGTTTTGATCATTCCTTTTACAGCACAATTACGCTCGTCGTACAAATGGGCCACCAAGCTGGAATCCCTATCCAAACCTAGGACCAATTGGGTAAGGTCATTGGACCCAATGGAAAAACCATCTATCATCGGGGCAAACTCATCGGCCAAAATTACATTGGAAGGCAGTTCTGCCATCAAATAGATTTCCAGCCCCCTTTCACCTCTCTTAAGTCCGTTTTCCTCCATAATCTTTAACACCTTGGTAAGTTCTTGGGGAGTCCTACAGAATGGGATCATGATGGTAATGTTCTCCAGTCCAAATTCGTCCCTAACTTTTTTAAGGGCCTTGCATTCCAAAACAAAAGCCTCCTTAAAAGATTCCGAATAATAGCGTGAGGCGCCTCTCCAACCTATCATTGGATTTTCTTCCCGGGGTTCAAAATGATTCCCTCCCAACAGATTGAAATACTCATTGGTCTTGAAATCGGATAACCTGGTAATCACCCGATTGGGGTAAAAAGCGGCCCCGATCTTACCGATCCCCTGTGCCAGTTTATTGATGAAAAAGGCTTCCTCGGATTCATATCCCTTGATCAATTCGGCAATGGATACGGAAAGCGCCGGATCGTTCAAGGTCTTGTGCTTCAATAAGGCCAAGGGGTGTACTTTTATATAATTGTTGATTATAAATTCTTCCCTGGCCAGACCAACTCCGGCATTTGGAATTTTCCTGTATTGAAAGGCCAGTTCCGGAGAACCGATATTCATCAGGACCGGGGTTCTGGTCTTGGGAAATTCCGTGTATGCGGTTTCGTGGAGCTTGTATTTTATTTTTCCCTGGTATACCTTTCCAACATTGCCCTCGGCACAGGAAACGGTAATGTCCTGTCCATTTTCGAGTAGGGTAGTGGCATGGGCAGCACCCACTATGGCAGGGACACCTATTTCACGAGCCACAATGGCGGCATGGCAGGTTCTTCCCCCTTTTTCGGTAATAATGGCCGAGGCCTTCTTCATTAAGGGTTCCCAATCCGGATCGGTCATTTCGGTCACCAGAACATCTCCCTCCTTGAAATCTATTTCATCGGCACTACCATCTCTTCCATCCAAGGTGAATATCCGATATACCTTGCCGTTTCCTATCTTGTCCCCTACGGCAACCCCTTCTAGAAGAAGTTTGTCCGACAAGTGCTCCTCGTCCTCAATTTCATATTCCTTTATACTCTCTGTCTGTTCCTGGGAATGGATCGTCTCCGGACGTGCCTGAACAATATACAATTCATTGGAAAGTCCGTCTATGGCCCATTCTATATCCATAGGGCACCAGGACCCCCGAACAGAACTATAATAGTTTTCAATTTTTTGTACCCACTGCGCCAGTTGTATAATCTGTGGATCCTTTAAACAAAAAGTGTCTTGGATCTTTTGATCTACAGGTACCTGTTTCACCGTTTCAAAGGGTTTATTGCCATACACCATTTTATGGGTCTTCTTGCCAAGCTTCTTATCTATAATGGCATTAAAGCCCTTTTCCAAGGTGGGTTTGAACACTATGAACTCATCCGGGGAAATTTCCCCTCCCACAACTAGTTCTCCCAACCCATAGGCGCCATTGATCAGCACCACATCCTTAAAACCGCTTTCTGTATCCAATGAAAAGGCAACTCCGGAAGAACCCAGATCCGAGCGTACCATTTTTTGTACACAGACCGATAGTTTAATAGTAAAATGGTCAAAATTCCTGGAGGAACGATAAGAAATGGCTCTGTCCGTATATAAGGAAGCAAAACAACTCCTAATGGCCGTTAACAACATTTCCCCTCCGCGGATATTCAAATAAGTGGACTGCTGTCCTGCAAAGGAAGCGTCCGGCAGATCCTCGGCCGTTGCCGAAGAACGTACAGCAACATCGGTGGCGTCCTGACCATATTCTTCGGATAGGACATAATAGTATTCCAGTATCGCCTTTTCAACGGATACGGGAAATTTTCCGTTGGAAATAAGTTTCCGGATATTGGAACCCGTTTTGCGCAGTTGGATAATGTCTGTCGTGTCCAATCCCTCCAAAGCCGCACTAATCTTTTCCTTTAAATGGTTTTCCTCGATAAATGCATCATAGGCGTCCACGGTAACGGCAAAACCATTGGGCACTTTGATGTTCTGGGACGTTAAATTTTGGATCATTTCCCCGAGTGAGGCATTCTTGCCACCAACCCTAGATAGATCATCCATTCCAACTTCACTTAGTTTTTGGATGTACTCTTTTTTGTTTTTCATGACACTTTGCTGGTTAGTGATTTTTACGCAATCGTTTTCGTAGATTGGAAAAAAAATTATTACACTACAAAATTTCATCAATTATCGCATGTGTACAACCAATATTAATTCAAATTACAATACTTTTTGTGCCTAAATAAAATATTATTGTCAAATCTTGAAATTTTAGTACTAATTAATGATGTTTATGTAGGCGTTTTTTGACCCTAGCACAAATCTACAAGCTCTAGATTAATTAGGTTTTAAAGTTTTTTAAATTATCAGGGATTAAACAGCCTTGCAATAATATTTACAAATCAAAAGTTTTTTAAAAATTGTTAATCCCGAGACCGTGCATTTAGATTTGCAAAAAATAATATTAATGAATTCTGATGTTGCCAAAGGGCGTAAATTAAATTTTAATCATTGCACCCAATAGTATTGATCCGTGTAAAAGCACAGATCCAGAAACGGCTAGTTTTATAGATAAGTTGAAACAATAATGGGAATACCTCCTTTAAGCAATACGGATCGCATAACCCTATTTTAATTCAAAATAAATAACACGGAAAGAATTCCTAAGGATTGCACTGGAACGAAGTAATTAGGTTTACTACAGCATGAACTGGTTATTATGACATCTTTATTGGAAACTAAAATTTATTGATAGTAAACTACCTAGGGGTAAGCCTCGGAGCGTTTTAATCTCGATTATCGGGTAAGGACTATTCAAATTACACATAGACCAAAAGAAGATTTTAAACTTGGACAGGACTAGAAAAGGGTATCCAAACCACATTTAAAGGCAAAAACCGATAACCAGAAAAATCCAAAACTGATGGAAGGGAATAAACGTTATGTGCAATCCTTAAAAGTTGGAAAGAGCCTCCATCAATTCGTTTTTCTTATTTCTGCTCAAGGGTACCTGTCTTCCTTCCACTTCAATATTTTTACTGTTGAACTTTTCAACTTTTTCCAGATTCACGATATAGGATTTGTGTATCCTTAAGAATTTATCCTCTGGCAATTGCTTTTCAAAAGACTTCATGGTAGAAAGAATAATGATATTGCCTTCATTGGTTACCACTTTAATGTAATCGCCAAGAGCTTCTACCCATTTTATGTCATTTAAAACAACTTTACGCTTTTTCAGGTTGCTTTTTACGAAGATATACTCTTCTTCCACGTTCACGTTCTGGGATTGCTCATGTCTCACCACGGCTCTTTTTATGGAAGCCTCAAAACGGGCCGAGGAGATGGGCTTGTATAAGTAATCGGTTACATCATAATCAAACGCCTTTAGGGCATAATCGGGTTTACCGGTAATCAAAATTACTTGTGGTGGATTTTCCAAGGATTCCAAGAGGTCAAAGCCGTTGATGATGGGCATTTCCACATCTAGAAAAATAAGGTCAATGTCATTGTTTTTAATCCCGTTGTTGGCTTCAATGGCATTGCTGTACTGTGCTACCAATGCCAGGTTTGGATGTTTGTTCACTAATTGGGCTACGGCCATGCGCTGCATAGACGAATCGTCTACGATTATACTTTTTAATTTCATAATGTGTCTCTCGTGGGTTAAAACCGTGTTGAAAATACCTAAATAGCCTTCCAAACCCTCAAAAATGATGTGAACACCGTTTTAGATGTTGTGTAAATGGTGATATTTGTGGTCTAGGCATTTGGTTCTATATTCTACATATAAACCGGCCAATTCAGATTCAGGTGAATATTGTCTAAAAATTTTTGGGTTCTTATACTATATTGTTTAATACAATCTATTTACTCTAGAACACAGGCTAAAGTCGCCCTTAAACAGTCACAGAAGGGTAGAAGGGGATCATAATATCAATAAAGAGGTACAACTAATCCAATTAATAGGTATTGGTCATAGATTAGAATTAATAAACAATTGAGGGTAAAACTAAATCTTATGAAGAAATTTATAAAAGTTGAAAGTATAGGGATTTTATGTCTATCTAAAAACCTAATCTTCCAACTATCTACTTTGTTATTGTTCCTGTATGGCAATACCTCCAATGCACAGATATACTCCACCACAGATGGTCACGCCAATTTCGAGGCAAAAATGCCACTTAACACCTATATGGGCAAGTCGGACAAATTACAGGGGAGCATCAATTTTAAAACGGGAAAAGTAGCATTTCAGCTGCCTGTAAAATCCATTAAGACAGATAAGGATAAACGGGATGAACACATGTACGAGTTGCTAGAAGCGGAAAAAAAACCAGATGTTGTTTTTGTTGGGACACTTATCGATGATTTAAACTTTGATCAAAAGGGTAAACAAACGGTCAGGGTTAAGGGCGATTTTACTTTAGCCGGGACTACTAGGCAAATAACCATTCCCATAGATTTGGAGCTTATTTCTGAAGGCACAATTCAATTAAAAGCCTCCTGGTCTCTCTTAATTACCGACTATGGTATAGAGCGCCCAAGTATAGTATTTATACAAGTTAATGACAAGCATGACCTGAGTGTGGATGCTACGTTAAAGGAAAAGTAAAATTCATTTTAATATTAACCAAACAATAGCCTAAAATGGCAGGGGTAATTTCAATGCACTTGCTTTGATGGACTTTTCAATTATGGGATTTCGCCCCCCGTTGGCGTGAGCGTCACGCTCATGCCATAACGGCTAATCCTATAAAATGAAGATCTTCCTGCCATATTAAAATGCTATGCTTATTCTTAGATTTTAATTTTCTAAATTAGTTGCCGGTCACATACAAACACTTTAGTCGGTATTATAACGAACGTTACAGCCTAAGCTAGGAAATGAAAATAATCAAAACCACCCTTCCGTATCAGTCATTGCTTAATAATTCTGAAAAAAAGTACGATTACATTGACTCTTTTCAAGGCGCTATCAATGTCATTGATAATAAATTTACCTCGACCGACATCGGAAAGGCTTTTTTTTCAAGTGGACCGCAATGGGTATCCAAACTATTTTCTCTACGAAATAAAATTGTGTCCGTTTTCGGCCTAAAAACCTCTGGTGAAAATACGAATAGAGAAAAGCAGCTTCAAAATTTTAAATGCGAGCCGGGAGAACAAATGGGACTTTTCAAAGTATTCGCCAAAAACGAAAACGAAGTCATTTTAGGAGAAGATGATAAACATCTGAATTTTAGAGTCTCATTATTTTTAGGACCACAAATAAGTGGAACAACAATTAAACACACAACAGTTTCAACAACGGTAGAGTTCAATAATTGGTTTGGACGACTGTATTTTTTACCAGTTCGACCTTTTCACAAGTTAATTGTTCCCACAATGTTGAAAGGAATAATTAAAGAATTGGAAAAAAAGAATGGGCAACACAATGTTGAAAAATAACGAACTGCTTACACCCTGTACTGAACATATATTATATGAGCTTACATTGAAATAACTTCGGGCAGAGGGAACCTATCCTGTTTAAATTTTCCATTGCTTTATGACGCTTTCCCAACCCATAAGGACCTTAGCTATTTAGGGTAATCCAATTTTATTAGTAGAATTAATATCAGAATGATGTAGATCATTTCTTGACAAGTAAATATGACTTTATTTTGTTTTCAAAGTTCTTATGGACATGAAAACAAGAATACTGTTTAGAGCAAGGATATTAATACCCATATTATCAATATTCATGGCCGTCACCAGTTGTGGCCCAATGGTCTTCACCGCGGGGACAAACCCACCGCCCCCGCCTTGGTTCTATCCAAACCGGTTGGAGGTAGTTCGATACGTATATTTTCCAAACTATAGTTTTTACTATGACTTATCGGCCCGCACTTATATCTATTTGGAAGGGAATGTTTGGGTACGGCTCAGGGTATTACCACCTAGATATAGCCATTTGGACCTAAGACGTACGAAGTACGAGAGGATCAAGGGGTATCAAAAAGAAGATATCCGTAGTTACCATGAGGAACATAATGCCAATAGAGGCAGGAGCAATCGAAGCGGTTAAGGAATCAACAGGGGAATCCAAATAAAAATTAAAAATTTGGGGAAGCAAACTAGCCTCCAATAATTGAATTTGGAAATACAGGATCTATTTGCCCGTTCCAGATAATTCCTGCATAAAAATAGTACAATCAATGGCTAAAATCAACAAGCAGTTCTTCCGCCTCTTTGAGCTAAGCCAATAAGATTATAAGAAACAAAAAGAAGCCGCCTCAGGTTTTGAGACGGCTTCTCTTAATCAAACAATTTAACACAATCAACTAGTTGTGATTTCCTTAACCGCAGATGGTTTGGACACATCCGCACCTTTCTTGGTGTATACCCTTACATAATACTTGGTTTTGGTGGTTAAACCGCTTACGGAAGCAGATATTTCACTAACTTCTTTCTTGTTGAAACCAGCAACTGTAGAACTAAAATCCGATTTACTTGAAACCTCTACTAGATATTTATCGGCCCCGGTTATAGCAGTCCATTCAATTTTAAATGATGTGTTCTGGATATCAGTTGCATCTTTAAGCACAGGCCCAGCTATAAGCTTGGTTGTCGTGGCATCTTTGGCAGCAGATGCCTTTGATATGTCACTACCATCTTTGGCATAGACCCTAAAATAATATTTGGTCTCCCCTTCCAATCCGCTGATGACGGCACTGTTGGTGGTAACCGATTTTTTATTGTAGCCCGTAACGGTTGAACTAAAATCAGATTTTTTGGAAACTTCAATTAGGTAACTATCCGCCAAATCCACTTTGGTCCAAGAAGCCTTAAAGGAAGTAGCCTGAAGTTCACTGGCATTACTAAGTGTAGGGGCTGCCACTTTTGAATCTGGATCATTGTCGTCATCTTTACTGCAGGACGTAGTTAAAACGGTGACCATGGTCATAAGAATTAAAAAATAATACGATTGGAATTTAATTTTGTTTTTCATGTAAATTTTGTTTTTTATTGTTAATAACCCCATTACGGCCATGCTTTCAAAAACGCTACATATCCTAGACTATTTTTTTTGTTAAATCTCTAGACCATGGGAATCATTGAAAAAGTGAAAGGAAGTGGGGCATTTCTATAAAAGTATTTGTCCTGATCGAAGAATGGTAAAATGCATAACTTGTAATCGTAATTAAATTGATCATTTCCAATAACAGCAGGCGCTAAAAATTCTAAATCAGCAATAAACAGTAGTTCAGGTGCTGCTCTTGTACCTGAACAGTATTATAATCGCCCTTTAATTAAATTGAGAAATTTCAATATTTAGAGTTTAGGTTGGTTAAAGATTTGAACGCATCCTATACATTTTGGGCTTCAATGGTATCACTTTCCAATTACCCATCAATCAAACTACAGAAGGAAATAGTGGATATCAACTCAATTCTAAAACGTCCTCAAAAGAAACCATTGGGATTAAGAGGGAATACAAAAAAAGCCCCTATCATAGGCAATAGGGACTTTTCCAAAAAATATAAACAACTAATACATTTTGATAAAATTCACTGTACTATTATTTGGTTAAAAGCCCAATTCCAAATGGTCAATATAACTGATCAACTTTTTATAGCTCTATCCAATTCCTACACGTCAGTTCAATCCCTTAAATGGTTTTATATGGAGATACACTTTTTTATTAGTTATGAATCATCTATACGCATAAAATTGACGGAATGCTACATGTAAACTTAAAACATTTATATAGGAGGCATAGAGCTCCGAAAATGATATTAAGGAGTTATAGAGACTTTTAAGGATATCCCACCCATGGGAACTTTAGTGTTATCAGTGGTTATGGGATTTAAAGGGAATTTATAAAAGGGCTGGATTTCATACTTTATACGGTCTGTTAAAGGTGCCTTATACCCCAAGGATAAATTCAATGATCCCAAGGGGATCAACTTAGTACCATGGTAATCTGATTCTTCCTTTGACGATATAGCTTCAGTAACCATATAACTATGCGTTGTCCCGTCGACATCTTGAAAAACCTCTACTTCACGAAAGGTAGTTTTGGTCGATGCCATATTTTCATTAAAAGTTAAATAGGAAGACATACCGGCTTGAACATAAATATAGTTTCTTTTGCTAGGAATCTTATACATTAAATTTAAAGGAATATCCAAATTATAAAGTCTTGTTTCCTCCTTATAGTGTTTATCCTCTTCCATAGAAACCTCCGAAGATGCAAGCATGGATTCTTCGTTCGTTAAGCGCAGGTCATTAAAAATTACTCCAGTGTTAATTGAAAATGCCGAGGATTTAATTGGCACGTTCAAAGTTACCCCGCCGCCAAAGTTTGTGGAAGTCAAGGCTTGGAAACTGGCATTATTTGAACCATAACTTGGTGAAATCTGGAGCCCAACTTCAATATTCTTCTTATCGGACTTGGGAACCTTGTAATTTTCCTCTGTACTGTAAGATGTCAATTGCTCAGAATTCAAATAAACGTTCTCTATTGGTAAAGCCAAAAAATTAATATCCCCGGCATCATTGGGCAAAGCATTCCCAAACAGCATTATAGATTGTGTTACTGCCATAACAGATCTATCTTTTCCAACTTTTTTAAAAGTGTCTTTATGCCTACCATCCTTTTGGGTCAGTTTAATTCCAGTGGTACGATGCAAATTCAAGGTATCATCACTAGAGGAAACATAAGTGTTATTCTTTTTGGAAATGTCCTTAAGAAAATATTGGTTATAATCTTCGTTATCCCTGGCCGATGTAGAATCTATTAAGCGGGGATGGGGTAGGGGCCTTTCCTTTATAGTTAAGGGATTTTGTATATCTATAGGTTGCTGAAAATTTTTGAGTAATATCCAGCCAATCGAAACTACCAATAAAACAGACGAAGCAATTCCTGTAAAATACCAATAAGGAACCCGGTTTTTATTATTTTCCTTACGATTTAGAAAACGCTCCCATGCCCCTTCCTCATAGACCTCCACATGGTCAAGTATTGCGTCCCTAATTTTGTTTGCCAATTCTTCGTCAAAATGTTCTTTCATCCTTATTGATTAAAATGTCTGGTTACCATACTTCTCAACCTCTCTTTCGCTCTTGCTAGATAAGTCCTGGACGAACTTTCGCCTATGCCCATAAATTCTGAAATCTCCTTGTGGTTATAGCCTTCAATTTCGTAGAGATTAAAAACCGTCCTTAAAATTTCGGGAAGTTCTCCCAATAAATTATGAATATCATCAATGTTCAATTGGTCCAATAAATCTACCGCTGGCAAATCCAATGGACATTCACTTATGTCCAAGTGATATAAATGTTTTTTGTTCCTTCTAAATTCATCTATGGCGCAATTAATGGTTATTCGTCTCACCCAACCCTTAAAAGATTGGTTCCGGTCAAAGGAATCAATCGAATCAAAAATCTTGATAAAGACATCATCGACCACTTCCCTTGCCACATCCTTATTTGTACAATAGGCCATCCCAATTGCCATGACATAACCATAATATTTCTTATAAAGACGTTCCTGATCTATTCTTGATTTTAAAACACAACCAGAAATTAAATTCGTCTCTTCCTCCCTAGTGTCCTTGCTCAATCTTCTTCACAATTATACTACTTATGGGAATCAAAAAAGTAATTCCTAAAACAGGTAGCCGATTTGATTATTCTTTTTTCCATGCAATTTTATCATGTGAATGAACGGAGTTCCATTTAACAAAAACGCCGTCCAAACTTTATACCCAGAATTAATTAAAAGGAGCATCATGTCCATATAATTAGCTGTATAAGGACCTTATAAATCTTTGGCCTATCCATAAAAAATTATTAAATGTAGATTCACGATCAAAGCAATGGTTCTTTAAAGTAACGGCTGTTATTGTTTATTTTAGGTTTAGTTTTAAACTGTGCAAAAACTCTTATTCCAACGGTATTCTATTAATAGCGTTGACCTTGACAGACTTTAAAAGTTCAATTTGCGCTCTAAATTCCAATGGAACACAAAACATTATCTACATTACCCCAATAGTACTCTACAATATAAATCGTTCCATTCCCAACACTATGTTTCATATTCGATTATATACACTTCAAAATCAATCTGTAAAACATCTACAATCCAATTTGTAGACTCAGGTTATTACCGGTACGAAAAGTCGACCTAAAACGCTACATTAACTTTTATAAAATATCTAATATTGACTAAAGGCGTTATGCTTTGTGTCTCAAATATGCCCAAAGGATGCTCCAGTACCTCTGACTATCCTAAAAAATAGTGCTAGTCGGCAATTGCAATCATTTTTATTTTTAATTGGGGGGAACTATGCACCTGGTACCCGTGGGTTCCATGATTCGATTACTTGTTCGAAGAAGACGTCAATCAATTTAATTGGTTGCTTCAATGGAAAAAAATTAACAATGGCAAACCTAAATACATCAATCTTAGATAAAACCTCAATTGAATTGATATCCGTTATAGGAAAAGGCTTTCAACCCATTCTACCATCACAGGTTCATATTTTGGAAATGGTGGGTTCCAGGACTCCAATCGCTTCCAATATTTTTCCCAGATCAAACATGTCCACCCGATATTAGACATATGGAATTATATTTGGACAAAAACAACTTCTGTTGATTAAAAATGTAATATTCTGAATTCAAGCCGATTTAATAGTTAACAATTCAGATGATAAAATAAAGTAGGCAACCTTCCATCAAAACAGAAAAAAAGTAGTTTTGGTCATATGGAAAGTATAAGAAATAACTTAATCCCGAAAAACCAATCTTGTGAAGGAATTGTTGAAAATTCTGCACACGTTGTGTCAGAAATACCAACATGTTCATTTTCGGGAGAACCGGCCGATTACTATATAGGTTTGTCCGGACCAGGTTATCATGACGAAATTAGAGTGATAGGCGCCATATGTTCCAAATTTGTAGAAACGGCCATCTTGAATATTTTGGGCCAAGGGGTGGATGAAGTTAAATGGCCGGTAATATTGGATCTCAAAAAAGAGGTTTATTACCATGCTTATCCTGCCCATTTAAATGGATTATCTCCCATTATCGGCTGGAAGAGCTTCATTACTTTACAACATGAAAAGCTATAACAACTGAAGTCTGTTTTGAGAAAATCATTTGGAATAAAAACTAGGCTGCTTTTAGGGATTAAACATACCTTGAGCTTAATTCACTCCCATGTTTAGGTCATGACATAGAACGGAAATTTGGAGGCCAACGACTTAGTCCGGCAATGTTTGGATACTAAATCCTAGAACTTTCAGCAAATCAATAACTTCCTCCTCCATCAAATTTTTAGTAGCTTCAATTCTAAGTACATTATCAATATCCTCTAGGTCAATGGTCCATTTAAGAATATTGGAGTGACTGTTCAATATAGGTTCAATTGATTTCACTTTGTCCTTCGATTTAATATCTGTCTGAAATATCAATAATTCCATAATAAATTGTTAGGTTATTCCAACTCTGATTTTGGGCCGTTATCCTGCATAGGGTTTTCCTGCCTTTTTAAATAGTCTTTGAAGTGTTGATCACCTTCCTCTTTCCAAAATTTATCATAATGTTTCCATTTTGAAAAATCGGTTTTGGATTCATTTTCACATATTCTATCTTTATGTTTGGAGGATTTTTTCTTACTGCTACCGCTGCCGCCGCACCCACCAAGAAGTATCTTTAAGAGAATAAACAGTCCTACGGCCTGCCAGTAAGTAATTGTGGTCAATCCAAATAAATCGGGCATTAACCAGTTCCACAACCACATTAGGACAAAACCAAATAAAATGGCCAATCCAACTATGGCAATAGTTCCAAAAACAATCATTCCTATGATCTTAAGAGGGGATTTCTTTCTGAATTTATGCGTGAAAAAATTTGTCATGGTTCAATAATTTTAAGTTTATCTATTTATTTTTTGTTCAATTTGAGAATATAATATGCCCAGTGCCCTATGCCTTCTGGACATGAGTGTACCTATAGAAATACCTGTTTCCTTTGCAATTTCCTTGTATGAATACCCTTCAAAGTCAACGGCGACGATTATGTCCTTATATGCAGGTTTTAACTGATCGATACATTTTTTTAAAAGCAGCACTGTTTCCTCCGAGGAATAACTATTGGCAGATTGATGAATTACATCTACCAAATCCAATAGATCATTATCAATATCAACGGAATTCATATTTTTTTTAGTAGTCCGCATTACATCAATAATTCTGTTCCTTACGGATTTATAAACAAATCCAGCGACATTATTAATCGGTGCATATCTATCCGCCCCTGAAAATAGTTTTAGGGCAACATCTTGGATAATATCCTCTGCATCTCGATTGGCCGTGTCACTTATTTTTGAGTTCACATACCTCTTGAGAGAGTCGTATTCCCGTCCGAAAAAATCTTTCAGCTTTGTACTGTTTTCTGATTCCAAAATGGCTATTACCTTTTATAGGGGTCTTTGTTTAAGAAGACGTAAGTTTTTTAATTTATTGCATTTACTAACGTTTTATTTCAAAAAGATATAACATAAGTTTGAATTGGTATATTAGGGAAGTTATACGTTCAATTAGAACTAAGTGCGGTTATGACAGGAAAGTTTATTATGATGATAATGGCTATTATGTTTGTGTTTTTACCGAGCAAGATGAAGAAAAGTTTAACTTATTATATAATGAGAATATGTAAAGTTAAAAACGTTATAAAATGATCAAAATAATATCAAGTCCAAATTGTGGGAACTCACCCAAAATGGAATTTCTAAAGCAATACAATATCGCTTTTGCTGAAGGAAACCTAACATTTTTAATCGATAGTGTATCCGATGACATAGTCTGGAATATCATCGGGGATCAACAAATTGAAGGAAAAGTAAATTTTGCAAAAGCATTGGAGGAAATGAAATCAGTAAAAGCATCCGAATTGATTATTGACCAAATCTTATCGCACGGAAAAGAAGGCGCTGCAAATGGGATGATGAAAATGCAGAACGGGGAAAAGTACGCGTTTTCTGATTTTTACATGTTTCAAGCTGCAAAAGGAGTTAAAATAAAAGCGATTACTTCATACTGTATAAAGATGTAAAAATGAAAACCATATTCGACAAAAATACAAGAGATCAGTTAGTAGAACGAATAGAACAAATACGTAAGGAACAAAAAGCTATATGGGGCAAAATGAATGTGGTCCAAATGCTAAGACACAATACCTATTGGAATGGATGGATACTAGGGACACAAGACCATACCTACAAACAAGCTTTTATTGGAAAACTATTTGGAAAAATGGCACTGAAGAGAATGATAAAAGATGATAGACCATTGGACAGAAACATTCCTATTTCAGACCAGTTTAAGGTACAGACAATAGATGGAGATTTGGAATCGGAAAAGTTGTAATGGATTGATTTGATTTATAAATATGAAAACTACAACAACCCAAGATTCATTCACGATTTCTTTGGTAAAATGACCAAAGAGCAAATCGGTATTCTGGTATATAAACATACGGACCATCATCTAAGGCAATTTGGATTATAGAAGTCTTACTATGCCTGTGAAGTTCTTCTTATTGTCTGTCTAAACTTTCCACAAAATTCAAATGAAATCTGTTATTTATTTGCGTAGTTAAATGACTTCGTATATATTTGTAGCCAAATAACTTCATAATGAAATTAAGACGAGATATTTTTCAGGCCATTTCAGACCCAACAAGGCGTGCCATATTGGTAATGCTAACCTCACAAACAATGACCGCTGGTGCCATTGCAGAAAACTTTGATGCGGCAAGACCCACGATTTCCAAGCACATTCAAATTCTTAATGAATGCGACTTGGTCGAAGCCAACCAACAAGGTCGAGAAATATTCTACGAGCTTAAAGTTGAAAAAATGAAGGAAATCGATAAATGGCTAGAGCAATTTAGAGTCATTTGGGAAAACCGATTCAACCAACTGGATAATTTATTGGACACACTTAAAAACAAAAAAAATGAAAAGTAGTCTGTTATTCAATTTTTCAGTGGACAAGGAAAACAATTCCATCAACATTCAACGAGAATTTAACGCAGAACTAGAATTAGTATGGAAAGCGTGGACAATTCCCGAAATCCTTGACCAATGGTGGGCCCCAAAACCTTTTCAAAATAAAACCAAAATTTTGGACTTTAAGGAAGGAGGAATGTGGCATTATGCAATGGTAAGCCCAGAAAATAAAATGCACTGGAATAGGTTCGACTATGTAAGAATTGAAGAGCAAAAAATGTTTAGCGGTTGGGATGGGTTTTGTGATGAAGAAGCGAATTTCGTGAAGACAGATTTTTTGAAAATACATTGGAAAAACAGCTTCATTGATAACCATGAATCCACCACTGTAGATATCACCCTAACCCTGGACACTTTTGAAGGTCTGGAAAAAATATTAAAAATGGGCTTTAAAGAAGGCTTTACAGCAGGCTTAAATCAACTCGATAATTTATTGAACACATTTAAAGACTAAAAAAATGAAAGGTAATTTGCAATTCGATTTCCTTGTGGACAAGGACAACAACACTTTAACTATCGTGCGGGAGTTCAACGCAGAAAGGCAACTCGTTTGGGATTGCTACACCAAACTGGAATTCCTGGATAAATGGTTTGCACCAAAACCATTTACGACCAAAACAAAATCTATGGACTTTAAAAATGGTGGGCATTGGCATTATGCCATGATTGACCCTGAAGGCCCAGAATATTGGGGCTATACTGAATATTATGATGTAAATCCTATAGATTATTATCGATCAATCGATTCATTTTGCGATAGTGAAGGCACCATAAATCAAGAGCTTCCTACTGCCAATTGGAAAGTGACATTTACCGACAAAGGCGAAAATGCTATAGTTACAACTGTTGTTTCATACGATTCATTGAATGAACTTGAAGCGGTAATCAATATGGGAATGGAAGAAGGTATGCTTTCTACACTTGAGAAATTGGATGAGTTACTCGTAGCCTTAAAAAAATAAAAAGATGAAAAAGAAAATAATGTTCGTCGTTAGTCTGTTATTTGGTCTTGTGTTCATTAATGCAGGATTGAATAAATTTTTCAATTACATGCCAATACCTGAAGATTTACCCGAAAATATGGTAAAATTAATGAGCGCACTCATGGAGGTTAGTTGGCTTATACCCTTGGTGGCTTTTGCAGAAATTCTAGGTGGTTTATTGTTTGCCATTCCTAAAACTAGGATACTTGGTGCCCTGGTAATTTTTCCAGTAATAATAGGTATACTTTTAACAAACATCAATTCTGCACCATCGGGTTTACCTATTGCATTCATATTACTGGCCATAAACCTTTGGATTATTTATGAAAATAGAGAAAAGTTATCATTACTAATTCGGTAACAGCTTAAGAACAATCCCAATGACCCCCCCGCTGGCGCGAGCGTTACGCTCGTGCCTCGCCAGGATTCACTCGTTGCCACTCGTGCATCCCAATAGGCAATCCTGGGCAAGCATGGAAACCATAACCCTGAATAAAAGTGCTGGGCAAATTTGTAGCTTTCATACAGATAAAGGATTCACTCGTTTCCACTCGCGCATCCCAATAGGCAATCCCGGGCAAGCATGGAAACCATAACCCGCTCCGCGTGTTAGACTTTTTGTTTCCTTCCGCCTCTTCGAAGTAAACTTCGTAGGCTGCAGGAAACAAAAAACCCATAACTTTCGTTATGGGTTTCCTTTTGCGGAGAAAGAGGAACTGCAACCTACCACATTAAATATTGATTATCAGGTATTTATAAATTTTAATATAGAAATTACTCACCGAATTACGCACCTACAAATAACTTGTCTATTCTTATCATTGGTCGTTTTACGATTTGATATGTTCAGAAGTCACACTCTTAAAAGTATTGGTAATTTACTAAACCAACATGCAAAACTTAGTTAATCGTATAAATTCAACAAAATGATATATAATCAAGCCATAAGTGATTCAATAAAATTTTTGGAGATAGGTTTACTGGTAAATTTAGAGATTCCTCTTTCCAATTTTGCTTTATGCACGTCATGAGGGCTAATACTGCTGGATACAATACATACTTTACAATGTTCATGCAGATTATTATCCAATTTATTGAATTGATCCAAAAATTCAAAGCCATCCATTATAGGCATGTTAATATCTAAAAAAATCAAATCAGGCAAATTTTCAATATTGAGATTGTTTTCTTTTAGATATTCTAGAGCTTTTTCAGCAGAAGTATATTGCAATACATCCTTCGCAAAACAATATTTGGATAATAATTTAATTGTAATAAAAATGTCAATCTTATTATCATCAACTATCATTAACTTTTTATACTTATGTGTCATTGTCCTATTGGCGGTTTATATTATTTATTTTCAGAAAATAGTATGATTTTTATTGTTTGATAAATTGGGTAAACCTATCCATGCGCCTTTTGGCCACAGGTAGTATTGTGCCGTCAGAAAATTCACAATGAAAACCATCTTTTTTAGTGATTTTTACAATATGTTTTATATTAATTAGATAAGAATGGTGAATTCTAAAGAAATAATTTTGATTAATGGTATTTACATATTCACCAAGGTTCTTGGTAGATAAAATTTTTGCTCCATCCGTCAATTTAAATTCGGTATATTTCCCTTCGGACTGGCAATAAATAATATCATCTGTTTTTAGCAATTCTATTTTATTATTTGATGATATTGCAACATAATCTTGGTTGGTACGCGATGCGTTTAAGAAGTCTATTTTCTGTAGTTGGATTTTTTGAAAACTAAGTTCTATTTCACATATTTTCATGACATTATAAACCGCTAGTATGATATCATTAAAGCGCAATGGTTTTAATAGAAAGCCAACTGCGTTTAATTTGTAAGCGTGATATGCATCCTTCTTCTCATTGGACATGAATATAAATTTAGGTGCTACGAAATCTATATTATCAATGAGTTCAAAAAAATTTAAATTTGCCTCACAGGCATTAAAGAATATTAATTCTGGCCGCTTTTTTTTTATCATTTCTATGCCTATCTCAAACTTGGTGTCAGAGCCACAGATTGATATAATCATTGC